>NZ_JBJGZO010000022.1:0-75706 GCF_054050575.1 Blastococcus sp. SYSU D00868
CGCGTGGTGCGGCATCGCGCGCGCCTGCGGGCGCAGCACCGAGTGGTAGACGACCCGGCCGACGCCGGCCCGCCGGGGGGGGGGGGGGCGCGCCCGCCCCCCCCCCCCCCCCCCCCTGCGCCGGTGCACCGCCCTCGACCCGCGGGTCTTCGCCGAGGAGCACTGGGCCCGCCGGCCGCTGCTGACCCGTGCCGCCGACCGCGGTGCTGACACGCCCCGGGACTTCTCCGACCTGCTCGACCTCGCCGCCGTCGACGAGCTGCTGTCCCGCCGTGGGCTGCGCACCCCGTTCCTGCGGATCGCCAAGGACGGCGCGGTCGTCGACGCCAAGCGGTTCACCGGCCCCGGCGGCGCCGGCGCCGAGGTCGCCGACCAGGTCTCCTCCGACTCGGTGCTCCGGCTGTTCGCCGAGGGCAGCACCGTCGTCCTGCAGGGGCTGCACCGGCTGTGGCCGCCGCTGATCGAGTTCGCCGACCAGCTGGCCGCGGACCTCGGCCACCCCACGCAGGTCAACGCCTACGTGACCCCGCCGTCGTCGCAGGGGTTCTCCGCGCACTACGACGTCCACGACGTGTTCGTGCTGCAGGTCGCCGGCGCGAAGCACTGGCGCATCCACCCGCCGGTGCACCCCGATCCGCTGCGCAGCCAGCCCTGGGAGCAGCGCCGCGAGCAGGTCGCCGCCGCGGCCCTGGGCGAGCCGGTGATCGACGCGGTGCTGCGCCCCGGCGACGTCCTCTACCTGCCACGCGGCTACCTGCACGCGGCGACGGCGCTGGGCGAGACGAGCGCCCACCTGACCGTCGGCGTGCACTCCGTGACCCGCTGGGCGGCGGCCGAGGCGGCGCTCGACGTCGTCCGCGAGCTGGCCGCCGGGGACCGGGAGCTGCGCCGGTCGCTCCCGCTGGGTCTCGACCTGGCCGACCCCGCCGCCTCGGCCGGCGACGTGGCCGCCGTCCTCGCCGGGCTGCGCGACTGGCTGGACCGGGTCGACCCGGCGGAGATCGCCGACCGGGTGCGCGACCGCACCTGGGCGCAGGTGCGCCCCGAGCCGGTCGCCCCGCTGGCGCAGGCCACCGCCGCCGCCGCGCTCACGCCGGACACCGTGCTGAGCCTCCGCCGCCGGCTGCGCTGCCAGCTGCGCGAGCCGGCCGACGGCCGCGTCGTGCTCGTCACCGGCCGCCGCCGGCACGACCTGCCCGCGTCGACGGCCCCCGCGCTGGCCGCTCTGCTCGCGACGGGTGAGCTGAAGGTCGCCGACCTGCCCGGCCTCGATCCGGCCGACCAGCTGACGCTGGCGCGGCGGCTGGTGACCGAGTCGGTCGTCGTCGTCCCGGACGCGGTGCTCCCCTCCGCCGGGAGCGCAGGGCACGATGGGGCCCGTGACGGCGCGCTCGGGACGGGACGGTGACCCGGGCACTCCCCCGGACGTGACCGCGCCGACGACCGGGACCGCGCCCCCGGATGCCGCGCGGCCGCCGGCGAACCGGCCGGCGGGGAAGCTGGGCGACGAGCGCTGCTCGGTGCGGGCGCTGCAGCGCGGCGACTCCCCCACCGCCACCGCGGCCCCGGCCCAGCGCTGGGTCCTGATCGAGCAGCCCGGCCCGTGGGGCCGCGACGCGCTGACGCAGTCGCGCATCGACCCGCGGGCGGCCGCCCGGCTGGCGCAGCGGGCGCGGGCGGAGGGCGTGCGGCTGCTGCTCATCCGGCGGCCGGACGCGCGCGCCGGCGAGTCGGGCCGGCGCTGGGCCTACGTGGACGGCCGGCCCGGGCGGCAGGGCGCCTGGTGGTCGGTGCGCGGGTCCGACGCCGAGGTCGCCGACGCGCCGTGGGACGGCAGCGTCGGCGAGCCCCGCGAGGAGCTGACCTACCTGGTGTGCAGCCACGGCGGGCACGACGCCTGCTGCGCGCTGCGCGGCCGGCCGGTGGCCCGCGGGCTGCTCGCCGCCGGCGCGGACGTGTGGGAGTGCAGCCACCTCGGCGGGGACCGGTTCGCCGCGAACGTCGTCGTCCTGCCGCTGGGCGTCTACTACGGGCGGGTCCCCGGCGACGGCACCGAGCTGCTGGCCGCGCACGAGAAGGAGCAGGTGGCCCTGCCGTTCCTGCGCGGGCGCGCGGGGCTGCCGCCGGCCGTGCAGGCCGCCCAGCACCACGCCCGCACCGAGCTCGGCCTGCTCGGCGTCGAGGACCTGCCGGCCCGGCGGGCGACCCGGCTGACCCCGGCGGGCGACCCGGTGGAGCGGTGGGAGGTCACGCTGGCCGGCGTGGACGGCGACGTCGTCGTCCTGCTGGAGTGCCGCCCCACCGAGCAGGCGTTCCGGCTGACCTGCTCGGCGTCGCACGACGCGCACGCGCGGGTGTGGGAGGTGCTGTCCACGGCGGTCACCGCCGGCGGCCGGACGGCGACGTCCACGGAGCGCCGCCGCCTCTAGCGCTGCCTGCCCTCCCGGAACAGCGCGACGGCCTTCTCGACGCGCCGCTGCCGGGTCTCCGGCGTCCGGGCGCCGGTGACGTTGTCGCAGTGGTGGCGCTGCAGGCTGTTGGACAGCGTGGCGAAGAACGCGCCGGCGGTCTCGTCCGCGGCCAGCGCGGCGGCCAGGTCGTCGGGGACGACGACCTCGCGCGGGGTGTCGGCGACGGTCAGCGTGACCCGCACCGGGTCACCGGCGCCGAGCCCGGTGGCGGCCCGGACGGCGGCGCTGACGCTGACCATGCAGACGCCGCCCATGACGCCGACGGTGGTGCGGTACTCGTGGCCGTCCAGGTCCACCAGCACCGGCGGCCGCCTGCCGGCGCCCAGCTCGGCGACGAGCTCGTCGGGCACCTCGATGCCGGTGTTGGTGCCGCGCGCGGCCACGGTGGTGTCGAACGTGACGCTCCTGGGCGCGGTCGTCGTCATAGGTCGCTCCTCGTCGGTCCCTCGGGTCTCCCTCCCCCGGACCGGCGCCGGACGGGGAACTCATCGGTCAGGCCAGCGTGCGCCCCCGGGCCAGCAGCAGCGGGATCGCCAGCTCCACGCCGGTGAGGGAGCCGTGGTAGGCCTGCAGCCGGCTGGGCCCGGGCTCGCGCTGCGTCGCGGTCAGCGCCCAACTGCCCCGGGCGAGCGCGACGACGTCGCCGACCCGCTCGGCCACGGCGGGGTCGACCGGGCCGAACAGGCCCGTGGCGAACGCCTCCTCGCGGCCGGCCACCCAGGCGCGGTGCCCGAGGACGGCGCGCCAGCGCTGCACCAGGTCCTCGGCGGCGCCGGGCACGGCGTGCACGTAGCGGGCCCGGGGCTCGCCGGCCAGCAGCCGGACGCCGTCGAACAGGTCGGGCTCGTCGTCCAGGTCGAGCCGGGTGTGCGCGGGGACGTCGATCATCCCGTGGTCGGCGGTCACCAGCAGGGCGGCGTCGTCGGGCAGCCCGGCGAGGACCTGCTCGACCATCCGGTCGACCAGGGCGAGCTGCGCCCGCCACGCCGGCGAGTCCACCCCGCGGACGTGCCCGGTGAGGTCGAGCTCGGGGGTGTAGCCGTAGGCGAGGGTCCGCGGCCCGGCGGTCAGCGCCTGCAGCAGGCCGGCGACCAGGTCCCCGGCGCCGACGGTGCCGCTGTAGGCCGAGCCCCGGTAGGCCGCGTCGGACAGGCCGGACCCGCGGTAGGCGTAGGGCGCGACCGAGGCGACCGCGACGCCGGCGTCGGCGGCCTGCTCGAAGACGGTGCGCCGCGACTGCCAGGCGCGCGGGTCGGGGTCGTCGGCCCACTGGGTGTGGTTGAGCGTGCGCTCCTCACCGGGGACGGCGGTGACGAACCCGAGCACCCCGTGGCTGCCCGGCGGCAGGCCGGTGCCCAGCGTGGTGAGGCTGACCGGCGTGGTGCTGGGGCACGGCGCGGTGAGGTCGCCGACCGGGGCGGCCAGCGCGGCGAGGGTCGGGGCGAGGTCGGCGTGCTGCCGGACGAGGTCGGCGCCGAGCCCGTCGACGAGGAGGACGGCGACCCGGCGGGCACCGGCCAGCGCGCCGGTCAGGCCCAGCGGGTCGGCGGGCAGGTCGCCGCGGGACACGGGGACGCCGAGGGCCGCGGCGACGCCGGGCAGGACGTCGGCGAGGGTGGCGCGGCCGTAGTCCGGGGCGGCGAGGTCCGCGGGGAGCGGGGTGGTCACGGGCGGGTGGCGAGGACGTGCAGCCCCGCGGCGGCGTCCCGGAACGGCGACAGGACCGCCAGGCGCAGCTCGAGCCGGCGCACGGCCTCGGGGTCGGCGTCGGAGGCGGCGTCGAGCAGGTCGGCGACGACGGACACCCCGCGCCACTCCCCCGGCTCCAGACCGGCGTCGCGGACGAGCGCGAGCAGGTCCTCGGGGCCGAACCGGCGGGCGGCCGGCCGGGTGCGCGCCGGCGCGGGGTCGCGGCCGTCGAGCAGGGCGAGGGCCTCCTTCGGGTGGCCGCCCAGGGCGCGGGCGAGGACGGCGCCGGCCCGGTTGGCGGTGGCCACGCTGACCGTGCCGCCGGGCCGGACCGCGCGGGCGACCTCGCCGAGGGTGACCGCGGGGTCGTCGACGACCTCGAGGACGGCGTGGCACAGCGCCAGGTCGTAGCCGCCGTCGCCGCCGTCGGCCAGGGGCAGCTCGTGCAGCCGGTCGCCGTCGCCCTGCACGGCCCGGACCGAGCTGCCCACGCCGGCGGTGTCGGCGCGCCGGCGCAGGGTGGCCAGCGCGTCGGCGCTGGGGTCGACGACGGTCACGTCGTGGCCCAGCCGCGCCAGCGGGACGGCGAGGGTGCCGCTGCCGCCGCCGACGTCGAGCACCCGCAGCGACGTGCCGGCCGCGACGACCGGGTCCAGCGCCGCCCACACGGCGGCGGTGCGGGCGGGCAGCTGCTCCGCGGCGGGCGAGGCGGAGGCGGAGGGCGGCACCCGTCGGAGCCTAGTGCCGCCCCGCGCCCGCGGCCCCGCCGTCAGGCCGGGACGGCGTCGGCGGCGCGCTCGAGGTCGGCGACGACCAGCTTGCGCATGGTCAACATGGCCTGGATCGCGCGCTGCCGGCGGTCGGGGTCGGGGTCGGCCTGCAGCTCCATCATGCGGATCGGCACCACCTGCCAGGAGACGCCGAAGCGGTCCTTGAGCCAGCCGCACTGGCTCTCCTCGCCGCCGTCGGTGAGCCGGTCCCAGTAGTGGTCGACCTCGGCCTGGTCGGCGCACATGATCTGGAAGGAGATGGCCTCGCTGAACGCCCAGTCCTGCTTGCCGCCGTTGAGGCCGATGTACTCGGTGTCGCCGAGGCGGAAGCTCACGGTCAGCGCCTGCCCCTCCCGCTGCGGGTCCTCGGGGCCGTAGGCGACGGTCCCGAGCAGCTCGGAGTCGGGCCACACGGAGGTGTAGAAGCGGGCCGCCTCCTCCGCCTCGGTGTCGAACCACAGGCAGATCACGGTCTTCGGCATGACGGTCGTCCCTTCGTCGGCGGTGTCCCCGTCGAGAGGGGGACGGCCCGGGTGCGGCGAACTCATCGGTCGCCGGCCAGCCACGCCGTCCACGCCGGCCGCACCAGCCCGGCCAGCAGGGCGTAGCCGGCCGCGCCCGGGTGGGCGCCGTCGCCGGCGGCGACCTCGGCCCGCCAGGTGGGGTCGGCGGCCAGCGCCCGGACGACGGGGACGTAGGGCACCCCGTGGCCGGCGCAGACGGTGGCGAAGCGCTCGTCGAGGGCCGCGGTGCGCTCGACGTGGTCGTCGTCGGCGACGGCCGGCGGGCCCACGACGAGCACCGGCCAGCCCGCGGTCGCGGCGCCGGTGAGGATCTCGCCGAGCGCGGCGACGGACCGGGCGGGGTCGAGCCGCGGGGCGCCGTCCTCGAGCGCCGTGTCGTTGACGCCGGTCGAGAGCACCACCCGCGACTCCCAGGGGCCGGCGAGCCGGGGCAGGCACTCGACCGCCCAGCGGGCGGCGACCTCGGCGCTGGTCTGCCGCCGCACGCCGAGGACGTAGCGGGTCAGCGGCAGGCCCGCGCGCTCCGTGGCGGCGGCGAGCCGGCCGGTCCAGCCGAGGTGCTCGGGGTCGCCGACGCCGGCGGTGAAGGAGTCGCCCACGAAGCAGACGCGCAGGTCCCGGGTCACCACCCCATCCTGCCGCTGGCCCGATGTGCGATCCGCATACGTTGGGGTCGTGGAGGCGATGCGGGCAGCGGTGCGCCGGTGGCACGCGGCGGTCGGGTCCGGCGACCCGGGCGCGGCGGTCACGGCGGTCACCGACCCGGTGGTGGTCAGCGGGCCGCGGGGGGCGGGCCGCGTCGCGGCGGCGGAGTTCGTCGGCTGGATCGAGCGGTCCGGCGTGCGCCTGGAGCCCCGGGCGGAGCACGCGGTCGGCGAGCGGGTGGCCGTGGTCGAGCAGCACGCCACCTGGCCCGAGGACCCGGGCGGGGCCGACGTCGCGACGTGCTTCGTCACGGCGGGCGACCGGGTCTGCGCGGCGCTGCGGTACCCCTCCGCGGAGGAGGCGCTGCGGGTGGCCGGCGCGCTGGCGGAGGTGCTGGCGCTGGACCCGGCGGTGCTGGTGGCGGCGCCCGGGGACGGGGCGGGCGCACGTGGCTGAGGCGGCTCCGCCCGGCCCGGGGCAGACGCTGTTCCGGTTCGTCCGCTACTGGTCCCGGCGCTGGACGGCGACCGACGGCGGGGACGGCGCGGACGCCGGGCGCGGCGGAGGCGGCGGGGACGGCGGGGACGCCGGGCGCGGCGCGGGCGCCGGCGGGGAGCCGAGCCGGGAGCGGGGCCGGGACGTGATGGTCGTCGAGGCCGTCTCCGCCCGGGCTCCGGCCCCGGCGTCCGTGCGGGACGTCGCCGAGCAGCTCGGGCTCGACCACTCGGGCGCCAGCCGGCTGGTGGCCGGCGCGGTCGACCGCGGTCTGCTGGCCGCGGCGGCGGACCCCGGCGACCGGCGGCGGCGCCGGGTGCTGGTCACCCCTGCGGGCGCCCGGCTGCTCGCGGACGCCCACCGCTGGCAGGAGGAGGTCTTCGGCCGGCTCACGGCGGACTGGAGCAGCGACGAGGTCGCGCAGTTCCACCGGCTGATGTCCCGGCTGATCGGCGGGCCGGGCTGACCGCCCGCGCACCCCGCCTCCTCAGTGGCCGGAGCTGCCGGGGCTGGAGTGCCAGAGCTTGCGCGGCGGGGCGGCCCCGCGCGTGGCGGCCGCCCGCCGCGCCGCCGTCCCGGCGTCCTCCCCCGCGGGCTTGATGTCGGCGTAGGGCGACATCCGGAAGCCGGTCGGGTGGACCAGCACCGGCTTGACCACCACCGGCCGGGAGCCGTGGGAGGCCGCGGCGCCGGCGATCGCCTGCTCGGTGTAGTTCCCCGGGGCGGCCATCTGCTCGGCGACCATCGGGAGCCCGCCGGTCTCCCAGGCCTCGTACAGGGCCGGCAGCTCCCAGGCGCCGGTGGCCCGGATCGACACCCCGCGGGGGCCGGTGCGCCGCAGCACCCCGCGGATCACCAGCAGCCACGAGTGGAAGACCGTCGCCGCGTAGGGCCCCTGCACGTCCTCGAAGAAGGTCGAGTCGGTGCACCCGGTGCCGTCGTCCAGGGTCACGAACACGACCCGGCGCCCGGAGCGGATCGGCGGGGTCTGGGTGGCCACCTTCACCCCGGCCACGAGCACCTCCGCCCCGCTGCGGCACCCCAGCAGGTCCCCGGCCGGCACCGCACCGATCGAGGCGAGGAAGCGGCGGTAGAAGTCGACGACGTGCCGGCTGGCGTCCAGCCCGAGCACCTCGAGCTCGGCGCGGACCAGCTCGGCGTCGGTGAACTCCGGCAGCCCGCTGCCGGCCGCCCAGCCGAGCACGGTCTCCTCCGGCCCCTCCTGCGCCTCCTCCTCCGGCAGCTCCAGGCCGAGCAGGTCGAGGCTCAGCTGGCCGACCGAGCCGGCCCGGGCGCCGCTGCGGCTCCACCGGTCCAGCTCGCTGATCTGCAGCAGCAGGTCGCGCCGGGTGACCGCCGACCGGCTGCGGGTGGGCCGGCCGGCCTCCCGGTCGCGGACCCCGAAGCCGTAGAGGGAGTCGAACCCGCCCGCCAGCACCAGCCGCTCGACGACCGGCCGGGACACCGACGCCCGCTGCCAGAAGTCGTTCAGCGAGCGGTAGGGCTGGCCGGCGACGACCCGGGCGACCTCGTCCTCGGAGATGCCCTTGACGTCGGCCAGGGAGAGCCGGATGCCGTGCCGGGAGGTGTCGGGCAGCGACGCGGGCATCCACTCCGGCCGCCGCCACGCCCCGGCGCCGCCTCCCTCCCCGAGGCCCGCCCCGTCGGCGTCGTCCCCACCGGTCTCCTCCGGCTCGAGGCGCTCCACCCGGTAGGTGGCCCCGGAGGCGTTGACGTCCAGGCCCAGCACCCGGACGCCGAAGTTGCGGGCGTCGTCGAGGATCAGCCGCTTCGGGTACATCCCCGGGTCGTGGGTGAGCACCCCGGCGAGGAAGGCCGCGGTGTGGTGGGTCTTCAGCCAGGCGGACTGGTAGGTGGGCAGCGCGAACGCCGCGGCGTGGGCCTTGCAGAAGCCGAACGAGCCGAAGGCGACCAGCACCTCCCACACCTTCTCGACCACCTCGACCGGGTAGCGCTCCAGCGCCCGGGGCTTGAACCAGGTGCGCACCTCGTCGTGCAGGTCGCGGTCGCCCAGCGCCCGGCGCGCCTCGTCGGCCTGGGCGAGGTCGCAGCCGGTCATCTGCGCCACGATCTGCAGCACCTGCTCGTGGAAGACCACGACCCCGGCGGTCTGCTCGAGGAACGGGGCGAGGTCGGGGTGCGGGTAGACCGGCTCCCGCCAGCCGTTCCGGGCCATGAGGAACGGCGTCACCATGTCGCTCTTCACCGGCCCGGGCCGGAACAGCGAGATGTCGGTGACGATGTCCTCGAACGTCTCGGGCCCGAACTTGCCGACCAGCTCGCGCTGGCCGGGCGACTCGATCTGGAACATGCCGAGCGTGCGGGTGCTGCGGATCAGCTCGAAGGTCGCCGGGTCGTCGCGCGGGATCGCGTCGATGTCGACGGTCTCCCCCTCGACGCGGGCCACCTCGTCGAGGGCGTGCGCGATGGCCGACTGCATCCGGATGCCCAGCAGGTCGAGCTTGAGCAGCCCGAGCTCCTCGACGTCGTCCTTGTCGAACTGGCTCATCGGGTAGCCGAGGTAGCTGTTCTCCACCGGGGTGCGGTCGAGCAGCGTGGCGTCGGACAGCAGCACCCCGCACGGGTGCAGGGCGATGTGCCGGGGCAGCCCGTCGAGCCGGGCGACGAGGTCGAACAGCAGGTCGAGGTCCCCCGAGCCACCCGCCCGCTTCGACCCCAGCCGGCTGGCGCGCAGCTCCGGGAGGTCCTTGAGCGCGGCGTGCACCTGGTTGGCCCGGATGTGCGGGAAGGCCTTGGCGACGGCGTCGACCTCGGCCGGCGGCAGGCCGAGGGCCGCGCCGACGTCGCGGATGGCGTGCCGCACCCGGTAGGTGTCCATCATCGAGATGCAGCTGACCCGCTCGGCGCCGAAGCGGTCGAGGACGGCGTCGTAGACCTCCATCCGGCGCGCGGACTCCACGTCGATGTCGATGTCGGGCAGCTGGTGGCGCAGCGGCGAGAGGAACCGCTCCATCAGCAGGCCGTAGCGCAGCGGGTCGACGTCGGAGATGCCGAGCAGGTAGGTGACCAGGCTGCCCGCGCCGGACCCGCGCGCCGCCGCACGGACCCTCAAGCTCGTGATGAGGTCGACCACGTCGGCGACGGTGAGGAAGTAGGACGGGTAGCCCAGCTGCTCGATGACGGCGAGCTCCTCCTCCAGCCGCCGCCGCACCGTGCCGGTCGGCGCCATGCCCCGCCGGCCCAGCCCCGCCTCGCAGCGGGCGCGCAGCACCTGCGCCGGGTCCATGCCCGCCTCGGCGGGGGTGGTGACGACGTCGAGCTCGGGGTAGCGCACCGTGCCGATGCCGAGGTCCTCCTTGACGTCGACGACGCACTGCTCGGCCAGCCGGGCGGTGCGCTCGAGCAGCCGCAGCGCCGCGTCCCGGTCCGGGCCGACGAGGTCCTCGGCGACCTCGGCCATCTCCTTGCCGGACTTCAGGTAGCCCTCGGCGGTGCGCCGGTCGACGTGCCGCTGGTCGAGGGCGACCAGCCGGCGGGAGGCGTCGAGCACGTCGGCGGTGGGGGCGTCCAGGGCGTCGACGTACCGGACGGCGTTGGTGAGCACCACCGGCATCCCGGTCTCGTCGGCGAACCGCAGCATCGCCTGCGCCCGCGACCGGTCGCCCCGGCCGCGGTGGTGCACGACCTCCAGGGCCAGCTGCCCGGGGCCGAACACCGCCCGCCAGGCCGACAGGCGGGCCGCGGCGACGTCGGCCCGGCCGGCGGCCAGCGCCCGGCCGACCGGGGAGTCCGGCCCCAGCAGGGCGACCAGCCCGCGCGGGTGCTCGGCGGCCAGCGCCAGCGAGCCGACCGGCTCGCCGCGCGTGCCGCGCAGGTGGGTGGCGCTGGTCAGCCGGCACAGCGACCGCCAGCCCTCGCCGTTGCGGGCCAGGAAGGTGACCCGCGGCAGCCGGGGGTCGACGCTGGCCCCGCCGCGCGCCGGGGAGCGGCGGGCCCGCCCCGGCCCACCCTCACCCTCGACCGGACCGTCGGGGTCGGGCGCGGGGGGACGGCGGGAGCGGTGCCGCGCCCCCGCCACCCCCGAGGGCCCCGAGCCGAGGGCGTGCGCCAGCGCCGGCGGGACGCTGCTGTCGACCGCGGGGGTGACCGCCAGGTCGACCCCGAACAGCGGACGGACGTCGGCCGCCCGGCAGGCCAGTGCGAACTTCACCGCGCCGTAGAGGCCGTCGCGGTCGGTCAGCGCCAGCGCCCGCATGCCGTGCTCGGCGGCGCGGGTGACCAGGTCGCCCGGGTGGTTGGCCCCGTAGCGCATGGAGTAGCCCGAGGCGACGTGCAGGTGGACGAAGGGGTCGGTCACGCCGCGTCCCCGCCGGCGCTCGCCCGCCGCGTTCCCGGCGGTGCTGTGTCTCCGGGTGAGCTCGCGAGCCCGCTCACCTCCGGGTGCGGGTGGTGCCGCGCGACGAGGTGCCGCGGTGGGCGGTGCCGCCGACCACCCGCGGGCGCGGGGCCGGCTCCGGCAGCTGCGTCAGGGCGGTCTCGACCACGCCGAGGAACGCCTCGACGTCGCGGACCAGGTCGTCCGCCTCGCGCTCGGTGACCGCATGGGACAGCCCCGCCTCGGCCGCGGCCCGCTTGGCGGCGCCGGCGGCGAAGAAGGTGGCCCACTCGCCCAGCTCGGGGCAGACCTCGCCCAGCAGCGCCCAGGCGCTGCGCGGGCGGCGGCGGCCGGACTCCGGGCGGGTGCGGGCGGCCAGCACGGCCGCGGCGGCCCGCAGCGCGGCCAGGTGCGCGGTGGCGTACCGCTCCCGGGCGTCGGTGGCGGCGGCGGCCTCGGCCAGCCCGCGGCCGGCCTGGCCGAGCAGCCCGGCCGCGGCGGCCGGCACCGGCGGGGGCAGCGGCAGCTGCTCGGCGGACCGGTCGTAGCGGTCGTAGGACATGGCTCGCAGCGCGCCCATCAGTCGTGCACCCGCACGAGCGACCAGCGGTTCTCCGCGGCGTCCCAGGACAGGTCGTAGACGCCGGCGAAGCTCATCCGGGACCGGCCGGCCCGCACCGCCTCCAGCCGCCACACCTCCCGGGTGGCGACGAGGTCCCCCGAGGCTCCCCCTCCGGCTGCGCGGTGCCACCAGGCCGGGGTCTCCACCCACGTGTCCAGCAGCTCCCCGACGACGTAGCGGGACTGGCCGCGCCAGAACTGCACCGGGCCGAGCGGGCCGCGCTCGACCTGGACCTCCTCGCCGACCCGACCGCCGACCCCGTTCAGCACCCGGCTCATCTCAGACTCCCCACCGCTCGCCGCCCCGCGCGCCGGCCCGGACCGTGCCCACGGGCGGGGAAGACCCGGCGGGCACGGGGAGCGACGCCGTTCGAACGCGTGTTCGAACACATCGAGTACACCCGACCCCCGCGCCGCCGTCAAGCCGGCACCGGCGTCGGCGCGCCGCCGTCCTCCCCCGCCCTCCACGACCGCACGCTACGAGCGGGGTACGACGGCCCCGCAGCTCGGACGGCCGGTCCCGGACCGGGGGGGCGACCGGACGTCGCCCCCTCCTGCCACGATCGCCGGCGTGGACGAGACGACCGCCTGGACGACGATCGCCGAGGAGCGGCGCGCCCTCGCCGACCTGCTGGAGACCCTCACCCCCGAGCAGTGGGCGGCGCCGAGCCTCTGCCGCGGCTGGACCGTCCGGCACGTGGCCGGCCACGTCATGGTCGGGCCCACCGGCTCCGTCCCCCGGTTCCTCCGCGCGATGGTGCGCGCCCGCGGCTCCTTCGACCGGGCCAACCACCTCATGGCCGATGAGCGGGCCCGGCTGCCGACCGCCGCCCTCGTCGCCGACCTGCGCGCGCACGCGGGGAACCGCTTCACCCCGCCCGGCGCGGACTGGCACGCCCCGCTGACCGACCTGCTCGTCCACCGGCTCGACATCACCGTGCCGCTCGGTCTGGCGCACGGCCGGCCGCTCGCCCCGTGGGCCGACGCCCTCGACCTGGTCGTCAGCCGGCGCGCCGTCCCGGGCTTCCTGCCCCGCGGGCTGCCCGACCTGACCTACGTCGCGACCGACCTCGGCGACAGCCGCGGCAGCGGGCCGCGGGTCGAGGCGCCGGTCGAGGCCCTGGCGCTGGCGATCACCCGCCGCCCGGTGCGCCTGGACGACCTGGCCGGCCCCGGCGCGGCGGCGCTGCGGGCCTGGGCGCGGGGCTGACCGGCGGCGTCGCCCGGGCGGCCGAGGTCGCGCGGCGGGTGGGAGGATCGCCGGCATGCCAGCCGCCGACTCCCCCCGGGTCGCCGAGGTCGTCCGCCGGCTCCGCGCGGCCGGCGCGACCGGAGAGGTGCGGGAGCTCCCCGACAGCGCCCGCACGGCCGCCCAGGCCGCGGCCCAGCTCGGGGTCCCGGTCGGCGCGATCGCCAACAGCCTGGTGTTCGACGTCGGCGGCGGCCCGCTGCTCGTGCTCACCAGCGGCGCCCACCGGGTCGACACGCAGCAGGTCGCCCGGCTGCTCGGCGTCCCGGAGGTCCGGGTCGCGCGGCCCGACTTCGTCCGCGAGCACACCGGCCAGGCCATCGGCGGCGTCGCCCCGGTGGGCCACCCCGCGCCGATCGGCACGCTCGTCGACGTCGAACTGGCCCGCCACGCGCAGGTGTGGGCGGCCGCCGGGCACCCGCACACCGTCTTCCCCACCACCTACGACGAGCTCCTCGAGCTCACCGACGGCACCCCCGCCGAGGTGGGTCCCGGCCCGGCGGAGATGCCCCGCACCGAGGCGGTACAGGCATGACCACCACCCCCGCCACGCGGGTCGCCCAGCTGCCGACCGCGTGGATCCGCGACCACATGCACGAGGCGCTGGCCATCTACGGCGCCGCGATGGGCTACTCCTCCTCGGTGGTCGCCGGCCGCTACGGCTACGCCATCCAGCACACCGAGCGGCCCGGCTTCCGCGCCGTCGGGGCGTTCGCCGCCGACGCCGACGGGGAGCGGCTGGTCGGCTTCGGCTACGGCTACGAGGTCGCCCCCGGGCAGTGGTGGCACGACCAGGTCCGCGCCGCGCTGGACCGGCGGACGGCGAAGCGCTGGCTGCCCGGCGCCTTCGAGGTCTGCGAGCTGCACGTGCACCCCGACACCCAGAGCCGCGGGCTGGGCCGGCAGCTGCTGCACGCGCTGGTCGCCGACCTGCCCAACCCGGCGGCGCTGCTGTCCACGCCGGACGCCGACACCAAGGCCTTCCGGCTGTACCACGCCGACGGCTTCGTCGACCTGGCCCGCGGCCACCACTTCCCCGGCGACGCCCGCCCCTTCGCGATCCTCGGCGCCCGCCTGCCGCTGCATCCGCGTCCTGCCGCCGCGCCGAACGACCGGGTGTGAACCCCGCCGACCGCCTGCCCCGGACCGTCGCCCGGGACGCCGTTGTCGTCGGCTCGGGCCACAACGGGCTGGTGGCCGCCTGCTACCTGGCCCGCGCCGGGCTGGACGTCGAGGTCGTCGAGCGCGACGAGGTGCTCGGCGGCGCCGTCTCCACGGTGGAGCGCTGGCCGGGCGTGCGGGTCGACCGCGGCTCGAGCGCGCACGTGATCGTGCGGCACAGCGGCATCGTCGAGGAGCTGGACCTGGCCGTGCACGGCCTGCGCTACGTCGACTGCGACCCGTGGGGCTTCGCCCCCGCCCCGGCACCCGGCGACCCCGGCCCGGACGGTCGGCCGCTGGTCCTCTCCGTCGACCTGGACGCCACCTGCGCCTCCATCGCGGCGGCCTGCGGGCCGGCCGACGCCGACGCCTACCGCCGGTTCGTCGCCGAGTGGGGGCCGCGCAGCCGCGCCGTCGTCGCCTCCTTCGCCGGGCCGCCGAGCCCCGGCCGCCTGGTGCGGGCCTTCTGGCCGCTGGGCGCCCCGCGCGACGGCCGGCCCCGCACCCCCGGCGGCGAGCTCGCCGTCGACTTCCTCGGCTCCGGCGACGCGCTGCTCGACCGCTGGTTCACCAGCGAGCGGCTCAAGGCGGCGCTGGCCTGGTTCGGCGCGCAGTCCGGGCCGCCGATGAGCGAGCCCGGGACGGCGGCCATGGTCGGCTGGGTCGCGCTGCTGCACGACGTCCCGCCCGGCCACCCCGTCGGCGGGTCCGGCGGGCTGACGGCGGCGCTGCGGCGGCGGCTGGAGGCCGACGGCGGCCGGGTCTCCCTCGGCGACGCCGCCGAGCGGCTGCTCGTCGAGGACGGCCGGGTCGCCGGGGTGGCGACGGCGTCCGGGCGCGAGCTGCGCGCGCCGGTCGTGGTCGCCGCCTGCCACGTGCTGGTCACCCGCGACCTCGCCGGCGACGCCGCTCCCCCGGCGCTGGCCGCCGCCGCGCCGCCGCTGGGCAACGGCTTCGGCCTGGTGCTGCGGGCGCTGACCGACGCCCCGCCGGCCTATCCCGGCGTCCCGGCCGAGGCGGCGCTGGGCGGCCTGCAGCTGCTGTGCACCGACCGGGCGCAGCTGGCCGCCGCGCACGGCGACTTCGCCGCCGGCCGGCTGCCGCGCGAGCCGGTGCCGCTGGCGATGTGCTTCTCCGCCTCCGACGACACCCTGGCCCCGCCCGGGCGGCACGTGGTCACCGTGTGGGGCCAGTGGTACCCGTACGCCTTGGCGGGCGGCGCCGACTGGGACGCGCTGGCCGCGCCCGCGGCCGAGCAGCTGGTGGCGGCCGTCGACCGGTACGCCCCGGGCTTCGCCGGCTCGGTGCGCGAGCTGTACGTGCAGACGCCGGTCGCGCTGGAACGCGAGCTGTCGCTGCTGCGTGGCAACGTCATGCACGTGGAGATGGGGCTGGCGAGCATGTTCTCGCTGCGGCCCACCCCGGCGCTGGCCGGCCAGCGGGTGCCCGGCCTGCCCGGCCTCTACCTGGCCGGCGCCTCCACGCACCCCGGCGGCGGCGTCTCCGGCAACTCCGGGCGGACGGCGGCGCGGCTGGTGCTGGCCGACCGCGGGCCGCTGGCGCGCGGGCGGCGGGCGCTGGCGGGCCTGGCGGCCCGGGCGCGCGGGTGAGCGCCGTCCGCGCCGAGCGGGTGCGCGCCACCGGCCCGCGGGCGGTCGTCCCCTGGGCGCTCGTCGCCCTCCTGGTGCTGACGGCGATCTCCTACCCGCTGACCGACGGCGCGGCCCGCACCGCGGTCAGCTGGGCCATCGTGCTGCTCGCCGCGGCGCTGTCGGTCGTCCACGCGGCGCTCAGCCGCGGCGCCCGCACCGGGCTCGGCGTGCTGGCGGTCGTCGCCCTGGCCGCGGTGGGGTTCGAGTCGGTCGGCCTGGCCACCGGCTTCCCCTACGGCGAGTACACCTACAGCGACGACCTGGGCCCGACCCTGCTCGGCGTCCCGTTCCTGGTGCCCCTGGCCTGGCTGATGATGGCCTGGCCGAGCCTGCTCCTCGGCGACCGGCTGACCCGCGGGGGGCGGCCGGGCCGGCGGCGGGCGGCGCGGGTCGCGGCCGCGGCCGCGGTGTTCGCCGCGTGGGACGTCGTCCTCGACCCGCAGATGGTGCAGGCCGGCTACTGGACCTGGGCGCACCCCTCCCCCGGCCTGCCCGGCATCGACACCGTGCCGCTGACGAACCTGGCCGGCTGGCTGCTCGCCGGGCTCGTGCTCATGGCGCTGCTCGACGTCCTGGTCGCGCGGACGGCGACGGCCCCGCGCACCGGCGACGGCGCCCCGCTCGCGGCGCTCGCCTGGATGACCCTGGGCGGGGCGCTGGCGCACGCCGGCTGGCTCGACCTGCCCGGCTCGGCCGCGTGGGGCGTGGTGCTGGCGGTGCCGGTGCTCGCCGTGCTGGCGGTGCAGGCCGCCCGGTCCCGCCGGTGAGCGGTCGGGTCGTCCGCGGGCTGTCGGCCGCCGCGGTGGCCATGGCGGCGCACGCGGCGGTCAACGTCCGGCTGCTGCGCCGCCCGCCGGAGCGGCACCCGCCCGTGCTGCGCCCGGTCGCCGTCGTGCTGCCGGTGCGCGACGAGGAGCGGCACGTCGGCGAGTGCCTGGCCGCCGTGCTCGCCCAGCGGGGCGTGCCCGACCTGACCGTCGTGGTGGTCGACGACGGCTCGGTCGACGGCACCGCCGACGTGGTGCGCGCGGTCGGCGACCCGCGGGTGCGGCTGGTCGCCGCCCCGCCCCCGCCGCCGGGCTGGCTGGGCAAGCCGCACGCCTGCGCGACCGGGGCCGCCGGGGTGCCGGCCGACCCCGACGGGGTGCTGGTGTTCCTCGACGCGGACGTGCGGCTGTTCCCCGACGCGATCGCCCGCGCGGTCGCCGTCCTCGACGCGCACGGGCTGGACCTGGCCTCGCCGTGGCCGCGGCCGCTGGCCGGCACCCTGGCCGAGCGGCTGGTGCAGCCGCTGTCGCCGTGGCTGTGGGCGACGACGCTGCCGCTGCGGCTGGCCGAGCGCTCCCGGCGGCCGTCGCTCACCGCGGCCAACGGCCAGTTCCTGGTGATGACCGTGCCGGCCTACCTGGCCGCCGGCGGGCACGCCGCCGTCCGCGGCGAGGTCCTCGAGGACGTCGCGCTGGCCCGCGCGGTCAAGCGCGCCGGCGGGCGGGCCGTGCCGGTCGCCGGCGCCGAGCTCGCCGCGTGCCGGATGTACGAGGGGTGGACGGCGCTGTCGGCCGGCTACGCGAAGTCGCTGTGGGCCGCGGTCGGCGGCTCCCCCGCGGCGAGCGTCGCGGCGGCGGTCGGGCTCAGCGCCGTGGGCGTCGTCCCGGCGGTCGCGGCGCTGCGGGGCTCGCGCGCCGGGCTGCTCGGCTACGCCGCCGCGGTGGCCGGGCGCGCGGTGAGCGCCGCGGCGACCGGCAGCCGGGTGTGGCCCGACGCCCTCGCCCACCCGCTGTCGCTGCTGGCGTTCGACCTGCTGCTGGCCCGCTCGGTCGCCGGGCACCGGCGCGGCACGCTCAGCTGGCGCGGCCGGGCCCTCGGTCAGTCGCCGGGCTCCTCCAGGTAGACCAGCCCGTTCCCGTCGGGGTCGAGGAACGAGAACATCGGCGGCGCGCCCTCCAGGTGCAGCACCTCCTCGTTGTGCAGCACCACCCCCGCCTCCCGGATCCGCGCGTGCGCGGCCTCGGCGTCCGGGGTGCCCAGCCGGATCGCGACCGGGATCTCGCCGTCCGGCGGGAGGAGCACGATCCCGACCGACGAGCCGGGCGGCACCACCTCGACGATGCGAGCCCCCGGCCAGGGCTCGGCGTCGATCCGGACCTCGCAGCCCAGGACGCCGGTGTAGAAGGCCAGGGCCTCGTCCTGGTCGCGGACCGGCACGGAGACGCTGATCACCCTCGTCGTCGTCATGCAGCAGGGACGGCGGGCGCGGCCGGAACTCATCGGCGCCACCCCGCCGCCCCGGGCCCGGGACCGGTCGCCGAGGATGACCCGGTGACCGCGCAGCCCTCCCCCGACCGGACCGTCTTCGACCCCGCGGAGATGGCGGGCCGGTCGTTCTACCGGGTGCTCAACTCGGTGGTGGTGCCCCGGCCGATCGCCTGGGTGTGCAGCCGCTCGGCCGAGGGCGTGCACAACCTGGCGCCGCACTCCTTCTACACGGTGGCCTGCGTGGAGCCGCCGGTCGTGCAGTTCACCTCGGTGGGCCGCAAGGACTCCCTGAACAACGTCGAGGCCACCGGCGACTTCACCGTCAACCTCACCCCCGAGCCGCTGTTCGAGCAGGTCAACGCCACGGGTACCGACTTCCCGCCGGACCAGAGCGAGGCCGAGCACGCGGGGGTGCACCTGGAGCCCAGCGAGCGGGTGGCGGCCATGCGGGTCGCTGAGTCCCCGGTGTCGATCGAGTGCACGCTGCACTCCACGATGCGGCTGGGCGACAGCACGGTGGTGTTCGGCCGGGTGCAGCTGATCAGCGTCCACACCAGCGCCGTGCGCGACGGGCGCCCGCGGATCGAGGAGCTGCGGCCGCTGGCCCGGCTCGGCGGCAACGAGTGGTCCACGATCGGCGAGGTGCTGGAGATCGCCCGGATCCCCTACCGCCACTGGGCCGAGGACCCGGCGATCGGCGAGCGCGTCCGCGGGGACTGACCAGGCTCCTCCCGCCGTCCTCCCTCACCGCGGCGCGTCCTCCCTCACCGCACACCCTGAGGGAGGACGCTCCGGGATCAGGTCACCTGATCCCGGCGGGGGCTCAGGCCGGCAGGTGCTCCGCGATCTCGGCGGCCGCGTCCGCGCCGAAGGCCTCGGCGAAGCGGGCCAGGAACGGCTCCCGGTGCAGCTCGTACTCCTGGGTGCCGATCACCTCGACCGCCTCGGTCGCCACCGCGGAGCCCAGCTGGGTGGCCCGCTCGACCGACAGCCCCCACGCCCGGCCGGCGATGAAGCCCGCGCGCAGCGCGTCCCCGCCGCCCGTGGGCTCGACCGGCTTGGTCTCGGGGACCGCCTTGACCTCGATCGGGTCGGCGCCGGCCGAGCGGACGAGGACGCCGTCGGCGGCGCGGGTGGTCACCCACAGGCCGACGCGGTCGAGCACCTCGGTGTCGGTCCAGCCGGTCTTCTGCAGCAGCAGGGCCGCCTCGTACTCGTTGGTGAACAGCAGCTCCGCCCCGGCGACCAGGTCGCGGATCATCGCGCCGTCGGCCCAGGCCAGCTGCTGGCTGGGGTCGGCGGCGAAGGCGTAGCCGCGCTGCCGGCACTCCTGCGTGTGGCGGACCATCGCCGTCGGGTCGTTGGGGCCGATGACGACCAGGTCGAGCGGGCCGACCCGGTCGGCCACCGGCGCGAGCTCGATCTCGCAGGCCTCCGACATGGCGCCCGAGTAGAACGAGGCGATCTGGTTGTTCACCTGGTCGGTCGTGCAGACGAACCGGGCGGTGTGCTTCAGCTCCGACCACCGCACGCTGCCGGTGTCGACGCCGTGCCGGTTCAGCCAGGCCTCGTAGTCGGCGAAGTCGCTGCCGACCGCCCCGACGAGGACCGGGCCGACGCCGAGCAGGCCGAGGCCGTAGGCCATGTTGGCGCCGGCGCCGCCGCGGTGCTGCACGAGGTCGTCGACGAGGAACGACAGCGAGACGTTCTCCATCTGGCCCTCGACGAACTGCTCGGTGAACTTCCCCGGGAAGGTCATGAGGTGGTCGGTGGCGATGGAGCCGGTGACGGCGACGGGCACGAGCGCTCCTCGGCTGGGAGACCAGCGCCGGCGGCGCGGGATCGGGCCCGTCAAGAGTAGGAGAACTCAGTCGGTCAGGGAGCGGCGGATGCCCACGCCGAGCTGGACGACGGCGACCGCGCCGAGCAGCGCGCCCACCGCGGCGCCGGCCGTGACCACCGCCGTGACCACCGCCGCGGCCCCGCCGGACCCGGCCGCGGCGATCACCCCGGCGCCGCCCAGGGTCATCCCGGTCATGGCCACCCGGGTGGGGCGCTCCCACACCGAGATGTCCCCGGTCTCGGCGACCCCGGCCTGCCCGGCGCGCGCCCGGAGGTAGTCGGGCAGCCAGCACAGCGCCCCGAACACCGCGGCGAGCCAGCCCGGCGCGCCGGCGACCCACAGCGCGGCCGCGTACGCGGCCTCGGTGAGCCGGTCCACCGCGGAGTCCAGGACGTAGCCGCGGCGCGAGGCCCGGCCGGTGGCGATGGCGAGCGCGCCGTCGAGGGAGTCCAGCAGCCCGGAGAGGCCGACGAGCAGGCCGGCGGCGACGAGCCAGCCGCCGCCCGCGGCCGCCGGCCCGACCGCGGCGACGGCGACCAGCAGCCCGACCGCGGTCGCGACCACAGGCGGGAGCCCGGCCACCGGGCGGGCCAGCGCGTAGGCCGCGCTCAGCCACCCGCGGACCAGCCGGTTGCCGGCCGGATCGGTCCCGCCGTGCCACCGCGACCACGCGGCGAGGTACTCCTCGCGGCTCAGCACGGCACCCGGTCCACGGGGGCAGTCCACCAGCCGGCGGCCCGGCCCGCGACCAGCGGGGCGCTCAGTCCCGCCGCCCGCCGCCCATCGCCGTGTCCGGCCGGATCCAGTCCGTCGACACCAGCCGGTGCGCGATCAGCCACTCGTCGCCCACCGGCACGAACGTGTCGCGGTACCGGCCGGTGTGGTCGAGCCCGCGCTCGGTGACCACGGTGAAGTACGACGCGGTCGTCACCTCCTCCGGCGACACCGCGGTGAACCGGGTGTTGGTCAGCAGGTGGCGGACCAGCCGCCGCACCCCGGGGTCCACCGGCGGCGCGCCGGCGACCCCGCCGATCAGCTCCCGGATCTCCGCCCGGCCCGTGGCCGTGGCGCCGCCGCGCAGCTGGAGGACCCCGTCGGGGGTGAACGCCGCGGCCAGCTCCTCGGCCCGCCCGGCGTCGCCGGCCCAGTTGTAGCGCGCCAGCGTGTCCCGGACCCGCTCCCGGGCGACCAGCTCCCACGTCTCCACGCGCCGGTCCTACCACCCACCCGCCGCATGACCCGTCGCCACGCGTGGGTAGGGCACCGGCCATGGCCCCGCCGAACAGTGATGCCGCCGTCGTCGACGTGCTCCGCCGGGTCGACCGGCTGACCGGTCCCCTGGTGCGCCGGCTGGGCCGGCCCGCGGACCTGCCCTGGACCGAGCGGGACATGTGGTGGGCCGACCGGGTCTCCCGGTTCGCCGCCCTGGTCTCCGCCGCGCCCCGCTTCGCCGGCAAGCTCGCCGACCTGCTGCCGCTGCAGAACACGGTCGGCTCGGCCGCGCAGGCCGTCGTCGTCCTGGGGGTGGCCGGCGAGCACCGCATCGAGGACCCGGCCGAGCGGGTGTCGCTGCTGGCCCGGGTGCTGCTGGACCGCGACCTGCCCCCGGACCGGGTCCGGCCGCTGCTGGAGCGCACCCGCGGCACCTACACCGAGGCGGCGCTCGGCGCCCGCGACGAGCGCGCCGGCATGCGCGGCGCGGCGCGCACGCTGTGGCGCGCCTCCCGGCTGCTCGGCCGCATCGACGACGCCCTCGACGCCCGCCCGAAGGGCCGGCTGGGCGCCCGGGCGCTGTCCAACATCCCGGTGATCGGCGTGCTCGGCGGCTACGCGGCCGAGCGGGAGGCCCTGCGGCGGGCCGCGGCGCAGGCGGCCGGGCTGGCGGCCCGGCGTGCGCCGGTCAGCTGACCGCGACCCCCGCCGCTCGGCTCCGCTGCAGGGGCCCGCGGCGAGCCTGCGAGTCGTGGGGGGCAGCGGGGTCCTCCGTGAGGTTGGCGAACACCTCACGGGTCGCCGTGGACCGGTTCATGGTGATGAAGTGGATGCCGGGCACCCCCTCGTCCAGCAGCGTGCGGCACATCGCCGTCGCCACCTCGACGCCGAAGGCGCGCACCGCGGCCTTGTCCTCGGGCCGGTCGCCGTCGAGCTCGGCGAACCGGGCGGCCAGCTCCTCGGGGAAGGCCTGCCCGGACAGCTGCACGATCCGGGCGATCTGCCGGGCGTTGGTCACCGGCATGACCCCGGCGATGATCGGCACGTCGCAGCCGGCGGCGGCGACCCGGTCGCGCATCCGCAGGTAGTCCTCGGTGCGGAAGAACATCTGGGTGATCGCGTAGTCGGCGCCGGCCCGGCACTTGGCCACGAAGTGCGCGACGTCGGAGTCGAAGTCCGGCGACCGCGGGTGCCGCTCCGGGAAGGCCGCGACGCCGACGGAGAAGTCGCCCATCGACCGGATCAGCTCGACCAGCTCCGCCGCGTAGCTCAGCCCCTCGGGGTGGGCCACCCACTCGGCCTGCGGGTCGGCGCCGGGCGGGTCGCCGCGCAGGGCCAGCAGGTTGCGCACCCCCGCGGCGGCGAGCCGGCTGACCACGTGCCGCAGCTCGGCGACGCTGTGGTCGACGGCGGTCAGGTGGGCCAGCGGCGTCATCGTCGTCTCGGTGGCGATCCGCTCGGTGACCGACACGGTGCCCTCGCGGGTGCTGCCCCCGGCGCCGTAGGTCACCGACACGAACGAGGGCTGCAGCGGCTCCAGCCGGCGCAGCGCCGTCCACAGCTGCTGCTCGCCCTCGGGCGTCTTCGGCGGGAAGAACTCGAACGACCACGTGGGCGCGCCCTGGGCCAGCAGCTCTCGGACGGTCCGGGTCATGGCTGTGCAGGATACGGCGGCACCTCCCCGCGCCCGGCCCGGCACGGGTGCATCCGCCGGGTGCGGCCGACGCGAAGAGCCGACGGCACCGGCACGAGGAGGCCCCCGGCATGACCCCGCACCCGCTCCCCCGCCCCGACCGGCAGCGACCGGGCCCACGGCGCCCGGCCCAGCAGCGCCCCACCCGGTGGGGCGATACTGATCCGGTGATCACCGGGGCGGAGCGCCGCCAGCCCGCGCCCCCGCCGCCGGTCCCGCTCAGCAGCGCCCCGCTCGAGCGGGCCGACCTGCCCCGCATCCGCAGCGCGGTCGCCGCGGCGCTCACCGGCTTCCTGGAGGAGCAGCGCGCCGTCCTCACCGGCATGGACCCGGTCCTCGGGCCGGTCGTCGACGAGGTCACCGCGGTCGCCGACGGCGGCAAGCGGCTGCGCCCGGCCTTCGCCTACTGGGGCTGGCGCGGCGCGGTCGAGACCGTCTCCGGCCCGGCCGAGGACGACGCCGCCGTGCTGCGCGCGGTCGCCGCGCTGGAGTTCGTGCACGCCAGCGCCCTGGTCCACGACGACGTCATGGACGGCGCGCTCACCCGCCGCGGCCGGCCGGCCACCCACGTCGGGTTCGCCACCCGCCACGGGGACGACGGCCTGGCCGGCGACGCGGGGACCTTCGGGGTCGGCGCGGCCATCCTCGTCGGCGACCTGGCGCTGGTGTGGTCCGACGAGCTGCTGCGCCGCTCGGGCATCTCCGCCGCCGCCCTGGCCCGCGCCCGGTCGGTGTGGGACACGATGCGCACCGAGGTCACGGCCGGCCAGTACCTCGACCTGCTGCGTGCCGCGGGCGGGCTGCCCGGCGCCCAGGGCGCGCTCACCGTCGCCCGCTACAAGAGCGCCGGCTACACCGTGCAGCGGCCGCTGCAGCTCGGTGCCGCGCTGGCCGGCGCCGGGCCGCGCGCCGCCGAGGTGTACACGGCGATCGGGCTCCCGCTGGGCGAGGCGTTCCAGCTGCGCGACGACGTCCTCGGCGTCTTCGGCGACCCCGACGTGATGGGCAAGTCCGCCGACGACGACCTGCGCGAGGGCAAGCGCACGCTGCTGGTCGCGCTGGCCGAGGAGGAGGCCGACGACGCCGGCCGCCGGCTGCTCACCGAGTGCCTGGGCAACCCCGACTGCGACGCCGCCGACCTCGACGCGCTGCGCGCGCTCATCGAGACCACCGGCGCCCGCGCCCGGGTGGAGCAACGGATCGGCGAGCAGACCGCGCGTGCCCGCGCGGCCATCGCGGAGGCGCCGATCGCCGAGGAGGCGCGCGCGGCCCTGGACGCGCTCGCCGTCGCCGCGACCTCCCGCACCGCCTGACGGCCGACGAGCACCGTGCGAGTCGTTCCCGGGCGCACCGACCGCGTCGTCGTCGTCGGCGCGGGCCTGGCCGGGCTGTCGGCCGCGCTGCGGCTGCGCGGCGCCGGCCGCGAGGTCACCGTCGTCGAGCGCGGCCCCGGCCCCGGCGGGCGCGCCGGCGTGGTCGCCGGCCGCGGCTACGTCCTGGACACCGGCCCGTCGGTGTTCACCGCGCCGGAGCTGGTCGCCGACACCCTGGCCGCCGTCGGCGAGAAGCTGGACGACCGGCTCGAGCTGGTCCCGCTGACCACCTCCTACCGGGCGCAGTACGCCGACGGCTCGCACCTGGACGTGCACGCCGACCCGGACGCGTTCGCCGCCGAGGTGGAGGCGCTGTGCGGACCGGCCGAGGCCGCGGCGCTGCGCCGCTACCTCGCCGACCTGGCCGAGCTGTACCGGCTGCAGCTGCGCACCTTCATCGACCGCAACCTCGACACCCCGCTGGACCTGCTCGGCCCCGAGCTGGTCCGGCTGGCCCGCCGCGGCGGGTTCGGCCGGCTGTCCCGGCACGTCGAGCGGCACTTCACCGACGACCGGCTGCGCCGGCTGTTCAGCTTCCAGGCGCTCTACGCCGGCGTCTCGCCGTACCGCGCGATCGCCGCCTACGCCGTGATCGCCCAGCTCGACATCGGCGCCGGCGTCTGGCACCCGGTGGGCGGCATCGGCGCCGTCCCCCGCGCCCTGGCCGGGGCCGCGGCCGACGCGGGCGTCGTCCTGCGGTACTCCACGCCGGTGCGGCGGCTCGACGTGACCGGCCCCCGGGTCACCGGTGTCGTGCTGGACGACGGCGAGCGGCTGCCGGCCGACGCCGTCGTCGTCACCGCCGACGCGCCGCACACCCTCGTGCCCGGGCTGCGCGGGCCCCGCCGGCCGGTGTACTCGCCCAGCTGCGTGGCGCTGCACCTCGGCGTCCGCGCGGAGCTGCCCGGCTCCGCGCACCACACGATCAGCTTCGGCGACTCCTGGCGGCAGGTGTTCGACGAGCTGACCCGCGACGGGCGGCCGATGAGCGACCCCAGCCTGCTGATCAGCATGCCGTCGGTCACCGACCGCTCGCTGGCGCCCGGCGGCGGCCAGGTGCTCAGCGTGGTCGCGCCGACGCCGAACCTCGACCCGCGCAGCGGCGGCAACCCGTCCATCGACTGGACGGCGCTGGCGCCCCGCTACCGCGAGGAGCTGCTGGCCACCCTGGAGGCGCGGGGGTACACCGGGGTCTCCGACACGATCGAGGTGGAGCACGTGGACACCCCGCTGACCTGGGCCGCGCAGGGCATGGCCGCCGGCACGCCGTTCGCGCTGGCGCACACCTTCGGCCAGACCGGGCCGTTCCGCCCGCCGACGCTGCCGCGGCGCGGGCCGGAGAACGTCGTGCTGGCCGGGTCGTCGGTGCAGCCGGGCGTCGGCGTCCCCATGGTCGTCATCAGCGGCCGGCTGGCCGCGGAGCGGATCACCGGACGGACCCCTCCTGGGCGACACCGCACTCCTGCACGGCGCAGGAGTGCGGCATCGCCCGGGGAGGGGGTGGCATGACGCTCGTCGAGCCCCCGCCCACCCGGGAGCAGCAGCAGGCGCAGCTCACCGCCGCCTACCGGCACTGCGCCGCCGTCGCCGCCGAGCACGGCAAGAGCTACCACCTGGCCACCCGCCTGCTCACCGCCGAGCGGCGGCCGGCCGTGCACGCCCTGTACGCCGCCGCGCGCACCGCCGACGACCTCGTCGACCACCCCGGCGCCGACCCCGAGCGCGACCTCGGCGACTGGTCGCGGGCGGTGCTCGCCGAGCTGGAGGCCGGCTGGTCGGCCGACCCGGTGCGGCTGGCGCTGGTGCACACCTACCGCCGGTACGCGATCCCGGTCGAGCACCTCGTCGACTTCCTCGCCGCCATGACCAGCGACCTCACCGTCACCGGCTACGCCGACATGGACGCCCTCGACCGCTACATGTGGGGCTCGGCGTCGGTGATCGGCCTGCAGGTGCTGCCGGTGCTGGGCACCGCGCCCGGCGTCCTCCGCGAGGAGGCCGCGCCGCACGCGATCGCGCTGGGCGAGGCCTTCCAGCTCACCAACTTCTGCCGGGACGTGGCCGAGGACGTCGACCGCGGCCGGGTCTACCTGCCCGCCGACCTGATGGCCGCGCACGGCGTCACCCGCGAGCAGCTGGCGCAGCGGCGGCACGACGCCCGGTTCGAGGCGCTCATGCGGGAGATGGTCGCGATCGTCCGCCGCCGCTACGACGACGCCGCCCCCGGCACCCCGCTGCTCGCGCCCGAGTCGCGGGACTGCGTGCGGGCCGCGACCGCCCTCTACGGCGGGATCCTCGACGAGATCGAGGAGGCCGGCTACCGGGTGCTCGACCGGCGCGTGCGGGTGTCGAGGCCGCGGCGCCTGGCGGTGTTCGCCCGCCGGTTGACCGCCGCCCAGCTGGCCAGGGTCAGGGTGACCATGGCGAAGCCGAAGAGCAGGTCCTCGACCGGGGCGTAGGCGATCCGCGGTCCCCAGACGGCGCGCTCGTCGTAGGTGACGACCTCCAGCCCGGTGAGCACGCCGTTCATCAGCAGCTGGAACGTCACGATGATCGCGTAGGCCACCCAGAACACCCGGCGGGTCACCATGCGGGTGCGGTACACGAGCAGGTCGACGACGAGGACGGCGACGACGGCCGCCACCGCGAGGGCCGAGTAGCTCACCGGGCGACCTCCGCCGGCCGGGGGTCGGCCTCCTCGGCCGGGTAGCCGGCGTCCCAGCCGGTCACCCGCCGCACGGCCTCCAGCGCCAGCACCGAGCACAGCGGGACGACGAGGAAGAACAGCACCTCCTCGACCGGGATCCCGCCGGGCAGGCGGACGTCGAGGGTGAGCTCCGCCGAGTAGTCCCAGTGCCCCTGCGCGATCGCGTACAGCACCCACACCACGAAGACGGCGAACTCCGGCAGCACCGCCACCAGCAGCCGCCGCCAGCGGGCGTAGACCCGCACCCGCAGCACGACCTCCAGCGGCGCGGTGACCACCAGGCACCCGGCGAGCAGCGCCAGGTACGTCAGGGAGCCCACGCGACCAGCTTCGGCCCGCCGCCCCGGCGCGGATGCACGCTCAGAACGCCAGGGCCTGGGCCCGGCGCGTCACCTCGGTGTGCCGGTCGCCGCGCAGCGCGTCCACCGGGGTGCCGGGCAGCGTCTCGTCGGCCCGGAACAGCCACTCGAAGACCTCCTCGTCCCGGAAGCCGCCGTCCTTGAGCACCGTGATCAGCCCGGGGAGGTGCTTGAGCACCTGGCCGTCCTGCAGGAAGTCCGCGGGGATGCGGCTGTTGCCGCTGCCGGGCACGGCCATCAGCTTGTGCTCGCGCAGCAGCTGCCGCACCCGGTTGGGCGAGACGCCCAGGACCTCGGCGACCTCCGCGGGGGTGAGCGTCTCCATAGGCTCCGAGCCTATGGCGCGACCTCCGGACGGACCCACCCCGGACCCCGGGTCCGTCACCCGCGCCCTCGGCGGCCCCGGCGCCCCGACCCGGCGCCGCCGCGGCGAGGAGCTGCCCGACGACGCGGGCGCCCGCCCGGAGCCGCTCGACCTGCCCGCGCTGGAGGCCCGCGCCCGGGAGCTGCTGCCGGCCGACGTCGCCGACTTCTACGCCGGCGGCGCCGAGGGCGAGGTCACCCTCCGCGAGGCGACGCCGGCCTGGCGGGCGTGGCGGCTGCGGCCGCGGGTGCTCACCGGCGTCGCGGCGGTCCGGCTGCGCACCACCCTGCTCGGCGCGGAGGTGGCCACCCCGGTCGGCGTCGCGCCGTGGGCCTACCAGGCGCTGGCCCACCCCGACGGCGAGCGGGGCACCGCCCGGGGCGCGGCCGCCGCCGGCGCGCTGATGACCGTCTCCACCTCGGCGACCACCGCCCTGGCCGACGTGGCCGCCGTCGAGCCCGCCGGGCCGCGCTGGTTCCAGCTGTACCGGCTGCACTCCCCCGCGCACACCGACGACCTGGCCCGCCGCGCCGGGGACGCCGGCTACCGCGCCCCTGGTCCTCACCGTGGACCTGCCGGTGTTCGGCCGGCGCCTGCGCGACCTGGCGTCCGGCTTCGCCCTGCCCGCCGACCTGCCGCTGCCCAACCGGCCCGGCGGGGCGGTCCCGGCCGCGGACAGCCCGGTCTGGACCCTCGCCGACGTCGAGCGGTTCGGCCGGCTCTCCGGACTGCCGGTCGTCGTCAAGGGCGTGCTGCGCGGGGACGACGCGGCCCGCTGCGTCGACGCGGGCGCCGCGGCGGTGTGGGTGTCGGCGCACGGCGGCCGGCAGGCCGACCCCGTGGTCGCCACCGCCGACGCGCTGCCCGAGGTGGTCGCGGCGGTCGGCGGCGCGGCCGAGGTGTACGTCGACGGCGGGATCCGCGCCGGCTCCGACGTCCTCACCGCGCTGGCCCTGGGCGCCCGCGCGGTGTTCGTCGGGCGCCCGGTGATCTGGGGGCTGGCCACCGGCGGGGCCGACGGCGTCCGGGCCGTGCTCGAGGGGCTGACCGCCGAGCTCGCGACCACGATGACGCTGTGCGGGCTCGGCGACGTCCCCACCATCCCGAGGGAGACCGTGGTCCGGTCCCCCCTGCTGCCCGGTAGCATCGCCGGCGGGCCGTGACTGGCGCATCGAGGTGGGACGAACCACCGGGGAGCGGCCTGCAACCCCCCGCCGGGCGCCTGGGCACCCACTCCGACGAGACCGCCGCGCAGGAGCCCGCCATGACCCACGCCACCCCGTTCGACGCCTCCGCCGCCAGCACCGCCTACCGGGCCGCGCTGGAGGTCATCTCCTCCGTCGAGCCCCGCGTCGCCGACGCGATCAGCAGCGAGCTGGCCGACCAGCGCGCCTCGCTCAAGCTGATCGCCAGCGAGAACTACGCCAGCCCGGCGGTGCTGCTCACCATGGGCAACTGGTTCAGCGACAAGTACGCCGAGGGCACCGTCGGGCACCGCTTCTACGCCGGCTGCCAGAACGTCGACACCGTCGAGGCGCTCGCCGCCGAGCACGCCCGCGAGCTGTTCGGCGCCCCCTACGCCTACGTGCAGCCGCACTCGGGCATCGACGCCAACCTCGTCGCCTTCTGGGCCGTGCTGGCCACCCGGGTCGAGTCCCCGGCCCTGGAGCGCGCCGGCGTCCGGCACGTCAACGACCTCACCGACGAGGACTGGACGACGCTGCGCCGCGCGCTGGGCGACCAGCGGATGCTCGGCATGAGCCTGGACGCCGGCGGCCACCTCACCCACGGCTTCCGCCCCAACATCAGCGGCAAGATGTTCGCCCAGTCCTCCTACGGCACCGACCCGGCCACCGGGCTGCTGGACTACGACGCCGTCCGCGCCCGGGCCCGCGAGTTCAAGCCGCTGATCATGATGGCTGGCTACTCCGCCTACCCGCGCCGGGTGGACTTCGCGAAGATGCGCGAGATCGCCGACGAGGTCGGCGCGACCCTCGTCGTCGACATGGCGCACTTCGCCGGGCTGGTCGCCGGGAAGCTGTTCACCGGCGACTTCGACCCGGTGCCGCACGCGCACGTCGTCACGAGCACCAGCCACAAGTCGCTGCGCGGTCCGCGGGGTGGCTTCGTGCTCGCCCAGCCCGAGTACGCCGACGCCGTGGACCGCGGCTGCCCCATGGTGCTCGGCGGCCCGCTGCCGCACGTCATGGCCGCCAAGGCCGTCGCCTTCGCCGAGGCCCGCCGGCCGGAGTTCGCCGGCTACGCCCGGGCCGTCGCCGACAACGCGAAGACGCTGGCCGAGGGCCTCGCCCGCCGCGGCGCGACGCTGGTCACCGGCGGCACCGACAACCACATCGTGCTCATCGACGTCTCCGGCTTCGGGCTGACCGGCCGGCAGGCGGAGTCGGCGCTGCTGGACGCCGGGATCGTGACCAACCGCAACGCCGTCCCGGCCGACCCGAACGGCGCCTGGTACACCTCCGGCGTCCGGATCGGCACCCCCGCGCTGACCAGCCGCGGCTTCGGCGCCGCCGACTTCGACCGGGTCGCCGAGCTGATCACCGACGTCCTGGCCGCCACCAGCCCGACCGCCACGCGCGACGGCAGCCCGTCCAAGGCCAGGTACGCCATCGACGAGGGGCTGGCCGACAAGACCCGCGCCGCGGCCGCCGAGCTGCTCGCCGCCCACCCGCTCTACCCGGGCCTCGACCTGAGCTGAGCACGGCCCGGATCAGGTGACCTGATCGTGGCGCGTCCTCCCGCACCGCACACCGTGAGGGAGGACGCGCTGCGGTGAGGGAGGACGGCGGCGGGACCGGTGGGACTGCTGGTCCGACCGGGACCGACTCCGGCGCGTGCAGGGCCGGAGCGGCGCCCGTCGCTCCTACACTCGACCGCGTGGACACCGCCGTGACCGACCCCGTGGTGGGGCTGGTCCTCGAGGGGCGCTACCGCCTCGAGGAGCGGCTCGCCCGCGGCGGCATGTCCACCGTCTACGCCGCCACCGACCTGCGGCTGGACCGCACCGTCGCGGTCAAGGTCATGGCCGAGCACCTGATGCACGACCCGTCGTTCGTCGACCGGTTCACCCGGGAGGCACGCGCGGCGGCGATGCTCAGCCACCCGAACGTCGTGTCGGTCAGCGACCAGGGCAGCGACCAGGGCCTGGTGTTCCTCGTCATGGAGCTGGTCCGGGGCCGCACGCTGCGCGACCTGCTGCAGGCCCGCGGCCGGCTGACCGTCGCCGAGGCGTTCGCCGTCCTGGAGCCGGTGCTGTCCGGGCTGGCCGCCGCCCACCGCGCCGGCATCGTGCACCGCGACATCAAGCCCGAGAACGTGCTGATCGGCCTCGACGGCGTGGTCAAGGTCGCCGACTTCGGGCTCGCCCGCGCCGTCGCCGGGACCGGGCAGACCAGCCACACCGGCGGCGTGCTCATCGGCACGGTCGCCTACCTCTCCCCCGAGCAGCTCGAGCGCGGCAGGTCCGACGCCCGCAGCGACGTCTACGCCGCCGGCATCGTGCTGTTCGAGATGCTCACCGGGCACCCGCCCTACGGCGGGGACACCCCGCTGGCCGTGGCCTACCAGCACGTGCACCACGACGTCCCGACGCCGTCGGAGGAGGTGCCCGGGCTGGCGTGGCAGGTCGACGAGCTCGTCGCCCGCACCACCCGCCGCGACCCCGTCGTCCGGCCGCTGGACGCCGGCGCGTTCCTGGCCGACCTCGAGGACGTCCGGAGCGACGTCGGCATCCCCCGGGTGCCGGTGCCGACCGGCCGCAGCTCCGCCGGCCCGGACACGCTGCGCCCGACCAACCGGCCCCGGTCCACCGCGCCCCAGCGGCACCCCAGCTCCCCCGGCGACGGCACGGAGGTCCTCGGCGGCAGCAGCCGGCCGCGGGGCTCGCGGACCAGCATGATGCCGGGCATGGGCGCCGGCCCGACCACCGACGTGGCCGGCGCGCGCCCCACCCCGCCGCGGCCCCGCCCCGGCGTGCCCGACCACATCCGCCGCCGCCGCGCCCGCCTGGCCGTCGCCGTCGTCGTCCTGCTCGCGGTCACCGTGGGCGCGATCGGCTGGTGGTTCGGCTCCGGCCGCTGGACGACGGTCCCCGACCTGGGGGGCCTGGACCAGGACGCCGCGATCGGCCAGCTGCAGGAGGCGGGGCTGGACCCCGACTGCTGTGAGGAGGTCTTCAGCGAGGACGTGCCGGCCGGCGAGGTGATCTCCGCCGACCCGGCCGACGGCGACGCCATCCGCGGCACCGACGTCCGGCTCACCGTCTCCAAGGGCCCCGAGCGGTTCTTCGTCGACGCGGCGTGGGCCGGCCAGACCATCGAGGACGTCCGCGCCGCGCTCGACGGCGTGCCGGTGGCCGTCACCGAGGTCCCCGACTACGACAACGAGGTCCCCGCCGGCCACGTCACCGGCTTCGACCCCGCGCCCGGGACGCCGATGCCGCGCGACTCGGCGCTGACGGTCTACGTCAGCCGGGGCCCGGAGCCCGTCGCCGTCCCCGCGGTGGTCGGGCAGCCCGCGGACGACGCCGAGGCCACGCTCGAGCAGCTCGGCTTCAGCGTCGAGCGGACCACCGGCCGCAGCCCCGACGTGGAGACCGGCGAGGTCATGGCCGTCTCCCCGGGCACCGGCGAGGTGATCCCCTACGCGAGCACGGTCACCATCCAGGTGTCCGAGGGCCTGCCGCAGGTCGAGGTCCCCGACGTGCGCGGCATGGACGCCGACGAGGCCACCGCCCAGCTGGAGGCGCTGGGCCTGCAGGTCGAGGTGGACACCTTCATCGCGGGCTCGACCGTCCGCTACCAGAACCCCAGCGGCGGCACCGTCGCGTGGGGGACGACGATCAGGCTGCTGGTCACCTTCTGAGGGAGCACGTGCGCACACCCCGTGTCGCGCCGCCGGTCGGCGCGCACATCCAGATCAAGGGCGGCCTGGCCAAGGGCGGCCTGCCGTACACCGACGCGACCGGCGCCCGCGCCGTCCAGGTGTTCGTGGGCAACCCGCGCGGCTGGAAGCTGACCGCGGGCGACCCGGCCCAGGACGCCGCCTTCACCGCCGGGTGCGTCGAGCGCGGGGTCCCGGCGTTCGTCCACACGCCGTTCCTGGTCAACGTCGGCTCGCCCACCGAGGCGACCGTCGAGGCCTCGATCGCGAGCATCGCGCACAACCTGGCCCGCGGGGCGCAGCTGGGCTGCGCCGGGGTGGTCGTGCACGCGGGCTCGGCCGTCGGCGAGGACCGCTACGACGCCGCCCTGCGCCAGCTGCACGAGCGGCTGCTGCCCGTCCTGGACGCCGCCCCCGCCGACGGGCCGCGGCTGCTGATCGAGCCCACGGCCGGCGGGGGGAGGTCGCTCGCGGCGACGGTCGAGGACCTCGGCCCGTACCTCGCCGCCCTGGACATGCACCCGCTGGTCGGCGTCTGCTTCGACACCTGCCACGCCTGGGCGGCCGGGCACGACCTGGCCGCCCCCGGCGGCATGACGGCGACCCTCGACGCGCTGGAGGCCGCCGTGGGCCCCGGCCGGCTGGGCCTGGTCCACGCCAACGACTCCCTCGACGGCTGCGGGTCCAAGCGGGACCGGCACACCACCATCGGCGCCGGCGAGATCGGGGCGGCCCCGTTCGCGGAGCTGCTGGCCCACCCGTCGACGTCCGGCGTCCCGGTCGTCGTCGAGACCCCGAGCGAGGCGGACGGGACGCCGTGGGGCGGGCACGCCCGCGACATCGCGCTGCTGTGCGCGCTGCGCGACGGGACGGCCGTCGCCGCGGGCCCGGCCGAGGACGACGCCGCGGCCTGAGGGCGAGACCGCGCAGGACCACACTCCTGCACGGGGCGATGTGGCTCTCCTGCACGGGGCGATGTCGCTCTGTCATACCCGCGGACGACGTGCTCCCGGATTCCTCGCCGGTGAGCCTTGGCACACAGGCAAGGCTCGGCTAACTTAGGGGCGCCTTCCCGCTGCACCACCCCGAGGAGCGCGCCGTGTACGTGTGCATCTGCTACGCCGTGACCGAGACCGAGCTCTCGGGCGTGATCGCGGCGGGCGCGCTCAGCGAGGAGGAGGTCGGCGACGCCTGCGGGGCCGGCACCGGCTGCGGCAGCTGCCTCGACCGGATCTGCGACCGGCTGAGCGCCGGAGCCCCGTTGCACGGCCTCCAGCTGGCCGCTCCGGCGGCCTGATCGGCGCAAAAGCGCAGGTGAGGCTACCCATGGCAAGGGTGGCCTGAAGAGGTGGCACCCCCGCGGCTCCGGCTAGCCTCGTGGCAGCCGGACCCCAGGGAGGACCCCATGCAAGGCGACGCCCGCGTCATCCAGATGCTCAACGAGCAGCTCACGAGCGAGCTGACGGCGATCAACCAGTACTTCCTGCACGCCAAGATGCAGGAGAACTGGGGCTACAACAAGCTCGCCGCGTACACCCGCAAGGAGTCCATCGAGGAGATGGTCCACGCGGAGCGGATCACCGAGCGCATCCTGTTCCTCGAGGGCCTGCCGAACTACCAGAAGCTGCTGGCCCTGCGCATCGGCCAGACCGTCCGCGAGCAGTTCGAGGCCGACATGGCCATCGAGCTCGAGGTCGTCGAGCGGCTGCGCCCGGCCGCGGCGTACTGCGACGAGGTCGGCGACCGGGTCACCAAGAACCTGTTCGAGGAGATCCTCCGCAACGAGGAGGAGCACATCGACTACCTCGAGACCCAGCTCCACCTCATGGACACGATCGGCGAGCAGCTCTACCTCGCCGGCCAGATCGACCACCCGACCACCGGCAACGGCTGACCGGGCTCCCCGGCTGCTGCGGGCCCGCACCCCTCGGGGTGCGGGCCCGTCGTCGTCCCGGGCGCCCCGTCCGCCACTCCCGTCCCGCGCCCGCGTGGGAATCGGGCCGCAACGGTCTCGTCGTGTTGGCTGCCGGGACCCCCGACGAGGGGACCGAGAACCGCCCGAGGAGCCCGCCCGTGTCCATCCGCCGTCCCCTGGCCGCGCTGACCGCGACCGTCCTGACCGCCGTCGGCGCCGCCGCCACCGCCGCCCCGGCCTCGGCCGCGCCGGCGTCCCCGCGGGGCGACTTCATCGTCGTCCTGGCCGACGACGCGCCGCGGTCGTCCGCCCTCCAGCACGCGCGAGCCCTCGGCGGCCGCATCGGGCACACCTACACGCACGTCCTCAACGGCTTCTCCGTCGAGCTGCCCGAGGCAGCGGCCGAGCGGCTGGCCCGGCGGCCCGGCGTGGTCGACGTCGAGCCCGTCGTCGTCGTGCAGGCCAGGCCGCAGCCCGCGTCCACGAGCAGCACGCCGTGGGGCCTGGACCGCATCGACCAGCGGACCGGGCTGAACGGCACCTACTCCCCGGCCGGCACCGGCGTGGGCGTGACCGCCTACGTCGTCGACACCGGCATCCACGCCGGCCACCAGGACCTCTCCAACCGGGTCCGCGACGGCGTGGACCTGGTGGACGGCGCCGTGCCCGCCGCGGACTGCAACGGCCACGGCACGCACGTCGCCGGCACGATCGGCGGGGAGCAGCGGGGCGTGGCCCCGGACGTGGCGCTGGTCGCCGTGCGCGTCCTGGACTGCACCGGCAGCGGCTACACCGACGACGTCATCGCCGGCCTCGAGTTCGTGGCCGGGGACCACCTCCCGGGGGTGCCGGCAGTGGCGAACCTGAGCCTCGGCAGCCCGGCCGACTCTGCCGTCGACACCGCGGTCCAGGAGGTGATCGACGACGGCGTCACCGTCGTCGTCGCCGCCGGCAACGGCAACGCGCAGGGCCGCCCCCAGGACGCGTGCGGCTACTCCCCCGCGCGGGTGCCCGGCGCGCTCACCGTCGCCGCCACCGACCGCACCGACACCGTCGCGTCGTTCAGCAACTACGGCACCTGCGTCGACCTGTACGCGCCCGGTGTGTCCGTGCTCAGCGACTGGTACACGAGCCCCTCGGCGACCAACACGATCAGCGGCACCTCCATGGCCAGCCCCCACGTGGCCGGTGCCGCGGCGGTCTACCTGCAGTCCCACCCGGCCGCACGGCCGAGCGAGGTGGCCGCGGCGATCACCGCCTCCGCGACCCCGGGCGTCGTCAAGCGGGGCGTCTCCACGACGCCGAACCGGCTGCTGTTCGCGGGGCCGGCGCTGGTGACGTACGTGCCCACGGCAGCCGGCTGAGCCGCCGGGCCGGGCCGCCGAGCCGGCGGCCCGGCCCGCTCAGCGCCCGCTCAGCGCCCGGTCAGGCCGGCGACGACGTCGGCGGCCCGCTCGACCGCGGCCCGGTCGACGTCCAGGTGCGTGACCAGCCGCAGCTTGCGGGCGCTGACCTGCGAGATCAGCACACCCTGCGCCTTCGCCGCCTCGGCGACCACCGGCGCGGCCACGTCGTCCACGACGACGATGTTCGTCTCCACCCCGGCCGGGTCGACCCCGAGCCGCTCGGCGAGCAGCCGCGCGTGCTCGTGGTCGGTGGCCAGCCGCTCCACGTGGTGGTCCAGCGCGTACAGCCCCGCCGCGGCGAGGACGCCGACCTGCCGCATGCCACCGCCCAGGCGCTTGCGCCACAGCCGGCCGGCCGCGATCCGCTCCGCCGAGCCCACCAGCACCGACCCGACCGGCGCGCCCAGGCCCTTGGACAGGCACACCGACGTCGTGTCGACCAGCCGCCCGTAGGCCGCCAGCGGCACGCCGGCGGCGACGGAGGCGTTGAACAGCCGCGCGCCGTCGAGGTGGACGGCGACGTCGTGCTCCCGCGCCCACGCCGACAGCCGCTCGAGCTGGTCGAGGGGCTGCACCAGGCCGCCGCCGCGGTTGTGCGTGTTCTCCACGGCGATCGCGGCTGTGGCGGTCAGGTGCCAGTCGTCGCGGCCCCGGACCTGCTCGATCAGCTGGTCGGCGTCGAGCCGGCCGCCCGTGACGACCGTGCGCGTCGAGATGCCGAACACGGCCGCGGCCGCGCCCATCTCGTAGGTGACGACGTGGGCGTCGGCGTCGCAGAGCACCTCCTGGCCCGGCTCGCAGACCAGCCGCATCCCGATCTGGTTGCCCATCGTCCCCGACGGGACGAACAGCGCCGCCTCGTGGCCGAGCAGGTCGGCGACCCGCTCCTCCAGGGCGCGGACGCAGGGGTCCTCGTTGTAGACGTCGTCGCCGACCTCCGCCTCGGCCATCGCCCGGCGCATGCCGGGCGTGGGCCGGGTGACGGTGTCCGAGCGGAGGTCGACCAGGGCGGCGGCGTCAGCCACGCAGCATCTCGGCGACGAGGAACGCCAGCTCCAACGACTGGCCGGTGTTCAGCCGCGGGTCGCAGGCCGTCTCGTACCGGCTGTTGAGGTCCTCGTCGCTGATCTCCATGGCCCCGCCGAGGCACTCGGTGACGTCCTCGCCGGTGAGCTCCACGTGGATGCCGCCGGGCCAGGTGCCCAGCGCGCGGTGCACGTCGAAGAAGCCGAGGACCTCGTCGACCACCCGGTCGAAGTGCCGGGTCTTGTAGCCGGTGGAGGACTCGTGGGTGTTGCCGTGCATCGGGTCGCACTGCCACACGACGGTGTGCCCGCTGGCGGTCACCTTCTCCACGATGGCCGGCAGGACGTCGCGGATCTTCCCGTTGCCCATCCGGCTGATCAGGGTCAGCCGGCCGGGCAGGCCCTCGGGGTCGAGCCGCTCGACGAGCTCGACGGCCTGCTCCGGCGTCGTCGTCGGGCCGATCTTGACGCCGATCGGGTTGGCGATCTTCGAGAAGAACTCGACGTGCGCGCCGTCCATCTGGCGGGTGCGCTCGCCGATCCACACGAAGTGGGCGGAGGCGGCGTACGCCCGGCCCTCGTGCACCCGCAGCAGCGCGCGCTCGTAGTCGAGGATCAGCCCCTCGTGGCTGTTGTACAGCTCCACCCCGCGCAGCGCGTCGGAGTCGATCCCGCACGCCTTCATGAAGGCCAGGGCCCGGTCGATCTCGCGGGCGATGACCTCGTACCGGACGCCGGCGGGCGAGGTGGCGACGAAGTCCTTGTTCCAGTCGTGCACCGCGTGCAGGTCGGCCAGGCCGCCCCGGGCGTAGGCGCGGATCATGTTCATCGCGGCGGCCGAGTTGGCGTAGGCGCGCACCAGCCGGTGCGGGTCCGGGATGCGCTGCTCGAGCACCGGCTCCAGCGAGTTGACCATGTCGCCGCGGTAGGAGGGCAGGCCCAGCGCGTCGGTGTTCGACGACCGCGGCTTGGCGTACTGGCCGGCCACCCGGCCGACCTTGACCACCGGGACGCTCGCGCCGTAGGTGAGGACGACGGCCATCTGCAGCAGCGTGCGCGTGGTGCTCTGCAGGTGCGGCTCGGTGTTGAGGTCGAAGGTCTCGGCGCAGTCGCCGCCCTGCAGGAGGAAGGCCCGCCCCTGGGCGACCTCGGCCAGCTGCGCGCGCAACGTGTCGACCTCGCTGGGCGCCACGATGGGCGGCACGGTGGAGAGCGTGCCGAGGACGGAGTCGAGCGCGGCGCGGTCGGGCCACTCGGGCTGCTGGGCGGCGGGGAGCCCCCGCCACCGGTCCAGGTCCGGGACCAGCTCAGCAGGATCGGTCAGCGTCACGGTGCCCAGGGTACGGCGGGGCCCCGGCCTCCCCGAGCAGCACGGGTCAGCCGAAGAACACCTCCACCTCGGCGTACCGCTCCAGGGGCACCAGCTTCAGCTCCGCGGTGGCCTCGGCGATCGGCACCCGGACGATGTCCGTGCCGCGCAGCGCGACCATCACCCCCGAGGCACCGTCGTGGACGGCGTCGACGGCCGCCAGCCCGAACCGGGTGGCCAGCACCCGGTCGAACTGCGACGGCGTGCCACCGCGCTGCACGTGCCCCAGCACCACCGCGCGCGCCTCGCGGCCGGTGCGCTCCTCGATCACCTGCGCCAGCGCCGCGCCGATCCCGCCCAGCCGGACGTGGCCGAAGGCGTCGGTCTCCCCGGTGGAGGTGACCAGCGCGCCGTCCAGCGGCCGGGCGCCCTCGGAGACCACGACGATCGGCGAGTAGCCGGACTCGAACCGGTGCCGGCAGTGCGCCACGACGGCCTCGACGTCGAAGGGCCGCTCCGGGACCAGGACGACGTTCGCCCCGCCGGCCATCCCCGCGTGCAGCGCGATCCAGCCCGCGTGCCGGCCCATGACCTCGACCACCAGGGTGCGGTGGTGGCTGTCGCCGGTGGTGTGCAGCCGGTCGATGGCCTCCATCGCCACGCCGACCGCGGTGTCGAAGCCGAACGTGTAGTCGGTGCCGGCCAGGTCGTTGTCGATCGTCTTCGGCACGCCGACGACCTGGACGCCGGCGTCGTCCAGCCGGGCGGCGACGCCCAGGGTGTCCTCGCCGCCGATCGGCACGAGGGCGTCGATGCCCAGGCGGGTCAGGGTGTCGCGCAGCCGCTGCGCGCCGCCGTCGGTGGCGAAGGGGTTGGTGCGCGAGGTCCCCAGCACCGTGCCCCCGCGCGGCAGCAGCCCGCGGACGGCGGCCAGGTCGAGCGGGACGACGTCCCCCTCCAGCACCCCGCGCCAGCCGTCGCGGAACCCGATGACCTCGTCGCCGTGCTGCTCGACGCCCTTGCGGACCACCGCGCGGATGACCGCGTTGAGGCCGGGGCAGTCGCCGCCGCCGGTGAGGATGCCGATCCGCATGGGGACCTCCGCGCTGGTCGGGCCGGTCGGGGTCATCCAACCGCACGTCAGCGGCGTGCCGCCTCCTCGATGGCCCGCCACCGCGCGAGGTTGTACCGGGCGTCGACCAGCGCGTCGTGGGTGCCGGCCGGCTTGGGCGGCAGCGGCGGCTGCCCGGCGTCGTCCCAGCGCTGGCGCAGCTCCCGGGTGAAGCGGGGCACCGCCCGCGGCAGCGCGGTCATCGGCCCCCACAGCTGGGCGAGGGCCACGTGGTCGTAGGCGGCGAACCACGCCCACAGCTCGACCTCCTCCCCCGGGCCGGTGAGGAAGGCGAGCAGGTCGTCGCGGATCCGCTGCCGGCTGCGCCAGGCGCGGTCCGACGGCGGCGGGAGCTGGTCGAGCACGTTGCGGCGCACCCAGGGGATCGCCCGGCGCTCGTCGAACTCGGTGCTCACCGCGTAGAACTCGCGGCCGGTCTCGTCGACGACGCCGATGGAGACCAGGTCGATCGTCGTCCCGTCCTCGATGAACTCCGTGTCGTAGAAGAACCGCCGCACCCTCACTCGCCCCCGCCGTCGTGCGGGGGCGCCGGCTCCTCCCAGCTGTCGCGCACGGCGACGGCCTCGACCTCGACCAACTGGTCGGGCCACCCCAGCACGGTGACCCCGACCAGCGTGCTCGGGGCGTCGTGCTCGCCGAACGCCTCCCGGACGACGTCCCACGCGGCGACGAGGTCGCTGCGCTCGGTCGTGGCCACGTACACGGTGGTCTTGAGGACGTCGCCCAGGCCGGCGCCGGCCGCCTCGAGCGCGGCGACGAGGTTCGCCACGGCCTGCCGGGCCTGTCCGGCGACGTCGCCGACCGCGACCGTCGTCCCGTCGGCGTCCAGCGGGCAGGCGCCGGCGGTGAAGACCATGCGCCCGGGGTCGGTGACCGCCGCGTAGGCGTAGGGCGCGGTGCCGGTCAGACCGGGCGGGCGGACGAGCTCGATGCCGATGGCCACCGCTCGATCCTGGGGCACGGCCGCCCGGCTGTCGTGCGGAGGGCCTGCGCGGCACCTGCGCCGTCCCGCGGCCGCCGATAGGTTCGCCGGCATGCCCGTTCTCGCCATCGACGCAGGCACGACCGGGGTGACCGCGCTGGTCGTGGGCTCCGACGGCGGCGTCCTGTCCCGCGGCTACCGGGAGTTCGCGCAGTTGTTCCCGCGCCCGGGCTGGGTGGAGCACGAGCCCGAGGACATCTGGACGGCGACGCTCGCCGCCTGCCGCGCGGCGCTGGCCGGCACCGGCGAGCAGCCGACCTGCGTGGGCCTGACCGACCAGCGGGAGACCGCCGTCGTCTGGGACCGCCGCACCGGCCGGTCGCCGCGCCCGGCGATCGTCTGGCAGGACCGGCGCACCACCGGCATCTGCGACCGGCTGCGCGAGGCCGGGCACGAGCCGCGGGTCGCCGAGCTCACCGGGCTGCGGCTGGACCCCTACTTCACCGGAACCAAGTACTGCTGGCTGGCCGCCGAGGAGCCGCGGGTGTGGGCCGGCGTGCGCGACGGCTCGCTGGCGCTGGGCACGGTCGACTCCTACCTGGTGCACCGGCTGACCGGCGGCGCGGTGCACGTCACCGACCCGAGCAACGCCAGCCGCACGCTGCTGTTCGACCTGACCGCCGGCACCTGGTCCGACGAGCTGTGCGAGCTGTTCGACGTCCCGCGGGCGGCGCTGCCGGAGGTCGTGCCGAGCTCCGGCGTCGTCGGCACCACCGACCCCGACGCGTTCCTCGGCCTCTCGCTGCCCGTGGCCGGCATCGCCGGGGACCAGCAGGCCGCGCTCTTCGGCCAGGCCTGCTACTCCCCCGGCGACTCCAAGTGCACCTACGGCACCGGCTCGTTCGTGCTCACCAACACCGGGACGACGCCGGTGCGCTCGGACGCCGGCCTGCTCACCACCGTGGCGTGGGACGTCGGCGACGGCCTGGTCTACGCGCTGGAGGGCTCGATCTTCGTCACCGGCGCCGCGGTCCAGTGGCTGCGCGACGGGCTGGGCCTCATCGACTCCGCCGCCGAGATCGAGGGGCTGGCCCGCACGGTGCCCGACTCCGGCGACCTGGTCTTCGTGCCGGCGCTGACCGGCATGGGCGCCCCGCACTGGGACCCGCACGCCCGCGGCGCCATCGTCGGCATCACCCGCGGCACCACCCGGGCGCACCTGGCCCGCGCGACCCTCGAGGCCATCTCCTTCGAGGTCCGCGACGTCGTCGACGTCATGGTCGCCGAGGCGGGGCTGGACGTGCCGGAGCTGTCGGCCGACGGCGGCGCCAGCGCCAACGACCTGCTGCTGCAGCTCCAGGCCGACCAGCTCGGCGTGCCGGTGCGCCGCCCGCGGGTGACCGAGACGACCGCGCTGGGCGCCGCCTTCCTCGCCGGGCTGGGCACCGGCGTGTGGGCCGGCCAGGACGAGCTCGCCGCGACGTGGGCGCTGGACCGCCGCTTCGAGCCCGAGCCCGGCCGCCGCGACGACGGCCGGCACGACCGCTGGCGGGAGGCGCTGGGCCGGGCCGGGCGCTGGACGCGCTGACGGCGCCCGGGCTAGACGGCGGTGACCGGCGCCTTGTCCTCGGTGCCGTGGAGCCGGCGGGCCCGCCGCGCCCGCCGCCGGTCCAGCCAGAGCATGACCGGCCCGGCCGAGATGCCGTGCACGAGCACCGAGCCCAGCACGACCAGCACCGTGACGCGCCACAACTGCTCGGCGCCCGGGAACTCGGCCTCCTCCAGGCCGTACGCCAGGTAGTACAGCGAGCCCACCCCGCGGACGCCGAAGAAGGCGATCGCGTTGCGCTCCCACCGTCCGGTGTCCCCGCCCAGCTGCGCCACCCAGCCGGTCAGCGGCCGGACCACGAGGAGGAAGAGCGCGGCGAACACGTACTCCTCCCACCCGATGCCGGCCAGCACGCCGCGCGCCACCGCCCCGCCCACCAGGACGAGGACGACGACGGTGAGCAGCCGCTCCAGCTGCTCGACGTAGGCGTGCAGCACCGCGTGCCGGCCGTGCTGCCGCTCGGCGGCGCGGACGGTGCAGGCGCCGACGAACACCGCGACGAACCCGTACCCGCCGATCAGCTCGGCCAGGCCGTACGCCAGCGCGATGCCGGACAGGGCGATGAACCCCTCGGCGCGCTCGGCCAGCCCCACCCGCTCCGCGGGCCGGGAGAAGAACAGCGCCCGCAGCGCCCAGCCCACCCCGATGCCCGTGGCCACGCCCGCGACCAGCCGCCAGAGGACGTCGACGAGCAACCACTCCCCCAGCCAGCCGGCCGGCGCCAGGCCCGCCGCGGCGACGGCGATCGCGGCGTAGGTGAAGGGGAACGCCAGGCCGTCGTTGAGCCCCGCCTCGGAGGTCAGCGCGAAGCGGGCCTCGTCCTCGCTCTCCACGTCCTCGGTCGGCTCGGCGACCTGCACCTCGCTGGCCAGGACCGGGTCGGTGGGCGCCAGCGCCGCCGCCAGCAGCAGCGCCGCGGCGGCGCCGAGACCGAGCAGCCACCCGCCCAGCAGGGCCATGGCCAGGATCGTCAGCGGCATGGTGACGCCGAGCAGCCGCCAGGTGGTGGACCACCGCCGCCACCCGACCGGGCGGTCCAGCGCCAGCCCCGCGCCCATCAGCGACACCAGCACCACGACCTCGGTGAGGTGCACGGTGGCCGTGCCGTGCTGGACGGGGTCCGGCGAGGGCAGGCCCTCGACGAGGGCGAAGCCGAGCACCCCGATCCCGACGAAGACCATCGGCATCGACAGCGGGGCGCGGCTCAGCGCGCGCGGCAGGAGGGCCGCGAGGAGCGTCGCGGCCCCGGCCGCCGCGTACGCCAGGCCGGTCGGGTCCAGAGACACCCCGACAGTGTGTGCGCGACCGGTCCCGGCGGCTCGCCGGAGGTCAGGCCGTGCGGCGCCGGCTCCCCACCGACGAGCGCCCGAACTCCTGGCCGTGCAGCGCCGCGATGTCGCGCTCCAGCTGCGGCACGGCGCCGGCGGCGACGCGGGCCATCACGCGCTCGGCGAGCGCGCCGGTGACCACCTGGCGCAGCGCGGCCACGGTGCCGACCGACCGGGGCACGAACACCCGCCGCCCGCGGGTCTCGAGGTTGTCGGCCAGCGCCTCGGCGCAGGCCTCCACCGAGGTGTAGGCGCCCAGCGGCCCGGGCAGCCGCTTGCGCGTCTCGGCGAAGGTCGGCAGCGCCGCCTCGGTGTCGCGGACCAGGTCGGTGTCGATCCAGGTCGGGTGGGCGCTGGCGACGGTGACGCCACGGTGGGCGACCTCCAGCCGCAGCGCGTCGCCGAACCGCTCGACGCCGGCCTTGGAGGCGCAGTACGCGCTCATGCCCGGCAGCACGGTGAAGGCCGCGGCGGAGCTGACCAGCAGCACGTGCCCCCGGCGCTCCGCGACGGCCGGGAGGGCGGCGTGCGCGGTCAGCATCGTGCCGATCAGGTTGACCTCGATGGTGCGCGCCAGCGCGTGCGCGGAGCTGGTCATCACGGTCGTCAGCGGGGCGATGCCGGCGTTGGCGACGACGACGTCCAGGCCGCCGAAGGTGTCCACCACCCGCCGCACCGTCGTCGCCAGCGCCTCGGCGTCGGTGACGTCGCACTCGACCCACAGGTGCTCGGGGCCGAGTTCGTGGGCCACCTGCGCCAGCAGCTCGGGCTCCAGCCCGGCCAGCGCGACCCGCGCCCCGCGGGCGGCGGCCCTGCGGGCGAGGGCGGCACCGATGCCGCGGGCGGCCCCGGTGATCAGCACCGTCTTGCCGGCCAGCGGCGTGCGCGTGCGGGACAGAAGCGCCATGAGGGGACTCCCGGGGCTCGGAGCGCTCGTGTTGAGCACTGCTCAACCGCCGTTGTAGCTTGCTGACCGTTGCTCAGCAAGCCGAGGACGGGAGCGCCCACCGGTGACCAGCACGCTCGAGAGCCAGCCCGGCACCGCGCCGGCCGGCGGCCCACGCACGGTGCGCGTGGCGATCATCGGGACCGGCTTCGCCGGCCTGGGGATGGCCATCGCGCTGCGCCGGCGGGGTGAGGACGACTTCGTGCTCCTGGAGCGGGCCGACGACGTCGGCGGCACGTGGCGGGACAACGCCTACCCGGGCGCGGCCTGCGACGTGCAGTCCAACCTCTACTCCTTCTCCTTCGCGCCCAACCCGGACTGGCCACGGTCGTACTCCGAGCAGCCCGAGATCCAGGCGTACCTGCAGGCCACCGCGGACCGCTACGGCGTCCGCGAGCGGTGCGTGTTCGGCGCCGAGGTGACCGAGGCCCGGTGGGACGACGCCGACCGGCAGTGGGTGGTCACCACCACCGCCGGCGAGTTCCGGGCGACGGTGCTCGTCTCCGCGGCCGGCGCGCTGGCCGACCCCACCTACCCGGACATCCCCGGGCTGGACTCGTTCGCCGGCACGGTCATGCACTCCGCCCGCTGGGACGCCGGCCACGACCTGACCGGCGAGCGGGTGGCGGTGATCGGCACCGGCGCCTCGGCGATCCAGATCGTCCCGGCGATCCAGCCCGAGGTGGCGAGCCTCGCCGTCTACCAGCGGACGCCGCCGTGGATCGTGCCCCGCACCGACCACCCGGTGAAGCCGTGGACGCAGCGGCTGTACCGCTGGCTGCCCGGCTTCCAGAAGCTCGTCCGCGGGGTCCTGTACCTGGTCCGCGAGCTGCTCGTGGTCGGCATGGCCAAGCGGCGGCGGTTCCTCAAGCCGGTCGGGCGGGTGGCGCGGGCGCACCTGGCCCGCCAGGTGCGCGACCCGCGGCTGCGCGCCGCGCTGACGCCGGACTACACGATCGGCTGCAAGCGGATCCTGATCAGCAACGACTACTACCCGGCGGTGACGGCGCCCAACGCCGAGCTGGTGACCGCCGGCATCGCCGAGGTCCGGCCCCACTCGATCGTCACCCGCGACGGCCTGGAGCGCCCGACCGACACGATCGTGCTGGCCACCGGCTTCCACGTGACCGACCTGCCGATCGCCGAGCGCATCGCCGGCCGCGACGGGCGCACCCTGGCCGAGGTCTGGGCCGACGGGATGGTGAGCAACCGCAGCACCACGGTGGCCGGCTTCCCGAACCTGTTCCTGCTGGTCGGGCCGAACGTCGGCGTCGGCCACACGTCGATGGTCTACATGATCGAGTCGCAGGTGGCATACGTGGACGACGCCCTGCAGACCATGGCCGCCGAGGGCCTCGCCGTGCTGGAGACGACGCCCGAGGCGCAGCGCGCCTACCGCGACCTGATCGCGCGCCGGTCGCGGGGCACCGTGTGGCTGGCCGGCGGCTGCGCGTCCTGGTACCTGGACCGGCACGGGCACAACACCACCCTGTGGCCGGACTTCACCTTCCGGTTCCGGCGGATGACCCGCCGGTTGGACCGGGAGAACTACGTCGGCACCCCGGCCGGCGACCGGCGTCCCTCGGAGGTGGCGGCGTGACCGCGCAGACCCCGCCGGCCGAGCGGACGCGCGAGCGGCGCACGGCCGCCGTCCGCACCGACGACGGCGCGCTGCTGCACGCCACGGTCGACGGCTCCGACGACGCGCCGGTCACCCTCGTCCTCGCCCACGGCTGGACGCTGTCGCAGGCCTCCTGGGACGACCCGGTCGAGCGGCTGGTGCCGCGGATCGCGGCCGGCGAGCTGCGGCTGGTCCGCTACGACCAGCGCGGCCACGGGCGGTCGACCTGGGCGCCGGGGGACGACGACCCGGCCACCGTCACGATCGACCGGCTGGGCCTGGACATGGGCTGCGTGCTCGACCAGCTCGCGCCCCGGGGCCCCGCCGTCCTCGCCGGCCACTCGATGGGCGGCATGACGATCATGTGCCTGGCCGCGGCTCGGCCGGAGCTGTTCGGCGACCGGGTGCGCGGCGCGCTGCTGGTCTCGACGTCGGCCGGTGACCTCGCGCCGGAGCCGACGACGCCGGCCGAGAGGCTGGTCCGCCGGCTCACCCCCGGCCTGGTCACGGCGGCCCTGGGCGGCGCCCGGGTGATCGAGCGGCTGCGGCGGCTCACCCCGCCGTCGAGCCGGCAGCACCAGAGGATGGTCCGCGGGCTGCTCTACGGCGCCGACGCGACCGACGCGATGGTCCGCGAGGGCGCGGAGATCATGCACGCCTCGACGGTGCGGGCCTTCGCGGTCTTCTACCCGGCGCTGGGCGGGCACGACAAGCGCACCGAGCTGGCCGCGCTGTCCCGGGTGCCGGTCGAGGTGCTGGTCGGCACCAGCGACAGGCTCACCCCCGTGCGGCACAGCCGGCAGCTGGCCGAGGCGCTGCCCGACGCGGTGCTGCACGTCGAGCCGCGCACCGGGCACATGCTGCTGCAGGAGCGGCCGGAGCTGGTCGTCGCCGCCCTGGGCCGGCTGCTCGCCGCCGCCGTCGACCGGGTCGCCGCCTGACCGTGACGGCCGCCGGAGCGGAGCCCTCCCGGCGCCGGTCGGCCGGCGACCGGCGCGCCCAGCTGGTCGCCATCGGCCTGGAGCTGCTGCCCACCACCCCGGTGCAGGAGCTGACCATCGACGAGGTGGCGCGGCGGGCCGGCATCAGCCGCAGCCTGCTGTTCCACTACTTCGCCAGCAAGCGCGACTACTACACCGCGGTCACCCGGGCCGCGGCCGACGTCCTCCGCGAGCACCTGGCGCCCCGGCCGGGGCTGCCGGCCGAGGAGCAGGCCACCGGCATGCTCGAGCGCTACGTCGGCTGGGTGGAGACCTACCGCGACGCGCACCTGTCCTTCGTCCGCGGCGCGGCCGCCGGCGACCCGTGGGTGGCCGGGGTGTACGAGGAGACCCGCGAGTCCCTCGTCGACGTCACGCTGTCCGCGCTCGGGCTCCCCGACGACGCGCGGCGGCGGCAGCTGGTCCGAGCGTGGTTCGCGTTCACCGAGGACCTGGTCACGCAGTGGGTGCGCGAGCCGACGATGGAGCGCGCCGAGCTCGTCGGCCTGCTCCGCGGCCTCCTGTACCAGCTGCTCGACGCCTGAGCCGCCGGCGGCTCAGCCGGCGAGGGACTCCGGCGCGCGGTCGGCGGCCTCCGACGGCGGCGGCTGCAGTCCGCGGACCGCCTCCGAGGCGCTCACCCCGGTGGTGTCCATCGACTTCTTCACCTGCGCGCCGTAGACGTCGACGTACTCCTGCCCCGACAGCGTCATGACCTCGTACATGATCTCGTCGGTGATCGACCGCTCGACGAAGCGGTCCCCGGCCAGCCCCTCGTAGCGGGAGAAGTCCAGCGGGCGGCCGAACCGCACGACGACCTTCGGCAGGTGCCGCCCGACGAGCGGGACGTTCCGCTTGGTGTAGGTCATCGCGACCGGCACCACCGGGACGCCGACCTCCAGCGCCATCCGGGCCACGCCGATCTTGCCGCGGTAGAGCCGCCCGTCCGGGGAGCGGGTGCCCTCGGGGTAGATGCCCAGCAGCTTGCCGTCGCGCAGGATCCGCACGCCGGTGCGGATGGCGTCCTCGGCCGCCGACGCGCTGGACCGGTCGATCGGCACCTGCCCGGCGCCGGAGAAGAAGGCGCGCTGCAGGAAGCCCTTCACGCCGGTGCCGGTGAAGTACTCCTGCTTGGCCAGGAAGGTGACCCGCCGGCGCAGCTGCAGGGGCATGAAGACCCAGTCCGCCGCCGACAGGTGGTTGCTCGCCAGGATCGCCGCTCCGGTCCGCGGCACGTTCTCCACGCCCTCGGCCTGCGGGCGGAAGACGAGCGTGGCCCACGGCCCGATCGCCACGAACTTGAGGAACCAGTAGAACAACACGCCTCCCTCGGGAACTGTCAGACTAGGGAGCCGCGCGGCGGAACGACAATCCGCCCGTCCCCGTACCGCGAGACGCCGGCCCGTCGGCGCGGCCACCGGACGCCGAGGAGACCCGTGCCCCCCACCGAGCCGCCGTCCGTCACCCCCGGCGCCGAGCCGTTCGCCTTCCCCGGCGAGCCGGCCGGGGAGGGGACCGGCGTCCTGCTGGTCCACGGCTTCACCGGCTCCCCGTACAGCATGCGCCCCTGGGGCGAGCACCTCGCGGCCGAGGGGTTCGCCGTCCGGGCGCCGCTGCTGCCCGGGCACGGCACGCGCTGGCAGGACTGCAACCTCACCACCGAGCGGGACTGGGTGGACGCGGTCACCGGCGCCTTCGACGAGCTGCGGGCCGAGTGCGACCGGGTGGTCGTCGCGGGCCTGTCGATGGGCGGCACGCTCGCGATCCGGCTCGCGGAGCTGCGGCCCGACGAGGTCGCCGCACTGGTACTGGTCAACCCCTCGCTGCTGACCGAGCGGCTGGACGCCAAGCTGCTGCCGGTCCTCGCCCGGCTGACGCCGAGCTGGAAGGCGATCGCCAACGACGTCAAGAAGCCCGGGGTCGACGAGCGCGCCTACGCCAGGCTGCCCACCCGGGCCGTGCTCGGGCTGCGCCGGCTGTGGACGGCGACCCGCGCCGACCTCGGCCGCGTCACCGCCCCGCTGCTGGTCTTCCGCAGCGTGACCGACCACGTCGTCGAGCCGGCCTCGGTCCGGGTGCTGCTCGCCGGGGTGTCGAGCACCGACACCACCGAGGTGCTGCTGGAGGACAGCTACCACGTGGCCACCCTCGACAACGACGCGCCGACGATCTTCGAGCGCTCGGCCGCGTGGATCCGCGAGCGCGTGCCGGCGCGGGAGGTGGGGCCGTGAGCGAGGGCGGCCGCGGCCGCGGCCGGCGCAACAACGGGCTCGACGCCTCCCTGTGGTCGCCGGTGCGGGACGTCGACCCGCGGGTCGGCGAGCACCTGCTCGACGTGCTGCGCGACGCCGGGATCGCCGCCTACCTGGAGCCGGCCACCGACGTCGGCCCCTACACCCGCACGGTGTTCCTGCCCAGCCCGCCCAGCGACCGGCTGTTCGTCGACCGGGCGCGGGTCCGCGAGGGCCGCGAGCTGGTCGAGCGGCACGGCGACGAGCACGCGGCCGAGCGGGCCGGCGGGCGATCCCCCGGCCCGTCGCCCGAGCGGCTGCCGGCCCGCCGCGACCTGGACGAGGACGCCGAGTGGGCGCGGATCGTCTCGGCGTTCGAGGCGGAGAACGGCCGGGTCGTCGTCGACCGGGAGCCCACCGACGCCGCACCCCCGGCGCCGCACGAGCTGCCCGTGCTGGACCGGCCCGAGGAGCACTTCGAGCCCCCGCCCCCGCCGCCGGTCGGCCTGCCGTCGCCGAACTCGCTGTACGCGAGCCTGCTGATCGCCGTCGGCGCGCTGCTGGTCATCGCGCCCGGCGCGGTCGGGCTGACCCTCGACGTCGGGCTGGTGCTCGGCGTGGCCGCCGTCGTCGGCGGGGTCTACATGCTGGTGTCGCGGATGCGCGAGCGGTCGGTCGAGGACGGCGACGACGGCGCGGTCGTCTAGCCGGGATCAGGTCCCCTGATCGTCCGGCGTCCTCCCTCACGGTGTGCGGTGAGGGAGGACGCTCCACGATCAGGTGAGCTGATCGTCGCCGGGGCCGGGGGCGGCCTGGGGTCGGACCAGGTCGGCGGCGCCGACGAGGCCGGCCTGCGCGCCCAGCTCGGCGGCCACCACCCGCGGGCCCGGGCGGAACCCCCGGCCCGGCAGCGCGCGCTCCAGTCGGTCGCGGGCCGGCCCCAGCACCGCCTCGCCGAGGGCGCTGACGCCCCCGCCGATCACGACGACGTCGGGGTCGAGGACGGCGGCCAGGTCGGCGATGCCCTGCCCCAGCCAGTGCCCGACCTCGGCGATCAGCTCCCGGGCGAGCGCGTCGCCGGCGGCCGCGGCCTCCGCGACGTCCTCCCCGGTGAGCGCGTCGGCCCGGCCGCCCACCCGCTCCAGCAGGCCGGCCGCGGCGGCCGGCGAGCTGCGGGCCACCTCCCGCGCCGTCGAGGCCAGCGCCGTGCCGCTGGCGTACTGCTCCCAGCAGCCGCGGTTGCCGCAGGCGCACAGCCGCCCGTCGGGGACCACCCGCATGTGCCCCCACTCCCCCGCCACGCCGTGCGCGCCGCGCTGCAGCCGGCCGCCGAGCACGATGCCGCCGCCGATCCCGGTGCCCAGCGTGATCATCAGCGCCAGCTCCGCGTCCCGCGCGGCGCCGAAGCGGTACTCGGCCCAGGCGGCGGCGTCGGCGTCGTTGCCCACCCACAGCGGCAGGGTCAGCCGCCCGGCGAGGTCGCGGCGCAGCCGTGTGTGCCGCCAGGCCAGGTGCGGGCTGAACAGCACCGTGTCCCCGGTGGGGTCGAACCAGCCCGCGGCGCCCACCCCGACGCCGACCGGCCGGTCGGGGGCGGCGGCGGTCAGCTCCTCGACGACGGCGACGATCGCGTCCTCGGTCTCGGCCGGCGACCCGCTCGGGGTGGTGCGCCGGGCCGTGCGGACCACCACCCCGTCGGCGGTCACCAGCCCGCCGGCGACCTTCGTGCCGCCGATGTCGACACCGACGGCGGTCGCGGCCACCTCAGGCGATCTCGATGTGCTGCACGGCGGGGCGGGGAGCCTCGGCGTCGGGCCGCTCCTCGGCGGGCGGCTCGGCCGGGTCCCGCGGCGGCTCGGGGGTCAGCGCCCGCAGCGCGGCGGCGGCCGCACTGAGCGTGTCGGCGAGCGCGGCGGTCAGCTCGGGGCGCTCCCCGCGCAGCACGGCGACGGCCTGGCACAGCGGGCACCACCGGCAGTCGCCGCCGTGGGCGCCGGCCGGCTCGCCCCCGGGCGGTGCGCTGCCGGCGGAGCCGGCGGCGAGCGCCTGGCCCAGCCCGGCCGCCAGCCGCCGCGCCTGGTCCAGCCAGTCGTCGCCGGTGCTCATGCGGTGCTCCCCTCGGCGGCCAGCAGGTCGGCCGGCCACTGCTGCGGATCAGGTGCGAAGTCGATCTCCAGCCGCGCCGCCGCCGTCCCGGGATCGGCCAGCGACCCGCCGGTGACCACGCAGCGGCGCAGCAGCGCGTCCAGGCGCAGCGACCGGCGCGCGCCGCCCACGGTGAGCACCAGGTCGTCCTCCCACCGGGTCAGCTCCAGGGCCCCACGCCGGGCGAACGGCAGGGGGACGGCGAGCCGCCAGCCCCCGGGCACCCGCACCGGCGCCGGCACCGCGAGCGGCGGGACCGGCGGCGCCTCGTCGGCGCCGAGCAGGGCGGCGAGCCCGTCGGCGTCCGCGGGCGCGGCGGGCAGCTCCGGCAGCGTGGTCACCGGGGCGAGGTCGGCCAGCTCGGCCAGGACGCCGGCCTGCTCGGCGCCGCGGGCGGCCCACCAGGCGCCGGCGGCGGCGTCGTCGGGCAGCACCCGCGCGTGGACGGCGGCCGGGCGCTGCCCGTGCAGGGCGAGCACCGGCAGCGCGTCGCGCAGCGCCGCCACCGCCGCCGGGCGCGGCTGGGCCACCAGCCGGACCTCGGTGGCGGCCGGGTCGTCCAGGGCCACCCGGGACAGCAGCCGCTCCACGACCGGCACCGCCGACAGCGCGGCGTCGACCGGGCCGGGCCGCACGGTGCCGGTCCGGACCGCGGCCGTGCGGACGGCGCCGAGCATGCGCAGCCGGGTGGGCAGCACCTGGCCGAGCCACCAGCGCAGCTGGCCGGGCAGGGCGAGCAGGGCGAGCGCGGCCTCCAGCGGGCCGCCGTCGACCACGACGACGTCGGCCTCGGCGGCAGAGAGCTCGGCGAGCAGGGCGAGGTCGGCGGCGCCGGGCGGGGCGGTCACGGAGCTGGCCGGCGGGACGGCGAGGTCGGGCAGCGCCGCGGACAGCGCGGGACCGACCGAGCCCCACAGCCCCTCGAACGCCCGCTGCGGGTCCGCCGTCGCGACCCGCAGGCCCGCGACGTCCCCGAGACCCGCGACGCCGGCGACCGGCCGCCGGGACACCAGCACGGCGCGCCGGCCGCCGCGGGCGGCGCGGACGGCGAGGGCCGCGGCCACGGTCGAGGTGCCGGCCCCGCCGGGGCCGGTGACGAGCAGGGTGGTCACGCCGGATCAGCCCTCGACGCGCTTCTTGAGCTCCTTGAGCGCGGTGTCGAGGATGACCTTCTCCGCCTTGCGCTTGATCATGCCGAGCATCGGGATGGAGAGGTCGATGGTGATGGCGTAGGTGACCTCGGTGCGCCCGCCGGCCTCGGCCAGCGTGTAGGAGCCCTCCTGGCGCTTCTGCATCTGGCCCTTGACCAGGGTCCAGGAGACGCGGCGGTCGCCCTCCCACGTGTAGTCCAGGACGTAGTCGTCCTTGACCGCGCCGGCGTCGAGCACGAAGTGGACCCGCTTGGCGCGGCCGTCCGGGCCGGTCTCCAGGACCTCCACCTTCTTCGCGGCCGCGACCCACTTCGGGTACGCGTCGAAGTCGGCGATGACCGCCATGACGTCGGCCGCGGGGGCCTCGACGACGATCGACTGGGTGGACTGCTCGGCCATGCGGAGCAGGCTAACCGCTCGTGCGGTCGCCGCCGCGGGGGAACGCCCGCCTCAGCTACTCACGAGTAGCGGACACCGACTAGATTTGCAGGCCAGGCGTCCCCACCAGGTGGGCCGGGCGACGGTGCCCGGGGCGCGGTGGCGGAGAGAGGACCAGGCGTGCGCGAGTTCAGCGTCCCCGCGACGACCGAGGTGGGCCCGGACGAGGCCCTCACCGACATGCTGGCCGAGAACGTCGCCGAACACGGCGACGAGGTCGGCCTGCGCATCCAACGGAACGGCCGGTGGGAGGACGTCACCTGGCGCGAGTTCGGCGAGCAGGTCCGCGGCGTGGCCAAGGGCCTGGTCGCCGCGGGCGTGCAGGCCGGCGACCGGGTGGCCCTGCAGGCCAAGACCCGCTACGAGTGGACCGTCGTCGACTTCGCGATCTGGACCGCCGGCGCCGTCGTCGTCCCGGTCTACGAGACCTCCAGCCCCGACCAGGTGGCCTGGATCCTGTCCGACTCCGGCGCGACCGCGATGATCGTGGAGAAGGGCGAGCACGCCGCGGCGGTCGACTCCGTCCGCGACCAGGCGCCCGGCCTCGGCCCGGTCTACGTCATCGAGGACGACGCCCTGGGCACCCTCACCGCCGCCGGGGCCGAGGTCCCCGACAGCGAGCTCGAGGCCCGGCGGGCCACGCTGAACGCCGACAGCCTGGCGACGCTGATCTACACCAGCGGGACCACCGGCCGGCCCAAGGGCTGCGAGCTCACCCACCGCAACTTCCTCTTCGAGGTCGGCAACGGGATGAGCCTGCTCGGCCGGTTCATGAACGTGCAGGGCTCGCTACTGCTGTTCATCCCGCTGGCGCACGTGCTGGCCCGCGTCCTGCAGGTCGGCGCCGTCAAGACCCGCACCGTCATCGGCCACACGCCCGACGTGAAGAACCTGGTCGAGGACCTCGGCGCGTTCAAGCCGACGTTCGTGCTCGCCGTGCCCCGGGTCTTCGAGAAGGTCTTCAACCAGGCCAAGGCGAAGGCCGAGGGCGACGGCAAGGGCAAGATCTTCGACAAGGCCGCCCAGGTGGCCATCGACTGGTCCCGCGCCCAGGACACCGGCGGCCCCGGCCTGGCGCTGCGCGCCCAGCACGCGCTGTTCGACAAGCTCGTCTACAGCAAGCTGCGCTCGGCGCTGGGCGGCCGGTGCCTCGGCGCCATCTCCGGCGGCGCGCCGCTCGGCGAGCGGCTGGGCCACTTCTTCCGCGGCATCGGCGTCACGGTCTTCGAGGGCTACGGCCTGACCGAGACGACCGCGGCCGCCTCGGTCAACCACGACGACGCGCTGCGCATCGGCACCGTCGGCCGGCCGCTGCCCGGCGTCGGGTTCGCGATCGCCGACGACGGCGAGATCCTCATCCGCGGCGGCGTGGTCATGCGCGGCTACTGGAAGAACGAGCAGGCCACCGCGGAGGCCATCGACGCCGACGGCTGGTTCCACACCGGCGACCTCGGCGAGATCGACGCCGACGGCTTCGTGAGGATCACCGGGCGCAAGAAGGAGATCCTGGTGACCGCGGGCGGCAAGAACGTCGCCCCCGCCGTCCTCGAGGACCGGCTGCGGGCGCACCGGCTGGTCAGCCAGTGCATCGTCGTCGGCGACCAGCGGCCCTTCATCGGCGCCCTGGTCACCCTCGACGAGGAGGCCCTGCCGCAGTGGCTGGAGTCGAAGGGCAAGCCGGCCGACACGAAGGTCGACGCGCTGGTCGACGACCCCGACGTGCGCGCCGAGCTCGACGCCGCGGTCGCCGACGCCAACAAGGCCGTCTCGCAGGCCGAGGCGATCAGGAAGTACCGGGTGCTGACCACGGACTTCACCGAGGACAACGGGATGCTGACCCCGAGCCTGAAGCTCAAGCGGTCGGTCGTCCTCAAGGAGTTCGACGCCGAGGTCGAGTCCCTCTACTCCCGCTGAGCCCCGGCCGCCGAGCCCCCGCCACTGGGCCCCCGTCCCGCACCCGCGGGCGGGGGCTCAGTGCCGTCCGGGCTCCAGCAGCTGCGCGAAGGTCTCGGCGATCCGCGTCCAGGACCACCGCTGCTCGACCCAGGCGCGGCCCGCGCGCCCCATCGCCCGCGCCCGCCCCGGGTCGTCGAGCAGGCCACCCACGGTGTCGGCGACCGCCCCGGCCGAGCGCGGGTCGGGCACCACGCAGCCGGTGACGCCCTCCTGCACGGCCTCCGGGGCGCCGCCGGAGGTGCCGGCCACCACGGGCAGGCCGCAGGCGGCCGCCTCGAGGTAGACCATGCCCAGCCCCTCGACGTCGAGGCCGGCGCGCCGGGTGCGGCAGGGCATGGCGAACACGTCGCCCGCGGCGTAGTGCTCGGGCAGCTGCGCCGGCGGCACCGCGCCGGTGAGGACGACGGACTCTCCCAGCCCCCGGTCGGCCACGGCCCGCCGCAGCGCCGCCTCCTCGGGGCCGCCGCCGACCAGCAGCAGCCGGGCGCGCGGGTGCCGGGCCAGCACCCGCGGCCAGCCGGCGACCAGCACGTCCTGGCCCTTGCGGGCGACCAGCCGGGAGACGCAGACGACCACCGGGGCGTCGCCGAGGCCGTAGCGGCGGCGGACCGCGCCGCCGTCCACGGCGGAACTGAAGGCGTCGACGTCCACCCCGGGGGACAGCTGGGCCAGCCGCGCCCGGTCCTGCAGCGCCGGCTCCAGGCGGCCGCGGGTGTACTCGCTGATGTAGGTGACCACGTCCAGGTGGCCGGCGATCCGGCGCATGAGCTGCCGGCCGCCCGGGACGGCGACCCAGCCGGTCTCGTGCCCGTGGGTGATGCCGAGCTGGTGGGTCACGCCGGCCGACCGCAGCGCCGGCGCGATCAGGCCCAGCGGGGCCGCCGCGCCGTAGACGGCGGTGTCGCAGCCGTACCGGCGGGCCAGGTCCACCGCGGCCCGCGCGGTGGACCGGGTGGGCAGCAGCATGCCCGTCGGCCGGCGGACGACCGGGTAGGGCAGGGCGGCGTCGTACTCCTCCCAGCCGGGCGAGCGGGAGGCCAGGACGACGAGCGACCCCGGCGGGCGGCGGGCCAGCAGCGCGGCGACGAAGGTCTGGATGCCCCCCTGGCGCGGCGGGAAGTCGTTCGTGACCACCAGGGTGCGGGTCACGGCTCCCCCGCCCGCAGCCAGTCCTCGGCGAAGGCGACCCGCTGCGCCGACGTCGGGTGCGACCCGAAGAACCAGTGCCACGCCGCCGGCGGGTCGGGGTCGGACAGGTTGGTGGTCGCCAGGCGCTCCTGCATGGCGATGAACGCCCCGGCGTCGCCGGTCAGCTCCAGGGCGTGCAGGTCGGCGCGGGCCTCGATCTGGCGGGAGACGAGGTTCTGCACCGGCGTGGCCAGCAGGGTGCCGACGGAGACCAGCAGCAGCGCCAGCGGCACGACGCGCGCGTCCGCCGGCGACCGGGCCCCGGCCCGGCGCAGCAGCGGGGTCCAGGTGAGCAGCCAGCCGAGCCCGGCGACGGCGGCGGCCGCGCCGAGCGCGCCCATCAGCGTCCCGGTGAGGACGTCGTCGGTGGCCACGTGCCCCAGCTCGTGGGCGACGATCGACTCGATCTCGTCGTCGGGCAGCTGGGTCAGCAGCGTGTCGTAGAGGACGATCCGGCGGGTGCTGCCGAAGCCGGACACGTAGGCGTTCAGGGACGTCGTCCGGCGGGAGGCGTCGGAGACCAGCACGTCCTCGACCGGGGTGCCGTTCTCCTCGGCCAGCTCGAGCAGGTCGGTGCGCAGCTGGCCGGCCGGCAGCGGCTCGAAGCTGTTGAACGCCGGCTCGATGACCACCGGGTAGAGGAACGAGCCGACGACGACGAGGGCGGCGGCCGCGCCGGCCGCCCACGCCCACCAGGTGCGCGGCGCGCGGCGGGCCAGCCAGACGAGCACCAGCAGGGCCAGCGCCGTCAGCGCCGCGTCGATCGCCAGGGAGACCGCGACGTCGCGCAGCCACAGCGGCCAGCTGCGGGTCGACAGCCCGTAGCGGTGGCGCACCACCTCGCCGTAGACGCCGATCGGCAGGGTGACCAGCCGGCCGACCGCCATGAGCGCCAGCGTCCCGAGCAGCACCTGCCAGGCCCACCCCCCGCCCAGCGGCCGGGCGACGGCCTGCACCAGCCGGGCGCCCAGCCGGGTGAGCCCGAGCACGGCCGCGACGGCCAGCCCCAGCACCAGCGAGGCCAGCGATGCCGGCCGGATCGCCGCGGCGAAGGACTCGGCCCGCTCCACGGCCGCGGCGGGCAGCCCGGCGCCGGGGTCGGGGGGCGTGGGGCCGCCCGGGAGGTCGGGCAGCAGGGACCACGGCGTCCGCAGGACGACGACGAGGACGAAGGCCGCACCGAGGACGACCGCGGCCACGAGCGCGGCCCGGCGGGCGGACACGCCCCCGAGCTTAGAAGGAACGGGCCGGTGACCCGAGAGGGTCACCGGCCCGTGGCTCCCTCGCAGGGGCCCACCGCGAGCCTGCGCGCGGTGGGGGCGAGGGGGTTCCTCGTTCAGACGATGCGGCGCATGGCGGTGATCCCGCCCATCGAGTCGACGCCGACCACCTTCACCGGCTGGCCGGAGGTGGAGGCGTGCACCATCTGGCCGTTGCCGACGTACATCGAGACGTGGCTGACCGGGCTGTAGTAGAAGATCAGGTCGCCCGGCTGCAGCTCGGAACGCGAGACGGCGGTGCCCATCTGCGACTGCATGCGGCTGGAGTGCGGCAGGCTGACGCCGGCCGCGGCGTAGGCGTACTGCGTGAGGCCGGAGCAGTCGAAGGAGTTCGGCCCACCGGCGCCCCACACGTAGGGGTCGCCGACCTGGGCCAGGGCGGTGTCGACGGCGACCTGCGCGGCGCCGCTGGCGGCCACCGGACGGGCCACCGCGGCCGGCGCCACGGCCTGGCCGGTGTGGGCCACCTGCGCCTGCTGCACCTGCTGCCGCTGCTCGGCGGTCAGCCGGTCGTACTGCGCCCGGTAGTCGGCGATGTCCGACTCCAGCCGGTCCTCCTGGGCGCTGAGGTCGTCCAGCGTCTGCTGGGCGGCGGCCTCGGCGGCGTCGGCGTCGGCCTGCGCCTGCGCGGCCTCCTCGGCGGCCGCCGACACGTCGGCGAGGACCCCGGTGGTGTGCCCGGCGATCTGGTCGAGCATCGCGAGGCTGCTGACGAAGTCCTCGGCCGAGTCGCTGGTCATCAGCAGGTCCAACGTGGCCAGGCTGTCGTCGGCGCCGGTGTAGGCGCTGCGGGCGACCTGGCGGATCTGCCCGTCCAGCGCATCCAGCTGCGCCGCGGTCTGCTCGACCTGCTCGCGGGCCTCGGCGACGGCGAGCTGCTGCAGGGCGAGGACCTCGCGGGCCTCGTTGACCTGCTCGGCGACGACCTCGAGCTGGTGGTCGGCCTCGGCGACGAGCTGGGCGGCCTGCTCCGGCGTGGTCGCCGTCGTCGGGTCCGCGGCGGCCGTGCCCGGCAGGGCGGTGATCGTCAGGGCGGCGGTGGTCCCCAGGAGCACCCCGCGGCCGAGCCGGCGGGAGCGGGAGGTGCGGTACCCGGCGGGGGATCCGGGGGGGAGCTGTTCTCGTGCATGCCCCAGGGCGGGGCGAGGCGTCGCCACGGTCGGCGGCTCTCCGTTCTTCCTCAGCAACCGCCTACCGAGTTAGCTGACGGGTTCGGGCTGGGAAGACGTGCCCTATCTCCGCACGCCGCGAACGGCGCACGGGAGAACTCACCCCAGTGCTGCGGTGGGTCCCCGGCTCACCTCGACCCCGACGCCGCCTGCGAGGCGACGCCGACACCTGCGGTGACTCGGCGGTGTCCGGCCGAGGTCACCCCGGATCAGGTGACGACCTCCCGGTCGGACGCGCTCACCGTACGGACGTGATGCAGTTGTGACAAACGTGACCTGCGGGTTCTGTGGGAATTGCCACGATCCGCAGGCCCGTCACTGCGCTCGGTCACCGACACGGCGGCCCCGGGCACCGTCAGCCGATGCGCCGCGAGCCACCGGGCTCCTCCCCGGATGCCGGCCGGTGCCGCAGCGGGGGCACCAGACCGCCCTCGGCGAGGGCGCGGACGGCGCGCCGCTCCACCTCGTCCAGCTCCACGACCACGCCGGGGCCGGCGGCTCCGGTCGCGGTCTCCTCCTCGGCCGGGCGCGCCGCCCGGCGGGTCCTCGGCACCACGGCCGGGTCGGTGCCCTGCCACCCCGGTGGGGCTCCCAGCAGCACCGTGACCACGCAGTCGGCGCAGCCGGTACCGCGGGCGGTGCAGGTGTCGCAGTCGATGAGCATGGCCGCTCTCCTCCCGGTCCTCTCGTCGGTCTGGCGCGAACGTAGGCACGCCCACCGACAGTTCCGGTCAGGTGCCGGCGAACTCCCAGTGCCAGGGCTCCTCGCGGCCGTTGCCGGGGTCGGCCCAGGTCGGGTGCAGCCAGCCGAACCGGCCCGCGTTGGCGACCATCCACTGGTACTGCGGGGTGCCGAAGGTCTGGATGCCGCCGCAGAGGTCGACCGCCAGCCCCCAGCCGTGGTTGCTGGTGCCGGGGACGGCGGCCAGCGCCGGCTTCTGCCCGTACAGCCGCACCTGGCTGGCGTAGGTGCGGTAGGAGTCGGTGATGCAGATCGGCGTCCCGAACGCGGCCGCGAAGGCCGAGCTCATCGCGCGGTAGGCCGCCGCCGCGTCGCAGCGCAGCGCGTGCGACCCGGCGCCGATGTCGCACAGCGCGCTCGGCGGGATCAGCCCGTTCGGGTAGCCGCCCCACGAGCGCGCCCCGTCGAAGCTCGGCGGGTAGACGGTGTTACCGCACTCCACCCGCAGCGCACCGCCGGTGGGCCCGGGGGCCGGCTCGGCGGGGCGCTGGCCGAGGCTCGGCCGGCCGATCATCAGGACCTGGTCGGTCGGCAGGGAGCGGACCACCACCGCCCCGGCGCGCGCGTCGGCGGCCAGCATCGAACGGGTGTCGAGGGCCAGGCCGACGTGGCCGAGGCCCGACTCCGGCGTCCCCAGGAAGACCAGGTCCCCGGGCAGCACGTCCTCGGCCGCGATCGGCCGGGTGATCGCGAACAGGCCGGCCTGGTCGGCCGGCAGCTCCACCCCGGCGGCCCGGTAGGCCGACTGCACCAGCGACCCGCAGTCGTAGGACTCCGGCCCGGCGGTGCCCGGCGCGTACGGCAGGCTCAGCTGGTCCATCGCCGTGCTGACCGCCGTGAGCACCTCGCGCGGGAGCACCAGCAGCGACGTCGGCTGGCGCGGCAGCTGGGCGGCGCCGGCCTGGGCGCCCCCGGTGGCCGAGCCGACCGGCACCAGCCCGCCGGGCAGCCCCGCGGCGGGGTCGAGCAGCTCGGCGGCCGGCGGCGCGGCGACCCCGGCCGCCACGAGCTCGTCGAGGTAGGCGCGCCAGTTGGCCGCGGTCTGCTCGTTGACGCGGACCTGCTCGGACTGCAGCTGGGCCAGCTGCCGGTCCACGTCGCCCAGCGCGGCGTCCAGCTCGCTGGTCACCGCCGAGGCGGCGTCCTCCAGCGCCTGGACCTCCGCCGCGACCTGGTCGGCGCGCGCCTGCGCCTGCGCGAGGGCGGCCGCGGCGCGGTCGCGCTCGGCCACCGCCGCCTGCCGCTGCCGCTCGGCCGCGGTCACCACCTCGGCGGCGTGCGCGTCCACCGCCTCCAGGTAGCCCAGCGCCGTGGCCATCTCCCCCGGGTCGCCGCCGCTGAGCAGCAGGGTGAGCGGCGTGAGCGCGCCGCCGTCCCGGTAGACCGCCGAGGCGTACTCGGCGACGACGTCCTGGTAGCCGGCCAGCTCCTCCTCGACGCCGGCGACCTCGGCCTCGGCCTGCGCGGCGGCGTCCCGGGCGGCGGTCAGCGCCTCCTGCGCCGCGACGACCTCGCCCTGCCGGGCGAGCAGGTCCGCCTGCACGTCCGCGGCCCGGCGCTGCAGCTCGTCGAGCGCCTCGCTGTCCAGGACGCCGGAGGTGCCGCCGGGCTGGTCGCTCGGGTCGGCCGCGGCCGGCGCGGCGAGCGGGCCGGCGAGGCCGACGACCGCCGTCGCGGCGACGGCGGCGAGCAGCACCGACGGACGACGTGCGCGCCACCGGGAGCGCTGGGGCATCGGTCACCTCTCCTGCGTCGGGGCCGTCGGCGACCCCGCGGCAGGATGGTGTCCCGTCCGCGGCCCCGCCGCCACCCCGACCTGGGGGTTCGCCCGGGCGGGCGACGCCCCCCACCCTGAGGTGGGGCCCCCGCCCGGGCCCCGGCGCCGGCGGGGGTCCCGGCGTGGGTCCCGGAGACTGTCGGTGGGCCGACCTACCGTCCGCCGCGTGCCGCCTCTCCCCGCCACCCCCGCCGGGTGGGTGCCCCGGGCCGGCGCCGGGGGCCGCGACCTGGCGCCCCGCTTCGACCCGGGCCCGCGGTACGTGCAGGGCACCATCGAGGAGCTCGGCACCCCGCTGTCGGAGGTCACCTTCGTGGTGGTCGACCTGGAGACGACCGGCGGCTCGCCGCGGGACAGCGCGATCACCGAGATCGGCGCCGTGAAGGTCCGCGGCGGCGAGGTCCTCGGCGAGTTCCAGACGCTGGTCGACCCCGGCCGGGAGATCCCGCCCTACATCAGCGTGCTGACCGGCATCACCACGACGATGGTCGCCGCCGCGCCGCGCATCGGCGCCGTGCTGCCCGGCTTCCTGGAGTTCGCCCACGGGGCCGTCCTGGTCGCCCACAACGCCCCCTTCGACCTCGGCTTCCTCCGGGCCGCGTGCGCCGAGAACGGCATCCCGTGGCCGGCCGCGGCCTCGGTCGACACCGCCGTCCTCGCCCGCCGGCTGCTCAGCCGCGACGAGGTGCCCAACTGCAAGCTGGCCACCCTGGCGCCCTACTTCTCCGCCGCCACCGACCCCTGCCACCGCGCGCTGGCCGACGCCCGCGCGACCGTCGACGTGCTGCACGGGCTGTTCGAGCGGCTGGGCCCCCTGGGCATCACCTCGCTGGAGGAGCTGACCGGGCTCACCCGGCAGGTCGACCCGGAGCGGCGCCGCAAGCGGCACCTGGCCGACGACGTGCCCGGCGGCCCCGGGGTGTACGTCTTCCGCGGCCCGAAGGACGAGGCGCTCTACGTGGGGACGTCGAACGACCTGCGCAGCCGCGTGCGCAGCTACTTCACCTCCAGCGAGCAGCGCAGCCGGATCACCGAGATGGTCGCGCTGAGCCGGCGGGTCGAGGCGATCCCGTGCGCGCACGACCTGGAGGCCGCCGTCCGCGAGCTGCGGCTGATCGCCGAGCACAAGCCGCGCTACAACCGCCGCTCGCGCTTCCCGGAGCGGGCGCTGTGGATCCGGCTGACCGAGGAGGTGTTCCCCCGGCTGTCCGTCGTCCGGCGGGTCCGCCCGGGCGCCGGGGTGTTCCTCGGCCCCTTCCCCGACCGCCGCGCCGCCGACGCCGCCGCGGCCGCCATCCACGAGTCCCTGCCGCTGCGGCAGTGCACGTCCCGCCTGTCGCTCAAGGTGCTGGGCACCGCGTGCGCGCTGGCCGGCATGGGCCGCTGCGGCGCGCCGTGCACCGGGGCGCAGTCGGTCGAGGAGTACGGCGCGATCGCCGGGGTCCTGCGGGCCGCCGTCGCCGCCGACCCCGAGGCGCTGCTCGACCCGCTGCTGGCCCGGGTCGACCGGCTCGCCGCCGAGGAGCGCTACGAGGACGCCGCGGTCCTGCGCGACCGGGCCGCCGTCCTGGTGCGGGCGGTGCGGCGGCGGCAGCGGCTGGAGTCGCTGGCGGCGGTGCCGCAGCTGGTGATCGCCCGCCCCGACGGCGCGGGCGGCTGGCACCTGTCCGTCGTCCGGCGGGGGCGGCTGGTGGCCGCCGGCGGGGCGCCGCGGGGCTCGTCGGTCCGGCACACGCTGGCCGGGCTCCTGGCCACCGCCGAGACCCCGCTGGGGCCCGACGGGGAGCTGGCCGCCACGGTCGACGAGACCGAGCTGGTGCTGCGCTGGATGGAGAAGCCCGGCACCCGGCTGGTGGAGGTCGACGGCACGCTCGCCTGCCCGGTGCCCGGCACCGGGCACTACAGCGCCTTCCTGGACCGGGTGGAGGCGGGCCGCCGCGAGCGCGAGCCCTTCGCCGACGGCCGGGCCCTCGGCACCCGGGCACGGCCGGACCGGGTCTCCCCCGGTGGCGGCGGACCCGGCGGACGGGTCCCGCCCCGGCTAGCATCCCCGGCGTGATCACCGCCATCGTCATGATCGACGCGGCCACCGACGCCATCCCCGAGGTGGCCCAGGCCGTGGCCGACCTCGACGGCGTGAGCGAGGTCTACTCCGTCGCCGGTGACACCGACCTGATCGCCGTCGTGCGGGTGCGGGAGTTCGACCAGATCGCCGAGGTGATCGCGGGCCGGATCAACAAGGTCCCCGGCGTCCTGGAGACCGACACGCACATCGCCTTCCGGTCCTACTCCCGCCACGACCTCGAGGCGGCCTTCTCCATCGGCTTCGACACCGCCGACTAGCCGCAGGACTAGCGCGGCGGGGCCACCTCGCGGCTGACGGTCACCCAGCGGTCGAGCAGCGCGGCCGCGCGGCCGTCGTCCACCGCCGCCGCGGCCCGCTCCAGGCCCGCCGCCAGGGCGGCGGCGAGGTCCGCGCCGACGCCGGCGTGGGCGGCCAGCGCCGCGGCCGCGTTGAGCAGGACGGCGTCGCGCACGGGCCCCGGCTCCCCGCCCACCACCCGGCGGAACACGTCGGCGTTGAACGCCGGGTCCCCGCCGCGCAGCGCGCCGACCGACGCCGGCGCGATGCCCAGCGCGGCCGGGTCGACCCGCTCGGGCGTGACCGTGCCGTCGGCCACCACCCACACCGACGACGTCGTCGCGGTGGTGAGCTCGTCCAGGCCGTCGTCCCCGCGGAACACCAGCGCGCGCATGCCCCGCTCGGCCAGCACCGCCGCCAGGACCGGCGCCATCCGCGGGTCGGCGCAGCCGATCGCGGCCGCGACCGGCCGGGCCGGGTTGGCCAGCGGCCCGAGGAAGTTGAAGACCGTGCCGATACCCATCTCACGGCGCGGCGCCCCGGTGAAGCGGAAGCCGGGGTGGAAGACCGGCGCGAAGAAGAAACCGATCCCCGCCTCGGCCACGCAGCGGGCGACGGCCGGCGCCGGGAGGTCGATGACCACGCCCAGCGCCTCCAGCACGTCCGCGGCGCCGGAGGACGACGACGCCGCCCGGTTGCCGTGCTTGGCGACGGGCACCCCGGCGGCCGCGGTCACCACCGAGGCCATCGTCGAGATGTTGACCGTGTGCGCGCCGTCCCCGCCGGTGCCCACGATGTCGACGCACTCGCCGGCCAGTTCGACCGGGGTGGCGCGGGCCAGCATCGTCGTGGCCAGGCCGGCCACCTCCGCCGGCGACTCCCCCTTGGCCCGCAGCGCGACCGCGAACGCGGCGATCTGCGCCGCGGTCGCCTCGCCGGCCATGATCTCCCGCATCGCCCAGGCGGCCTCGTCCTCGGAGAGGTCCTCCCGGGCCAGGAGCCGGGTGAGCAGGGCCGGCCAGGTGGGCGCGCCCACGGCGCTCAGCGTCGGACGGTGGGCACGCCCACCTGCGCGCGCAGCACGTCGGCGACGACGCGCGGCGCGGTCAGCGGGTCGATCGGCATCGGCAGCGTCGCGTCCGCCTGCGACCAGTGCGCCAGCCAGCGGTCGGGCTGCCGGGCGATGAGCACGCACAGCGCCGGGCAGTCGGCCACCTCGAGCTTGAGCTGGCGCGCCAGCGCCATCCCGCCGGTGGGCTGGGACTCCCCGTCGAGCAGGCAGAGGTCGATCCCGCCCTCGTCGACCGCCGCGACGACGTCCTCCCCCGTGTCGCAGTCGACCCACGTGATCGGGCCCACGTCCGCCGCGGGCCGGCGGCCCACCGCGGTGCGGACGGCCTCGCGGACCTCGGGCCGGGAGCTGTAGACCAGGACGGTGGCCGGCACGGCCTCGCTGGTGGCGGGAGCGCTCACGCCGGGGAGCCTAGTGCCCGGCGGGCGCCGACCGGGCCCACCTCCGGATCGATCTCGAGCCGGTCACGGACCGCCACGCCCGTCGACCCACGGTCGTCGGCGTCGGCGCGCGATGCCATGATGACCGGGTGACAACGGCTCCCGTCGCGAGCGGCACCTTCGACACCTCGCGGGTGCACTCCCTGACCCGACCGAACATGGTCAGCGTCGGCACGATCGTCTGGCTCTCCAGCGAGCTGATGTTCTTCGCCGGCCTGTTCGCCATGTACTTCACCGCGCGTGCGCGAGTCGGCGCGGACAACTGGCCGCCGGAGCCCACCCACCTGAACCTGCCGTACGCGCTCGTCTTCACGACGATCCTCGTCGCGTCGTCGATCACCTGCCAGCTCGGCGTCTTCGCTGCGGAGCAGGGCAACGTGTACGGCCTGCGGCGGTGGTTCTCGATCACCTTCGTGATGGGGCTGGTCTTCGTCCTCGGGCAGGCCTTCGAGTACGTGCAGCTCGTCGAAGAGGGCACGAAGATCAACACCAGCACCTACGGGTCGGTCTTCTACCTCACGACCGGGTTCCACGGCCTGCACGTCATCGGCGGCCTGATCGCCTTCGTCTTCCTGCTCATCCGGTCCGCCATGGGCCGCTTCACGCCGGCACAGGCGACCTCGGCGATCGTGGTCTCCTACTACTGGCACTTCGTCGACGTCGTGTGGATCGGGCTCTTCGCCACGATCTACCTGATCCGCTAGGGAAACGGTGTCCACCACGAACCCGCAGTCCGACGCCCAGCCCGACGACGTGCCGCGTCGCTCGCGCCTCTCCCGGGTCCGCCCGGCCCAGGGCACCCCGGCTGCCGCCGCCCGGTCGCGGCGGCTGTCGAAGGCCCGCCGCCGGGTCGCCAACGTCGCCGGCCTCATGGCCGCGCTCGTGCTCACCGGCGCCCTGTACTCCACCCTCGCCCCGGCGCACGCCGAGGAGGCCGACGCCACGGCGGGGAGCGCGGACTACGAGGCCGGCCGCGAGATCTACGAGAACAGCTGCATCACCTGCCACGGGGAGAACCTCGAGGGCGTGGACGGCCGCGGCCCGTCGCTGATCGGCGTCGGCGGCGCGTCCGTCTACTTCCAGGTGCACACCGGCCGCATGCCGCTGGTCCGCCAGGCCGAGCAGGGGCCGGACAAGCCCGTCGTGTTCAGCGACGAGGAGATCGACCAGCTGATCACCTACGTGCAGGCCAACGGCGGCGGCCCGACCGTGCCCAGCGGCGACCTGCGGGAGGGCGACCTCGCCCTCGGCGGCGAGCTGTTCCGGCTCAACTGCGCCTCGTGCCACAACTTCGTCGGCGAGGGCGGCGCCCTCTCCTCGGGCAAGTACGCCCCCGACCTGCACGACGCCACGGACCTCGAGATCTACACCGCGATGCTGAGCGGGCCGGAGAACATGCCGGTCTTCGGTGACAACCAGCTCACGCCCGAGGAGAAGCGCTCGATCATCAACTACATCCAGACGGTCAAGGAGATGCCGGACCCGGGTGGCGCCGGCATCGGCCGCATCGGCCCCGTCGGCGAGGGTCTGGTGATCTGGGTCGTCGGGATCAGCGCCCTGATGTTCGGGATCTTCTGGATGGGGAGCAAGGCGTGACCACGCACGACACCCGCCCCGGCTCGGCCGGCGGCGCGGACGTCCCGGGCCCGCTGCACGGCGGGCCGGACGACGACCACACCCCGGAGCAGCTCGCGGCCATGAGCCGCGAGGACCTGGACCGCCTGGGTGCCGCCTACGACGGCGTGCAGGTCCTGCACGTCGACCCGGGCCCCGAGCCGGGCTCGCCCCTGGAGCGCCGCTACGTCCGGCAGATCGGCACCGTGTTCGCGCTGGCCGGCCTCGCGTCGTTCGCGTTCGTCGTCGTCTACGTGGGCTCCGGCTGGTTCCTCCCCGACTGGGAGTGGACCATCGACAGCGACACGTGGAGCACGCTGTTCACCCCGCTGCTCGGTGCTCTCATGGGCCTGGCCCTGGTCCTCGTGGGCCTCGGCCTGGTGCTCTACACCAAGAAGCTGCTGCCGCACGAGACGGCGGTGCAGGACAAGCACGACGGCTCGCACTTCGACCGCGTGACCACCGGCGCCACCCTGGTCGGCGGCCTGCACAACAGCGGCCTGGCGCGCCGGAAGCTGATCACCCGCTCGCTGGCCTTCATGGGCGGCGGCCTCGGGCTGATGCTGCTCATGCCGCTCGGCGGTCTCATCAAGAACCCCAACACCGGCGACCCGCTGGGCCGCACCTCGTGGGCGAACGGCGTCCGGCTCGTGCGGGACGACGGCACCCCGATCCGCCCGGGCGACGCGGTCCCCGGCTCGCTGGAGACGGTCTTCCCGGCCGTTCCCGGCGGCAACCGCGAGTCCGACGCGGCGACCATGCTGTTCCGCCTGCGTCCCGAGCAGATGGCGGTCAACCAGCCGCGTGCGGGCCAGGCCGACTTCGGCTACGGCGACTACGTCGCCTACTCCAAGATCTGCACCCACGCCGGCTGCCCGGTGTCGCTGTACGAGCAGGAGACCAGCCGGATCCTGTGCCCCTGCCACCAGTCGCAGTTCGACATCACGCAGGGCGCGAAGCCGGTCTTCGGTCCGGCCACCCGGTCGCTCCCCCAGCTGCCCCTGGGGGTCGACGACGAGGGCTACTTCATCGCGCTGGGCGACTACCCTGAGGCCGTGGGCCCCACCTACTGGAACCGGGAGCGCATCTGATGGCTCGCACCGCCACGGCTCCGGGGGCGCCGACCACGCGCCTGGGCAAGGCCGCGCTCGAGGTCGACGACCGGCTGATCGTCGCCGGCCCCCTGCGGCGGACGCTCAACAAGGTCTTCCCGGACCACTGGTCGTTCCTGCTGGGCGAGATCGCGCTCTACTCGTTCATCATCCTGCTGCTGACCGGCACGTACCTGACCTTCTTCTTCGACGCCTCGCTGCGTGAGGTCACCTACGACGGCAGCTACGCGCCCCTGCGCGGCGTCGAGATGTCGGCTGCCTACGAGTCGACCCTGGACATCTCCTTCGACGTGCGCGGCGGTCTGCTGATCCGGCAGATCCACCACTGGGCGGCGCTGCTGTTCATGGCGTCGATCGTCTGCCACCTGCTCCGGATCTTCTTCACCGGCGCCTTCCGGCGGCCGCGCGAGACGAACTGGTTCATCGGCGTCGGCCTGCTGGTCCTGGGCATCGCCGAGGGCTTCGCCGGCTACTCGATCCCGGACGACCTGCTCTCGGGCACCGGCCTCCGGATCATGTCGGCGATCATCCTGGCGATCCCCGTCATCGGCACCTGGACCCACTGGGCCGTGTTCGGCGGCGACTACCCCGGCGAGCTGATCGTCGGACGTCTCTACATCGCCCACGTCCTGCTGATCCCGGCGATCCTGCTGGCGCTGATCGCGCTGCACCTGCTGATCCTGGTCAAGCAGAAGCACACGCAGTTCCCCGGCCCCGGCCGGACCGAGCACAACGTGGTCGGCAACCGCCTGTTCCCGACGTTCGCGGGCAAGGCCGGCGGCCTCTTCTTCGTGGTGTTCGGTGTCTGCGCCGCGCTCGGTGGCCTCGTGCAGATCAACCCGCTGTGGCTGTGGGGGCCGTACAACCCCGCGCAGGTGTCGGCGGCCTCGCAGCCCGACTGGTACGTCATGTTCCTGGACGGCTCGACCCGCCTCTTCCCGGCCTGGGACCTCAACCTGCCCGGCGACTACACGATCCCGGCGCTGTTCTGGCCGACCGTGGTGCTGCCCGGGATCATCTTCACGGTCCTGGCGCTGTACCCGGTCATCGAGCGGAAGCTGACCGGCGACACGGCGTCGCACCACCTCTTGCAGCGGCCCCGCGACGTGCCCGTCCGGACGTCGCTGGGCGCCATGGCGCTGACCTTCTACGTCGTGCTGCTGCTGTCGGGCGCGAACGACGTCATCGCCGACAAGTTCATGATCAGCCTCAACGCCATGACCTGGGCGGGCCGGCTGGGCATGGTGATCCTCCCGCCGATCGCCTACGTGCTCACCTACCGCATCTGCCTCGGCCTGCAGAAGCACGACCGCGAGGTGCTCGAGCACGGCATCGAGACCGGTGTCATCCGGCGGCTGCCGCACGGTGAGTTCATCGAGGTGCACCAGCCGCTCGGCCCGGTGGACGAGCACGGCCACGGCCAGCTCGCCTACGGCGGCGCCCCGGTGCCGAAGAAGATGAACCAGATCGGTGGCGCCCGGCGGGCCATCCGCGGGTTCTTCACGCCGATCGAGGAGCCGGCGCAGGTCGAGCTCGAGCAGCGGCGCGAGGAGCACGGCCTGGCCGACGCGGAGTCCCGCGAGCTGACCACCTCCGGGCGTCCGTCCGAGGGCGGTCGCCCCTCCGAGGGTGGCAAGCCGCAGGAGCCGCGCGACTGATCGACCCAGCAGGACGAGAGGGCCCGGTGGACGACGTCCACCGGGCCCTCTAGCGTTCGCCGGACGCCTCGGGTCCCCCCGGGGCGTCCACGGCTCCGGAGAGGAGCTCGTTCCATCGGCGCCGCTCAGCGCTCCACGGAGGCCGTCGGGAGGCAGCTGAGCCGGCCGGCCGCGCACCGACGGGCGGGCCGCCTCGACCCCGCGGGCACCCGCTTCCTCGGTCGCCGGCCGCCGGCCGCCGGTCGGCACGGTCGGGACCACGCACGCGTCACCGGCCGGCCACTCCCCCGGCGCCACACCGGCCGGCGGACACCCGCTTCCTCGGTCGCCGGCCGCCGGCCGCTGGTCGGCACGGTCGGGACCACGCACGCGCCGCCGGCCGGCTCGGACACCCCGGGGTAACCCGGGCCGCGTTGCCCTCTCAGCGGCCACCTCGGCTCCCGGAACGGCCGGACGAGGGGCACCGGTGGCCCCCGGCCTGGTCACCCGGCGGCCTCGGCTGCTGGACCGGCCGGTCGCGCACCGACGCGCGGGCCGCCTCGACCGGCGGGCACCGGCCCACACCCCTCCGTCGCCGGTCGGCGGTGGACACGCCCACGGCCCCGGCCAGGTACACGGCGCCGGCCGACACGGGCCATGAAGGGATACCCCGGCCGGGCGTCGACCCCTCAGCGGCCACCACAGGCCCGGGAACGGCAGGACGAGGGACACCGGTCGGGTCGCCCCTCCCCCGGCCGCGGCCCGCGCCGGACGTCCGCGGTGCTCCGGCGCGAGGAGCGCGGCGGGCCGCCCCCGACCGCGTGAGTGGCCGCTGGGATCCGCTGGCCGGATCGGCCGCGCCGCAGGCGGAGGGCTCGGGAGGACCGGGACGGCGCAGGACGGCCAGAGACGACGAGGGCCCCTCCTGCAGGTCGCAGGAGGGGCCCTCGGGTCGCACCGCCGCGGGGCGGTGCCGTTGTCAGCTGTGCGCGTTCTGCCCGACGTAGTACTCGAACAGCAGCCCGCCCACGGTGACGAGGACGGCGACCACGCCGATGCTGATCAGCCACGGGTACCAGAAGGCCAGCCCGAGCGCGGTCACGCCGGCCGAGAAGGCGATGCCGATGGGCCAGTAGCTGGCCGGGCTGAAGAAGCCCAGCTCACCGGCGCCGTCGGCCATCTCGGCGTCCTTGCGGTCCTCCGGGCGGGCGTCGATGCGCCGCGAGATGAACCAGAAGAACCCGCCGACCAGGATCGTCAGGCCCGCCGACAGCGCGAGCGCGGTCGTCCCGATCGGCTCCTTCGCCCAGAAGCCGTAGACCACGGCGAAGACCACGAGGACGGCGGAGACGATGTTGAAGATTGCGGCTTCGACCTTCACGGACGTCCTCCGGGCTGCGTCGTGCTGTGGATCGTGTACGAGGTGACCACGTCAGCCGTCGACCTGCTGCGCGTCCTCGGCGAAGTCCCAGGGCTCGGTCGACACCGAGGTGCCGCCCAGCTCCGGGTCCACCTGCTCGAGGGCCTCCGCGGTGGTGGCGCCGGCCTCGCGCAGCTCGAGGTACTCGTCGTAGTCGTCGCCGCTGACCACGCGGATCTCGAAGTTCATGTACGCGTGGTAGGTGCCGCAGAGCTCGGCGCAGCGACCGACGTAGGCGCCCTCCTGGCCCTCGTCGATCGTCACCTCGAAGACGTTGTCCCGGCCGTTCTCGTTGCCCGGGATGACGTCGAGCTTGAAGAGGAACTCCGGCACCCAGAAGGAGTGGATGACGTCGGCCGAGCGCACGTAGAACTGGACGGTGCGGTCGGTCGGCAGGACGAGGATCGGGATCTCCTCGCTGTTGCCGACCGTGCTGACCTGGTCCTCCTCGTCCTCCGCGGTGTCCGCGTAGAGGAACTCCCAGTTCCACTTGAAGGCCTGGACGGTGATGTTCACGTCCGGGTCCTCGCTGCGCTCCTGCACCCGGTTCTGCACGACGACCGTGAAGAAGAAGAGCCCGGCGATGATGAGGAACGGGATGATCGAGTAGACGATCTCCAGCGGCAGGTTGTACGCCGTCTGCCGCGGCAGCTCGTCGCCCTTCTTGCGGTGGCGGACGATCGACCAGCCGATGAGGGCCCAGACCAGGACGCCGACGATCAGGGCGGCGATGACCGACCAGATCCACAGTTCCTTCATGTCCTGCGACTGCTCGGTGATGCCCGAGGGCCAGCCCCAGCGCCAGAACTCGTTGTCCGGGGTGCACCCGGAGAGGGCCGGGACCCCCAGGAGACCGAGCGCGGCGACCCGCGCGAGCCTGTTGCCTCGAGCCACTGCTCGTTGCCTCCTCGTCCGCCGCCCCGGCTGGTCCCGGGCGGTCATCCCCGGCGCCGCCTCCCGCCGTGCCGGCGGGGTGGTCGCGCGCCGACCACAGTCTGCGGCGAGACTAGCCGACCCCGCTCGGCGGCCGATCACCGGAAGGACACGACCCGCGGGGCCGAGGCCGGGTCGTGACCCGGCGGGCTCGACGGGCCCCCGCGCGCGCCCGCCACCGGGCGCGTGACCGGCCTCACCGGCGGCCCGGAGGGCCCCCGGCGGCGGTTAGAGTCGGGACGTGTTCTCCCGGCTGCTGACCCCGAAGTGGGTGGCGCTGCACGTCCTCGTGGCGGCGCTGTTCGTCGCCACCTTCTTCCTCGGGTACTGGCAGCTGACCAAGGCCGAGAACGGCGGCGGCGCGGTGAACTGGAGCTACGCGCTGCAGTGGCCCCTCTACGGGTTCATGGGCCTGTGGTTCTACGTGCGGATGGTGCGCGAGGAACTGCACCGCGACCCGGACGAGGACGAGCCGGGCAACGCGCTGGTGCTCTACCAGCGGCCGCGGATCGACACCACCGGCGACCCGGAGCTCGCCGCGTACAACGCCTACCTGGCCGAGCTCAACGAGAAGGCCCTCGGCCAGCGGGGCCCCGGTGCCCGCTGAGCCGTCCGCGGCGCCCGCCGGGCTGCCGCGCGCCCTCGCCCGCCGGGTCGGCAAGGACGTCCCCGCCGCCCTGCTCCGCTACCGGGTCATGGCCTGGGTGGTCGGCGTCCTGCTGATCGCCCTGGTGCTCGTCGCCGTCCCGGTGAAGTACCTCGGTGGCCCCAGCGAGCCGGTCGCCGTCATCGGCACCGCCCACGGCTGGCTGTACTTCATCTTCTTCCTGACCGCCCTCGACCTGGCGATCCGCGCCCGCTGGACCCTCAAGGGCAGCGTGCTGGTGATCCTCGCCGGCACCGTCCCGATCCTGTCGTTCGTCGCCGAGCGGATCGCCACCCGCAAGACCCGCGCCGGCGAGCGCGTCTGACCACCCTCCCGGCGACCCGCCGGGACACGAACCGGAGACCTGCGCCCATGTGCGGCCTGCTGGCCTACCTGTCCACCGACGCCGACCGGGTCGGCGAGCCGATCCTCGACAGCGTCCGGGAGGCGCTGCACTGCCTGCACCACCGCGGCCCCGACGACACCGCCGTCTGGTCCGACGCGAACGTCGTCCTGGGGTTCAACCGGCTGTCGATCATCGACCTGGAGGGCAGCCCGCAGCCCCTCCCCTACGCGCGGGACCGGTACCGGATCCTGTTCAACGGCGAGATCTACAACTACCTGGAGCTGCGCGAGGAGCTCCAGGCCGCCGGGGCGGAGCTGGCCACGCACGGCGACACCGAGACGATCGTCGCGGGCTACCACCTGTGGGGCCAGGACGTCGTCCGCCGGCTGCGCGGGATGTTCTCCTTCGTCATCTGGGACACCGAGACCCGGACGGCGTTCGGTGCCCGTGACCCGTTCGGCATCAAGCCGCTGTTCACCGCGCGGCTGGCCGACGGCGGGCTGGTCTTCAGCTCCGAGAAGAAGGCGGTGCTCGAGCTGCTCGGCGGCAGCGCCGCCGCCGGCGGGGTCGACCCGGCCTCGCTGCAGCACTACCTGACGCTGCAGTACGTGCCGGAGCCGGCCACGCTGCACCGCGGGATCCGCCGGATCGAGAGCGGCACGAGCTTCACCGTCGTCGACGGGGAGCTGCACACCAGCCGCTACTTCCACCCCGCGTGGAGGCCGCAGCCGGTGCCGGCCGGCCGGGAGCAGGAGCTCTACGACCGGATCGCCGAGGCGCTCGACGAGTCGGTCGCCAAGCACATGCGCGCCGACGTCACCGTCGGGTCGTTCCTCTCCAGCGGGATCGACTCCACCGCGATCGCGGCGCTCGCCCACCGCTACAACCCCGACCTGATGACCTTCACCGTCGGGTTCCAGCGGCAGGAGCAGTCTGAGATCGAGATCGCCGCGGAGTCGGCGCAGATCCTCGGCGTGCGGCACGTGCCGGTCGAGATCACCGCCGAGGAGTTCGCCGAGGCCATCCCCACGGTGGTCTGGTACCTGGACGACCCGGTCGCCGACCCGGCGCTCGTGCCGCTGTACTTCGTGGCCCGCGAGGCCCGCAAGCACGTGAAGGTGGTGCTGTCCGGCGAGGGCGCCGACGAGCTGTTCGGCGGCTACACGATCTACCGGGAGCCGATCAGCCTGGCGTGGGCGAGCAAGCTGCCGGCGGCCGGCCGGCGGGCGATGGCGCGCCTGGCCGACCTGCTGCCCGAGGGCGTCCGCGGCCAGGACCTGCTCCGCCGCGCGTCGATGCCGCTGGAGCAGCGCTACTACGGCAACGCCCGCAACATGCGCGACGACGAGCTCGCCGCCCTGCTGCCCGGCCACGACCCGGACCTCTCGCACGTCGCCGTCACCGAGGACCTGTACCGGCAGACCCGCGCCGCCGGCTACGACGAGGTGACCGCCATGCAGTACGTGGACCTGTTCACCTGGCTGCGCGGCGACATCCTGGTCAAGGCCGACAAGATGACCATGGCCAACTCCCTCGAGCTGCGCGTGCCGTTCCTCGACCCCGAGGTCTTCGCGCTGGCCAGCACCATCCCGGTCGACCAGCGGGTGCCGCGCCGCGGCGACGCCACCAAGTACGCGCTGCGCCAGGCCATGGCGCAGATCGTGCCGCCGCGGATCATGAACCGGCGCAAGCTCGGCTTCCCCGTGCCGACGGCGGACTTCCTCGCCGGCCCGCTGCACGACTGGGCGCGCGGCATCGTCACCGAGAGCCAGACCGACGAGTGGCTGGACCGCGACCACGTGCTCGGGCTGCTCGACCGGCTGCGCGAGGCCGACGTGCCCAGCAAGCGCGTCGCCCGCCAGGTGTGGGAGGTGCTGGTCTTCATGGTGTGGCACGGCATCTTCGTCGAGGAGCGGGTCAAGCCCGAGATCCCCGAGACCGTCTACCCGGTCAAGCTGTAGGACGAGACGACGGAGGCCCGACCCCCGAGGGGGACCGGGCCTCCGTCACTCCTGGAACGGCCCCGTCGCCGGGACCCGGGGCGCGCGGAGCGTGTCCTGGGGGGCGACGGGGTCCTTGCTCAGCTGAAGCTGTCGCCGCAGGCGCACGAACCCGTGGCGTTGGGGTTGTCGATCGTGAAGCCCTGCTTCTCGATGGTGTCGACGAAGTCGATGACCGCGCCGCCCAGGTACGGGCCGCTCATCCGGTCGACGATGACCTCGACGCCGCCGAAGTCGTAGGTCTGGTCGCCGTCGAGGAAGCGCTCGTCGAAGAAGAGCTGGTAGCGCAGACCCGAGCACCCGCCCGGCTGCACGGCGATCCGCAGCCGCAGGTCGTCGCGGCCCTCCTGGTCCAGCAGAGCCTTGACCTTGGCCGCAGCCGGGTCGCTCAGGACGACGCCGGTCGCCGTGGTGTCCTGCACCGTCATGTTCGTGTCCTCCCACGTCCGAGGGGTGCCAGTTGCGGCGACTCCCGCAACGGGCCAACACCGCCGCAGCGGGTCCTCTTCCCACTGTACGGCTCCCGGCCGCGGCAGGAGGGTGACGTGCGGGTCCCCCCGTAGACTCGATCGCGTGAAGCTCCGTCTGCCCGGCCGCCGCGACCGCGCCGAGAGCGCGCCCGAGACGTCCGCCGACCTGACCGCCGAGCTGGTCAAGGCCGCCGGCAAGGGGCGCCCGACGCCCAAGCGCAGCGAGGCCCAGGTGCGGCGCCCCGGGCCGCCCCCGCCGCCGCCGGCCACCCGCAAGGAGGCCTACAAGCGGATGCGGGAGCAGCAGGCCGCCCGCCGGGCCAGCACCCGCGAGCGCATGGCGATGGGCGACGACTCCTACCTGCCGGCGCGCGACCGCGGCCCGGTCCGCAAGCTCGTCCGCGACATCGTCGACTCCCGCCGCAACCTCGGCTCCTTGTTCCTGCCGATCGCCGCGCTCATCCTCGTCGGCTACTTCGTGCCCAACCCCGCGGTGCAGGGCTACACCGTCCTGGTCTGGATGGCCTACTTCCTGGTCTTCATCGGCGACTCGTTCGTGCTGGGCCGGCGGATCTCCCGCACGGTGCGCGAGCGCTTCCCGAAGGAGCAGGTCAAGAGCCGGAGCCTGGTCTGGTACGGCATCAGCCGCTCCACCATGATCCGCCGCTGGCGGTTCCCCAAGCCCGAGGTGGCGGTCGGCCAGCAGCTGTGACCGGCCGCGGCTAGCGTCGCGGTCCGTGGAGTACCGACGCCTCGGCCGTTCCGGCCTCACCATCAGCGAGATCGCCTACGGCAACTGGCTCACCCACGGTGGCCAGGTCGAGGAGGACGCCGCCCGCGCCTGCGTGGCGGCCGCCCTCGACGCCGGCATCACGACCTTCGACACCGCCGACGTCTACGCGGGCACCCGCGCCGAGTCCGTGCTGGGCCGGGGGGGGGGGGGGGGGGGGGGGGGGGGGGGGGGGGGGGGGGGGGGGGGGGGGGGGGGGGGGGGGGGGGGGGGCCCCCCCCGCGCGCGCGCCGGCCTCGCCCACTCCCCCA
>NZ_JBJGZO010000023.1:0-75463 GCF_054050575.1 Blastococcus sp. SYSU D00868
GACGCTGCACGCCGAGCGCCCCGTGGTCGCCAAGGAGGCCGTGCCGGTGGAGCGGGTCCGCCTGGACAAGCAGACCGTCACCGACACCGAGACGGTCAGCGACACCGTCCGCAAGGAGCAGATCGAGCTCGACGCCGACCCGGACACCCGGCGCGCCTGATCCGATCGTCCCGACGCCGGACCGCCCCGCCCGGGGCGGTCCGGCGTCGTGGTCTGATGCCGGGGTGAGCGACGTCCCGACGGTCGTGCGCGTGGGCGTGCCCTCGGTGCGCCGCGCCGAGCAGCGCGACGTCCCGCGGATCGCCGCCACCCTCACCGTCGCCCTGGCCGACTCCCGCTGGACCCGCTGGGCGCTGCCCGAGGACGGCCGGATGCAGCGGCTGACCCGCTGGCACGAATTGGCGGCCGGGCACCGCGGCGTCGCCACCGGCAGCGCCTGGGTGACCGAGGACGTCGGCACCGTCGCCACCTGGGAGGCCCCGCCCAGCGCGGCGGGCACCACCCCCGTGCCGGCCGACGTCGCCGCGGCCCTGGCCCGGGAGCTGCCGGTGCTGTCCGGGCCGCACGCCGACCGGGTCGCCCGCACCCGCGAGCTCGTGGACGCCGCCCGCCCGGCCGGGCCGCACTGGTGGCTGGCCCACCTGGGCACGCGCCCGTCGGCGCGCCGGCAGGGCCTGGGCCGCGCCGTGCTCGCGCCGGCGCTGGCCCGCTGCGACGCCGACGGCGTGCCGGCCGCCACCGCCGTGTACACGTGGGCCGGCGTCCGCTTCCTGCGCGGCTCCGGGTTCGAGGTCACCGCCGCCCTGCACACGGTCGACGACGAGCTGCCGGTGTGGGTGCTGGAGCGCCCGCCGGATCCGTCGCCGCCGGGTGTCGATCCGGGCTGATCCCGTTCGTCCAGGAGGTGAGCGGGCGGAGGAGCCGCCCGCCGCACCGGAGGAGGCCCCATGCCGCACTACCTGCTCACCGTGGTCCAGCCCGGCGACGGGACGCCGCCCCCGCCGGAGGTCCTCGAGCCGATCATGCGCGACACGGACGCGGTGCACCGAGCGATGGTCGACGCCGGCTGCTGGGTGTTCGGCGGCGGCCTGCACCCGCCGGCGGCCGCGACCACGCTCCGCCCCCGGGACGGCGACGTGCTGGTCGTCGACGGCCCCTTCGTCGAGGCCAAGGAGCACGTCGGGGGGTTCTCCGTGATCGACGTCCCCGACCTCGACGCCGCGCTGGAGTGGGGCCGCCGCCTCGTCGCCGCCACCACGCTGCCGATCGAGGTGCGGCCGTTCCACGACGGCGCCGGCCGCCCCTGACGTGACCGGCGTCGAGGCGGTCTTCCGCGAGGCGTACGGCCGCGCGGTCGCCGTCCTGACCCGCCTCCTCGGCGACATCGACGCCGCCGAGGAGGCGGTCCAGGACGCCTTCGTGACGGCCCTGCAGCGCTGGCCGGCCGAGGGCGTGCCCCCGAGCCCGGCCGGCTGGATCGTGACCACCGCCCGCAACCGGGCCATCGACCGGATCCGCCGGGAGGCCACCCGCGACGCCCGCCACGCGCAGGCGGCGCTGCTGGCCGACCCCGGACCGCTCCCCGAGGAGGGGGCCGTGCGCGACGACCGGCTCCGCATGCTGTTCACCTGCTGCCACCCGGCGCTGGCGCCGGCCGCCCGGGTCGCCCTGACCCTGCGGCTGGTCGGCGGGCTGACCACCCCCGAGATCGCACACGCCTTCCTCGTGCCCGAGGCGACCATGGCGCAGCGGCTGGTGCGCGCCAAGGCCAAGATCCGGGACGCGCGGATCCCCTACCGGGTGCCCCGCCAGGCCGACCTGCCCGACCGGCTCGCCGGCGTGCTCGCCGTGGTCTACCTCGTCTTCACCGAGGGGCACACCGCCAGCTCCGGCGACGCGCTGGTGCGCACCGACCTGTGCGCCGAGGCGATCCGGCTGGGCCGCGCCCTGGTCGAGCTCATGCCCGACGAGCCGGAGGCGCTGGGCCTGCTCGCGCTGATGCTGCTCACCGAGGCCCGCCGGCCGGCCCGGGTCTCCCCCGCCGGCGACCTCGTCCCGCTGGCCGAGCAGGACCGCACCCGCTGGGACGCCGCGCTCGTCGCCGAGGGGCAGGACCTGGTCCGCCGCTGCCTGCGCCGCAACGCCCCGGGCCCCTACCAGGTGCAGGCGGCGATCCAGGCGGTGCACGCCGACGCCCCGACCGCCGGGGCCACCGACTGGCGGCAGGTCGTCGCCCTCTACGACCACCTGATGGCGCTGACGCCCTCCCCGGTGGTCGCGCTCAACCGCGCCGTCGCGGTGGCCGAGGTCGACGGCCCCGCCGCGGGGCTGGCCGCGCTCGAGGGCGTCGACCTGCCGCGGTCGCACCTGCTGCCCGCCGTCCGCGCCGACCTGCTGCGCCGGCTGGGCCGGCCCGCCGACGCGGTCGCCGCCTACGACGAGGCGCTCGCACTGGCCGCCAACGCCGCGGAGCGCACGTTCCTGCGCCGCCGCCGCGACGAGTCCGCCGCGCCGCCGCGGTCGGGAGGGGCATGAGCAGCCCCCTCGACGTCACCTCCACCGCGCCCGGCTCCAGCGGCTGAGCTCATGGCGGACCCGCCCGCGGGCCGCCGGGCCGGCACCGGCGCCCGGCGGGCGCCCCCGCGCCCGGCGGGTGGTTAGCGTCCGCGCCCGTGGCCATCGACGAGGACGCCCGGTACGCCCTGCCCGACGCCGCCCGCGGGAGCCGGCTGGCCGGCCGCGTCGCGGTCGTGACCGGGGGCGGCTCGGAGGGCGAGTTCCTGGGCGTCGGCGCCGCGACGGCGATCTTGTTCGCCGCGCAGGGCGCGCGGGTCGCGGTCGTCGACGTCTCCCGGGAGCGGGCGGAGTGCACCCGGGAGCGGATCGCCGCGCTCGGCGGGGACGCCGTCGTCGCCGAGGCCGACGTGACCGACACCGCCTCCTGCGCCCGCGCGGCCGACGACATGGCCGACCGGTACGGGCGGTTGGACGTGCTGGTGAACAACGCGGCGCTGTCGGGCGGCGGCACGGTCGTCGACATCGACGAGGAGGAGTGGGAGCGCCTGCTGCGGGTCAACCTCGGCGGCGTCATGCGGATGAGCCGGGCGGCGATCCCGCACATGGTCCGGGGCGGCGGCGGGTCGATCGTGCACGTGTCCTCGATCGCCGGCACCCGCGGGCTGGGCACCGCGGCGTACGCCGCGGCCAAGGGCGGCGTGCAGGCGCTGACCGCCGACATGGCGTACTCGCACGGCCCCGACGGGGTCCGGGTCAACTGCATCGTGCCCGGCCACCTGCACACGCCGATGGGCTTCCAGGGGTCGGCGCGCACGCGGCGGGTCCGGCTCGAGTCGGGGCTGCTCGCCACCGAGGGCGACGCCTGGGACGCCGCCTGGGCCGCGCTGTTCCTCGCCTGCGACGAGTCGCGGTGGATCACCGGCGTCCTGCTCCCGGTGGACGCCGGCACGACGGCGACGACGCACTTCGCCGTCCGCCGCCGGCTGGGCGACCTCTAGGACGCCGTCGCGTCCAGGTGCGCCCCGCCGTCGGACCGGTTCACCTCGGCCCACAGCGCGTCCAGCGACAGGCCCAGCACGTGGGCGACCGCGGCGACCGTGGTGAACGCGGGCGTGGCGACCCGCCCGGACTCGATCTTGCGCAGCGTCTCCGGCGAGAGCCCCGCCGCCAGCGCGGTGCCGAGCATGGAGCGCTCCCCGCGGGCCCGGCGCAGCAGGGCGCCCAGGCGCTGCCCCCGCTCGACCTCGGCGGGCGTGAGCGGCACTCGGACCATGACGCCGATTCTAATACCGGGATACCCTTACCGGGATAGGAATCCCACGTACGGGAGGTGCCGGATGATCGAGCTCTTCACGGCCGCGGAGCTGCCCCGGGCCCGGGAGGCCGGCGCCCTGGTCGCCGAGATCCTGCGGACGCTGGAGAGCCGCTGCGAGGTGGGCACCAACCTGCTCGACGTCGACCGCTGGGCGCGGGAGATGATCGTCCAGGCCGGCGCGCAGTCCTGCTACGTCGACTACGCGCCGTCCTTCGGCCGCGGGCCGTTCGGCCACCACATCTGCACGTCGGTGAACGACGCGGTGCTGCACGGGCTGCCGCACGACCGCGCGCTGGCCGACGGCGACCTGCTCTCCCTGGACCTGGCCGTCTCGCTGGGCGGCATCGTCGCCGACTCCGCCGTCAGCTTCGTCGTCGGCGAGGCCCGCCCCGCGGAGAGCCTCGCGCTGATCGAGGCCACCGAGCGGGCCCTCGCCGCGGGGATCGCCGCGGCCGGACCGGGGGCGCGGCTCGGGGACGTCTCGCACGCCATCGGCGCGGTCCTCGGCGAGGCGGGATACCGGGTGAACACCGAGTTCGGCGGCCACGGCGTGGGCTCGACGATGCACCAGGACCCGCACGTGCCCAACAGCGGCCGCCCCGGCCGCGGCCACCGGCTGCGCCCCGGCCTCCTGCTGGCGCTCGAGCCGTGGGTGATGGCCGACACCGCCGAGCTCGTGACGGACGCCGACGGCTGGACCCTGCGCAGCGCGACGGGCTGCCGGACGGCGCACAGCGAGCACACCATCGCGATCACCGGCGACGGCGTCGAGGTGCTCACGCTGCGCTGACCGGCGGGAACGGGCTCGCTCCCCACCCGTCAGCGCCGCCGGGGCTCCCGGTGGACGGTGCCGCCGCGGTCCGCCCCGGCCGCGGTGCGGTCGCGGGCGGCCCGCTCGCGGTCGACGCGGGCGTCCTCGCGGTCGCGGGCCGCGGCGAGCCGGTCCTCCTCCGCGGCCCGCCGGTCGGCGGCGTCGGCGGCCCGGTCGGCGGTGGCCCGGTCCCGGTCGTCCTGGGCGAGTGCCCGGTAGCTGCCCGCGACCTCGTCGTCGATGGCCCGTTGCTCCTCGTGCCCCTCGGGCGGCGCTCCGCCACCGGGCACGGTCGCGCGCCGGCCCTGACGAACCTGGTCGCTGCGGCGCACCTCGGCGTCCGCCTCCCGCCGCTCGGCGGCCGCGACCCGATCCGCGGCGCGGCGGTCGCGCTCGGCGGCCATGTCGTCGCGCTGCCGTGCCGCCTGCTCACGGAGCAGCGCCGCCCCGTCCCTCCGCCGGGCCGCCGAGTCGCGCCGGCGCGCCGCGTCCTCGTGCACCCGGTCGGCCGCGTCCCGCCGGTGTCCGGCGGCCGGGTCCCCGGACGGGGGCACCGGCCACCGGTCCGCCCGGCCGCGCTCGTGCTCGACGCCCCGCAGCGCCAGCGCCGCCTCGCTCAGCAACTGGCGCGCCTCCTCGAGCCGCCCCCGCTCGAGGGCCCGCTCGGCGAGGGTGAGGTGCGTGCTCGCGATGCTCTGCTCGGTCGCGGCCACCGCCGCGGCCCCCTGGCTCAGCCGCTCCTGGAGCCGGTGCACGTCCCGCCGGAGCCGCTCGGAGGGCTGCAGGGCAGGTGGGCGGCCGGCTCCCTGTTCCTCGGGCGCGCCCCTGGCGGCCCGCTCCTCGGACCCGTCCATCCCCTGAGCGTCCTCCCGTCGCCGGACGGCGACAACCCGCCGACCCCGCTGCCGACGGCTGCTACCGCCCGCGTCGGAACCGGACCCGGTCGCCGGGCGTTCCCGCCGTGACCGCGACGGCCGGACGGGAGGCGCCATGGGCAGGCCCGGGACCGGTGCGGCGCTCCTGCTGGCCGTCGTGGCGTCCGGCTGCGCGGCCGCCGGCGGGTCGGCGGGTCCCGCCGGCACCACCTCCGCCGCGGCGTCGTCGGCGCCGTCCTGGACCGCGTGGGAGGAGCCCGCCGACTATCGGTTCACGCTCGAGTCGTCGTGCGGCGAGCGCAACGTCCTCGGGGTGTACCGGGTGACCGTGCGGGGCGGTGAGGTGGTGGCGGCCGACCACGACGACCGGCTCACCGGCGCGACCGTCGTCCTGGGGCCCGACGACCTGCGGCAGCTGCCGACCCTCGGGGACCTGCTGGACGAGGCCCGGGCTGCCGACGGCGACCCCCGGGCGGGCGAGGTCGCCGTCAGGACGGACCCGGCCGACGGGCACCCGACGTCCGTGGCCGTCGACCCCGTGGAGCAGGGCATCGACGACGAGTCCTGCTACGTCGTCACCGACTACGCTCCCGGCGCCTGACCCGCCGGAGCCGCGCAGCTCACTCCCAGGAGCGGCGCCGCCGCTTGAGCTCCCCGCGCTGCTTCTTGGCCTGGATCCGCCGCTCCTGCGAACCGCGGGTGGGCTTGGTGCGGCGGCGGACCGGCGGTGGCGGGGCGAGCGCGGCCCGCAGGACGGCGGCCATCCGCTCGCGGGCGGCCTGCCGGTTGCGCAGCTGCTGGCGGTGCTCGGAGGCCGCGACGGTGAGCACGCCGTCGACCAGCCGCCCGCGGAGCCGCTCGGCCAGCCGGGCCCGCTGCGGCTCGCTCAGCCCGGGCAGCTCCAGCGGGGCGACCGAGAGCTCGACCCGCGAGTCGGCCGTGTTCACGCCCTGCCCGCCGGGCCCCGACGACCGTGAGAAGCGCCACCGCAGCTCGGCCGCGGGGACGACGAGGGAGCCGGTGACCGGGAGGTCGGCGGCGGCGTCGTCGGAGGAGGCGGGCACCCGGACAGTCTGCGGCCGTCGGCAACCGGGTTCTCAGGCGGCGGCCGGCACCGGGTCGGCCCCGCCGCGGGCCCCGGGCCGGCAGCGGGCCAGCCGGCGCACGGTCAGCCACGCCCCCCGGGCCGCCCCGTGGGTCTCCAGCGCCTCCACGGCGTACGCCGAGCAGGTCGGGCTGAACCGGCAGCACGGCGGGCGCCGCGGGCTGACCTCGCGCTGGTACACGCGGACGGCGGCGACCAGCCTCTCGGCCGGCCGGCCGCCGCGCGGGCCGGTGCCGGCCCGGTGCACGTGCCGCGCCGTCGTGGGGGCGACGGCGAGCAGGTCGACGCCGCAGCCGATCGCGTTGGCCAGGCAGCAGCCGGTGTTCAGGAACAGCAGGTCCCGCAGGCACGAGTCGTTGCCGCCGCGGCGGTACCCGTGGCCCGGCGGCGGGCCGTACCCCCGCCCGTACCCGCGCCCGTAGCCCCGCCCGTAGCCCCGCCCGTAGCCCGGGCCGTAGCCGCCGTAGCCGGGCGGGGGGCCGTAGCCGCGCCGCCGGCGCCGGGGGCCGCTGCTCCAGATGAAGACCATGGCCCGATCCTCGGGGCGGTCAGCGGCCGGCGCAGCGCGGGAGGATGGACGGCGTGCCCGCGCAGACCCTCGCCGCCGCGCTGGCCGCCGGGCCGCTGGTGCTCGACGGCGGGCTGTCGACCGAGCTCGAGGCCCGCGGACACGACGTCTCCTCGGCGCTGTGGTCGGCGCGGCTGCTGCTCGACGACCCGGGCGCGATCGTGGCGGCGCACGCCGCGTTCGCCGCGGCCGGCGCCCAGGTGGCGACCACGGCGAGCTACCAGGCGAGCGTCGAGGGCTTCGCGACCGCCGGCGTGGACGGGCGGCGCGCCCTCGACCTGATCGTCCGGTCGGTCGGCCTCGCGCGGGCCGGCGCCCCCGGGGCCTGGGTCGCCGGATCGGTCGGCCCGTACGGCGCGGCGCTCGCCGACGGGTCGGAGTACACCGGGGCCTACGCCGGGGAGGTCGGCGTCCGCCGGCTGCGCGCCTTCCACCGCCCGCGGATGGAGGCGCTCGCCGCGGCCGGCGCCGACGTCCTGGCCTGCGAGACGGTGCCGGCGGCCGCGGAGGCGGAGGCGCTGCTGGAGGAGGCGCGGTCGCTCGGCGTCCCGGTGTGGCTGTCCCTGACGACGGTGCTGGACGCCGACGGGGCGCCGCGCACCCGCCGCGGCGAGCCGGCCGGGGACGTGTTCGCGCTCGCCGCGGGCGTGGCGGAGGTCGTCGCGGTCGGCGTGAACTGCACCGCGCCGTCCGCCGTCGGCCCGTCCCTGGCCGCGGCCGCCGTCAGCGGGAAGCCGCTGGTCGCCTATCCCAACAGCGGCGAGGGCTGGGACGCCGCGGCCCGCCGCTGGACAGGGGCGGGCGGCCTGGACGCCGCCGACGTCCCCGGCTGGCTGGCCGCGGGCGCCCGCCTGGTCGGCGGCTGCTGCCGCGTCGGCCCGGCGGGGATCCGGTCGATCGCCGCGACGCTCGGCCATGATCAGCTCCCCTGATCGTGCGGCGTCCTCCCTCACGGTGGGACGTGAGGGAGGACGCCCGATGATCAGGGGAGCTGATCGTCGCGGGGGTCAGAGGATCGGGTTGCCGCCGGTCACCGCGACGCGGGCGCCCGAGACGTAGGACGCCTCGTCACTGGCCAGCAGCACGTAGACGGGCGCGAGCTCGGCCGGCTGCCCGGCGCGGCCCATCGGCACCTGCTGGCCGAAGCTCTCCACCTTCTCCGGCGGCATGGTGGAGGGGATCAGCGGCGTCCACACCGGCCCGGGCGCCACGCTGTTGGCCCGGATGCCCTTGTCCGCGTACATCTGCGCCAGGCTCGCCGTGAAGTTGGCGATCCCCGCCTTCGTCATGGCGTAGGGCGCCAGCTGCGGGCTGGGCATGTCGGAGTTCACCGATGACGAGTTGATGATCGACCCGCCGGCCGGCATGTGCGGGATGACGTCCTTGCACAGCACGAACATCGCGGTGAGGTTGGTGGCCAGGGTGTGGTCCCACTCCTCGTCCGGGACCTCCTCCAGCGTCTCGTGCGTCATCTGGAACGCCGCGTTGTTCACCAGGACGTCGACCTTGCCGAAGGCCTCGACCGCCTTCGGGATGATCGTCTTCGCGTGCGCCCGGTCGGACAGGTCCCCGGACACCAGCACGCACTTCCGGCCCGCCTCCTCCACGAGGCGGGCGGTGTCCTGCGCGTCCTCGTGCTCGGAGAGGTAGGAGATGAGGACGTCGGCGCCCTCGCGGGCGAAGGCGATGGCCACGGCGCGGCCGATGCCGCTGTCCCCGCCGGTGATGACGGCGGCCTTGCCCGTCAGCCTCCCGGAGCCGGTGTAGCTCTCCTCGCCGTGGTCGGGCTTCGGGTCCATCTCGCCCAGCGTCCCGGGCGGGGTCTGCTGCTGCTCGGGCTGTGACTCGGGGCGGGGTGACGACACGGGTTCCTCCTGCGGCTCGCGACGCGGGGCGCTTCTCCCCCGCTGCCTCGCCCCGCCTACCCGGCCCGGACAGCACGGAACCGGCCGGGCTCGTGCCCGGCCGGTTCCCGTGTGCGTGCCGCGGTCAGGCCGCGCGCACCGCCTGCGGCCGGACCGCGGTGGGCAGCTCCCAGCGCATCTCCATGTGCCGGTGCCCCGCCTTGTCGACGACGGGCACCCACCTGACCAACGGTCGTTCCTCAACGCGCATCGCCGCGCCACCTCTCGTTCACCTGTTGTTCACCTTCTGACCCTAATCGGTTCACCGCACACCCCGGGGGAGGTTCCGTTACCGAGTCGTGACGGAGCGGGCGCCTGCGCGGCGGGCCGAGGGCCGTCGGGCACGCTGGGGGGCACGATGACCGCTCCCACCGCCCCTCCCCTGCTCGACGACCCGGCCGACCTCACGTCGCTGCGGGCCCGCGGCGCCGACCCGGACGAGCTGTTCACCGCCTTCGCGGCCTGGGCCGAGGCCGGCGGGACGACGCTCTACCCGGCGCAGGAGGAGGCGCTGATCGAGCTGCTCAGCGGCGCCAACGTCGTCCTCGCGACGCCGACCGGCTCGGGCAAGTCGCTGGTGGCCACCGGGGCGCAGTACGCCGCCCTGGCCGCCGGCCGCCGCAGCTACTACACCGCCCCGATCAAGGCGCTGGTCAGCGAGAAGTTCTTCGCCCTGTGCGGCGTGTTCGGCGCGGCCAACGTCGGCATGCTCACCGGCGACGCCGCGGTGAACCGGGACGCGCCGATCATCGCCTGCACCGCCGAGATCCTGGCCAACATCGCGCTGCGCGAGGGCGCCGACGCCGACGTCGGCCTGGTGGTCATGGACGAGTTCCACTTCTACGGCGACCCCGACCGCGGCTGGGCCTGGCAGGTGCCGCTGCTGGAGCTGCCGCGGGCGCAGTTCCTGCTGATGAGCGCCACCCTCGGCGACACCACCGACCTGCGCGAGGACCTCTCCCGCCGCACCGGCCGGCCCACCGCGCTGGTGGCCAGCGCCCAGCGGCCGGTGCCGCTGCACCACTACTACGCGACCACGCCGATGCACGAGACGATCCAGGAGCTGCTGGACACCCGGCAGGCGCCGGTCTACGTCGTCCACTTCACCCAGGCCTCGGCGCTGGAGCGGGCGCAGGCGCTGATGAGCGTCAACGTCTCCACCCGGGAGGAGAAGGCCGCGATCGCCGACATGATCGGCGGCTTCCGCTTCACCTCCGCCTTCGGGACGACGCTGTCGCGGCTGGTCCGCCACGGCATCGGCGTGCACCACGCCGGGATGCTGCCCAAGTACCGGCGGCTGGTGGAGCAGCTGGCCCAGGCCGGGCTGCTCAAGGTCATCTGCGGCACCGACACCCTCGGCGTCGGCATCAACGTGCCCATCCGCACCGTCGTGTTCTCCGCGCTGAGCAAGTACGACGGCACCCGGATGCGGCTGCTCAACGCCCGCGAGTTCCACCAGATCGCCGGCCGCGCCGGCCGCGCCGGGTACGACACCGCCGGCACGGTCGTCGTGCAGGCGCCCGAGCACGAGGTGGAGAACCTCAAGCAGTTCGCCAAGGTGTCCGACGACCCGAAGAAGCGCCGCAAGCTGGTGCGCAAGAAGGCGCCCGAGGGCATGGTGCCGTGGTCGCACGCCACGATGGACCGGCTGGTCGCCGCCGACCCCGAGCCGCTGACGAGCCACATGCGCGTGACGACGGCGATGGTGCTCGACGTGGTCGACCGGCCCGGCGACCCGTTCGCCGCCATGCGCCGGCTCCTGACCGACAACCACGAGCCGCGCAAGCGGCAGCTCCGGCTGATCCGCGAGGCGGTCGGGATCGCCCGCTCCCTGCTGCAGGCCGGGGTGCTGGAGCGGCTGCCCGAGCCCGAGCCCGACGGGCGCCGCTACGACCTCACCGTCGACCTGCCCGAGGACTTCGCGCTCAACCAGCCGCTGTCCACCTTCGCGCTCGCGGCGATCGAGCTGCTCGACCCCGACGGCGACACGTACGCCCTCGACGTCGTCAGCATCATCGAGGCGACCCTCGACGACCCCCGCCAGGTCCTGGCCGCGCAGCTGAACAAGGCCCGGGGCGAGGCCGTCGCGCAGATGAAGGCCGAGGGCATCGAGTACGAGGAGCGGATGGAGCTCCTCGAGGAGATCAGCTACCCGAAGCCGCTGGCGGAGCTGCTGGAGCACGCGTTCGAGGTCTACACCCGCAGCAACCCGTGGGCACGCGACGCGCACCCGTCGCCGAAGTCGGTGGTCCGCGACATGTGGGAGCGGGCGATGACCTTCCGGGAGCTGGTCAACGCCTACGGGCTGACCCGCTCCGAGGGCGCCGTGCTGCGCTACCTCTCCGACGCGTTCAAGGCGCTGCGCTCCGGCGTCCCCGCGGCCGCCCGCACCGAGGAGGTCACCGACCTCGCCGAGTGGCTCGGCGAGCTGGTGCGCCAGGTCGACTCCTCGCTGCTGGACGAGTGGGAGGCGCTCACCGATCCCGACCAGCCGCTGGACCAGCCGGTCGCCGTCCCCGCCCGGCCGCGGCCGCTCACCGGGAACGAGCGGGCGTTCACCGCGATGGTCCGCAACGCCCTGTTCCACCGCGTGCAGCTGTGGGCCCGGCGCCGCTGGTACGACCTCGGCGAGCTCGACGGCGGCTCCGGCTGGGACGCCGACCGGTGGGGCGAGGTGGTGCAGGCGTACTTCGCCGAGCACGCGGAGGTCGGCACCGGCGCCGACGCGCGCGGCCCGGCGCTGCTCATCTGGGACAAGGGGACGCCGGGCGTCTGGCGGGTGCGGCAGATCCTCGACGACCCGGCCGGCGACCACGACTGGGGCATCGACGCCGAGGTCGACCTGGCCGCCTCGGACGAGGAGGGCGCGCTGGTCCTGCGGGTCGTGGACGCCGGCCGCCGCGACTGAAGAAGGACCACCCTTCCCCCCACGCCTCGCCAGCTCGGCGCGGGCCCCTGAAGGGTGGCCGGTCCCGGTCGACCGGGGTGTGCTCGATCACCTGGGGCGCTGTGACACCGTGGCGCGGTGACGCCGTGGGAGATGGTCGCGGTGGCCGCGGCCGGGCTCGCGGCCGGCGGCATCAACGCCGTCGTCGGCTCGGGCACGCTGGTGACCTTCCCGGCGCTGCTCGCCGCGGGGCTGCCGCCGGTCACCGCCAGCATCACCAACAGCCTGGGCCTGGTCCCGGGCAACGTCGCCGGCGCCATCGGCTACCGCCGGGAGCTGACCGGGCAGCGCCGGCTGGTGCTCCTGCTGCTGCCCGGCTCGGTGCTGGGGGCGGTCACCGGCGCCTTCCTGCTGCTGCACCTGCCGGCGGCGGCGTTCGAGGCGATCGTGCCGGTCCTGGTCGGCCTCGCCGTCGTCCTCGTGGCCGTGCAGCCGGCGCTGCAGCGGGCGCTGGCCCGGCGCCGCGCCGCGGCCGGGCAGGAAGGCCCGGTGCGGCTCGGGCCGGGGCGGCGGGCCGGGCTGCTGGCCGGCGCCTACGCCACCGGCACCTACGGCGGCTACTTCTCGGCCAGCCAGGGCATCCTGCAGATCGGCGTCTTCGGCCTGCTGCTGCCCGAGCCCCTGCAGCGGCTGAACGCGCTGAAGAACGTGCTGACCTCCGCGGTCAACGCGGTCGCGGCGCTGGCCTACGTCGTCGTCGCCACCGACCGGGTCGACTGGACCGGGGCCGCCCTGGTCGCCGCGGGCTCGACGGTCGGTGGCTACCTCGGCGGGCGGTTCGGCCGGCTGCTGCCGCCGGTCGTGCTGCGGACGGCGATCGTCGTGTTGGGCTGCGTCGCCATCGTGGTGCTGGTGACCCGATGAGCGCCGGGGAGTTCGCCTTCCTCGTCCTGGCCGGCGTCGGCGCGGGGCTCACCGGCAGCATCGCCGGGCTCGCCTCGCTGATCAGCTACCCGGCGCTGCTGGCCACCGGCATCCCGCCGGTGACCGCCAACGTGACCAACACCGTGGCGCTGGTGATGACCGGCGTCGGGTCGGTCAGCGCCTCCCGGCCGGAGCTGCGCGGCCAGGGCCGCCGGCTGGTCCCGCTGCTGGCCGCCGCCGTCCTGGGCGGGGCCGTGGGGGCGGCGCTGCTGCTGGTGACGCCCGCCGAGTCGTTCGAGCGGATCGTGCCGTTCCTGATCGCCGCGGCGTCGGTGGCCATCCTCGTGCAGCGCCCGCCCCGTGAGCTGGCCGCCGAGGGCGTCGCCGCGCACGCCGGGCACCCCGGTGACCCGCGCTGGCTGCCCGCCGCGATCGCCGGGATCGGCGTCTACGGCGGCTACTTCGGCGCGGCGGCCGGCGTGCTCATGCTGGCCACGCTCCTGCTCTCGACCGGGGAGGGCCTGCCGCGCAGCAACGCGATGAAGAACGCCGTCCTGGCGGTCGCCAACGGGGTGGCGGCGCTGGCCTACGTCGTCCTCACCGACGTCGCCTGGTCGGCCGCGCTCCCGCTCGCCATCGGGCTCCTCGGCGGCGGGCTGATCGGCCCGCGGGTGGTGCGGCGCAGCCCGCCGGCCGCGCTGCGCCGGGTCATCGCCGTCGCCGGGATCGGCCTGGCGGTCTACCTGGCGGTCGAGGCCTTCGGCTGAGTGGTGGCCACCGCCGCGAGGCAGCAGGCTGTCCTGCGGCGCGCCGAGCGGAAGCGGCGCCGGGTGCGACGGAGGGGACGGCATGACCAGCACCGAGGACCCCGGGTCCCGCTTCCTCGAGGCGCTGCAGGAGCCGGTGCCCGACGACCTCGCCGGGCCGGACATGCTGCCCACCCGGCTGGCCCGCGCCGCGGCGCAGGCGCTGCCCGTGGACGGCGCCGGGCTGAGCATCCACGAGGGCGCGGGCCTGCGGACGCCGGTGGGCGCCAGCGACCCGTCGGCCGCGCTGGCCGAGCGGCTGCAGTTCACCCACGGCGACGGGCCCTGCCTCCGGGCGCACGACACCGGCCAGGGCATCGCCTTCGACCTCGACGACATCGCCCGCAACTGGCCGGCGCTGCACGCCGCGCTGATCGGCGAGACGCCGTTCGCCGCCGTCCTGTCGCTGCCGCTGGCCCCGCCGATGGGCCCGACCGTCGTGCTCGACCTCTACACGACCGAGCGGGAGCAGCTGACCCGGGTGCCGCGCGACGACGTCGAGACGGTCCTGCTCTGCCTCACCGAGGAGCTGGTCCGGGCCAGCGACACCAGCGACAGCGCCCCGCGCTGGTGGGACGCCCCCGACGCCCGCCGCCGCGTCGCCGTCTGGCAGGCCACGGGGATCGTGTCGGTCGTGCTCGGCACGGACGTCGTCGCCGCGCTCACGGTGCTGCGGGCGCACGCGTTCGCCACGGACCGGGTGGTCGACGACGTCGCGGCCGACGTCGTCGCCGGCCGCCTGGACCCCGCCGCGCTGCAGGACTGACGCCCCCGGGGGGCTCAGCGCCCCACGTACGCGGCCAGGAAGAGCACGAACGCGGCGGCGCCCAGCAGCAGCCGCGCCGGGGTGAGGCCGTTGAGCAGCCCGGCGGTCGCCTCCACCCAGGCCGGGCGGACGGCTGCCTCCCGGGCTCCGCGGCGCACCAGGCGCACCTCGTCGGCCAGCAGCGCCCCGGCCGCGCCGAGCATGGTCAGGCCGATCACCAGGAAGACCAGCGCCAGCCCCTCACCGAAGGCGTCGGCGCGGTCGGCCAGGAACGCGACGGCGACGAGCCCGGCGGCCAGCCCCAGCAGTGCCCCGGCGGCCGGCGCCCACGGGCCCATCCGGGTCAGCGGGGCACGCCGGCGGGCGCGGACGGTGGGCCGGCTGGTGACCGGCGTCGTCGGGAAGGTGCCGGGCGGGGCCGGCGGCGCGGCGTCGGGGCCGTTCGCGCCGGCGTCACCGGTCAGCGCCCACGCGGCCACGGGCCCGCCCGCCGGACCGGGGACGGCCGGGACCGGCTGTCCCGGCACCGGCTCGGCCGACGCCCCCGCGACGGCCGGCTCCACGACCGTGGGCGCCTCGGCGGTCGTCGGCTCCGCGCCGACCGCGGTGGCGCCGTGCGCCGGCGGGCCGTCCTCGGGCAGCGCGCCCTCGGCGGGCCGCGGCTGCGGCGTCCGGTCCGCTCGGCCCAGAGGACCGAAGTACGGCGGGATGGGGCCGGTCTCGTTCGACGGGCCGGCCGGGACGGGGGGTGCGGTGGGCTCGGACATCGGCGGCGACGCTAGGCCCGCCCACCGACGCTCCCGGGACCTCCGGCCCGTGTGTCGACATCTCGCCGTGTCGTCACCTCACCGTATCGACGAGGTGACTCATCGAGAGGACCCCGCTCGGCCCGGGCCGCCTGTCCGCAGCGGTCCGGACGCGGAGTGTCACGACCCGTGGGGTTTCGGAATTGTTTCGGATGCCTGTGAACCGGCTGTGAACCGGCTGCGACCGGCGTCCGTGACAAGGACATGGGAGGAGCGGTGCGTGCCCGGCCCGAGGGCCCCGGTGCCCCGCCGGCGGGCGAGCCGGCACCGGCCCGCGCGCCGCACCGACGTCCTCCCCCCTGCCGACGCCCCGAGCAGACGGGACCACGCTCATGACCGCGACGACCGACCCCCGCGCCGACCTCGATCCCAGCGCGCCGAACGGCACGGCCCGGCCGGACCCGGGCCCCACCCCCGGGACCCAGGTGCTGCTGCCCCCGCCGCCGGTGGCGGCCGGGCCCGGCGACCTCGCGCACGCCCGGCCCCGCGTGGTCGGTGACCTGCCCGGCCCCCGCTCCCGCGAGCTGCTGGCCCACCAGCAGCGCTGGGAGTCCAACGCCCGCACCTACCCGCGGCACCTGCCGGTGGCGATCGACGAGGCCGCGGGCTGCTTCGTGCGCGACGTGGACGGCAACGTGTTCATCGACTTCCTCGCCGGCGCCGGCGTGCTCTCCCTGGGCCACAACCACCCCGAGCTGGTGCGGGTGGCGGCCGCGCAGCTGGCCCGGCACACCCACGGTCTGGACTTCCCCACCCCGGCCAAGGACGCGTTCGTGCAGGCCCAGCTGTCGATGCTGCCGGCGGGGATGCGCGACCGGATGCGGATCCACTTCTGCGGCCCGACCGGAGCCAACGCGGTCGACGCGGCGCTGAAGCTGTGCAAGACCGCGACCGGGCGCGGCGACGTCGTCTCCTTCTCGGGCGGGTTCCACGGCAGCAGCCACGCGGCGATGGCGGTGACCGGCCTGGTCGAGCAGAAGAGCCCGGTGCCCAACGGCGTGCCGGGCGTGCACTTCTTCCCGTTCTCCTACTGCGGCCGCTGCGCCCTGGACCTGCGGCCCGACCAGTGCACCACCAACTGCGCGGCCTACCTGGAGCGCACCCTGACCGACAGCAACGGCGGGGTGGCCCGCCCGGCCGCCGTCATCCTCGAGCTGGTGCAGGGCGAGGGCGGCGTCGTGCCGGCCACCCGGGAGTTCGTCCGGCGGGTGCGGGCGCTGACCCGCGAGCTCGACGTGCCGCTGGTCGTCGACGAGGTGCAGACCGGCTGCGGCCGCACCGGCACGTGGTTCGCCTTCGAGCAGTACGACATCGAGCCGGACGTGATCGTGGCGTCCAAGGCGCTCAGCGGCATCGGCCAGCCGGTCGCGGTGATCCTCTACGACCAGCGGCTGGACACCTGGGCCCCCGGCGCGCACACCGGCACGTTCCGCGGCAACCAGCTGGCCTTCGCCGCCGGCGCCGAGGCGGTGCGCATCGTCCGGAGGGACGACGTGCTGGGCAACGTGCGCGCCCGCGGCGAGCAGATCGCCGGGCTGCTGGCCCCGCTGCGGGACCTGCCCTGGGTCCGCGACGTCCGCGGCATCGGGCTGATGTGGGGCGTCGAGCTGGCCGACCCGGTCACCGGCCGCCCGGCCGGCGAGCTCGCCCGCGCCGTGCAGGGCCGCGCGCTGCGCCGGGGGCTGGTGCTGGAGTGCGGCGGGCGCGACGACTGCGTCGTGCGCATGCTGCCGCCGCTGAACGTGACCTCGGAGGTCGTCGCCACCGCCTGCGAGATCCTGATCGGCGCCCTCACCGACGCGGTGCCGTCGCCGGGCCGGAGGTCCCTCCCGCTGGCCGGCTGACCGGCCGCGGGACGACGGCATGGACGCCCCCTCCCCCGCCCCGGCGACCGCCGGCCCCGCCGTCCTCGTCGGGGACCTCGGGCCCGCCGGCGTGCGCTGGGCGCCGGGACGGCGGCTGGAGCACGTGTTCGAGGAGACCTGCGACGCGCGGCCGGACGCACCGGCCGTGGACGCCGGGGAGCTCACGCTCAGCTACGCCGCGCTGGACGCCCGCGCCAACCGGCTGGCCGCGCACCTGCGGCGGCGCGGCGTGGGCGCCGGCGCGCGGGTCGCCCTGCTCAGCGACGACCCGGTCGCCACCTACACCGCGCTGCTGGGCGCGCTCAAGGCCGGCGCGGCGTACGTGCCGCTGGACGTCGCCTTCCCCGCCGACCGCATCGGCTACGTGCTCGAGGACGCCGGGGTCGACCTCGTGGTGACGACGGCGGGGGCCCGGGCCCGCCTGGGCGCCGTCGGCGTGCCCGTCCTCGACCTCGACGCCTCCGCCGACGCGCTGGCCGCCGAGGACCCGGCCCGCCCCGCCCCGGACCCGGCCGCCCCCGACGACCCGCTCTGCTACGTCGTCTACACCTCGGGCACCACGGGCCGGCCCAAGGGCGTGGCGGTGCCGCACTCGGCGATCTGCCACTTCGTGCGGGTGGCGGCCGAGGTCTACGGCGTCCGCCCGGACGACCGCGTCTACCAGGGGCTGACCATCGCCTTCGACTTCTCGGTGGAGGAGATCTGGGTGGCGTGGGCGGCCGGCGCCACGCTGGTGCCGCGACCGCCCGGCGGCCAGCTGCTCGGCGCCGAGCTGCACGAGTTCCTCACCGCGCGGCGGGTGACCGCGCTGTGCTGCGTGCCGACCCTGCTGGCCACCGTCCCCGACGACCTGCCCGCGCTGCGCTTCCTCCTGGTCTCCGGCGAGGCGTGCCCGCAGGACCTGGTCGCTCGCTGGCACCGGCCGGGCCGCCGGTTCCTCAACGTCTACGGCCCGACCGAGACCACGGTGACCGCCACCTGGACGACGGTGGCCCCCGACCGGCCGGTGACCCTCGGCGGGCCGCTGCCGGGATACGCCGTCGCCGTGCTCGACCCCGACGGCGACACGCCGCTGCCGGCCGGCGCGCTCGGCGAGCTGGTGATCGGCGGGACCGGGCTGGCGCAGGGCTACCTGGGCCGGCCGGACCTCACCGCCCGCGCGTTCGTGCCCGACCCGGTCGGGCTGCCGGGCAACCCGTCCGGCCTGGTCTACCGCACCGGCGACCTCGCCCGGATCGTCGACGGCGAGGTCGAGTACCACGGCCGGATCGACCTGCAGGTCAAGATCCGCGGCTACCGGATCGAGCTGACCGAGATCGAGTCGGTGCTGCTGCAGGTGCCCGACGTCGCGCAGGCGGTCGTGGCCCCGCACGAGGCGCCGGCCGGCACGGAGCTGGTCGCCTACGTCGTGCCCCGCCCGGGCGCCGGCCCGCTCGACCCGGCCGCCGTCTACGCGCACCTGCGCGCCCGGCTGCCCGCCTACATGGTCCCGGCCTACCTCGAGGAGCTGCCGGTCATCCCGATGACGAGCAGCGACAAGGCCGACCGGAAGGCCCTGCCGCCGCCGCGCGGCCCGCGCAGCCTGGCGGTCTCCGGGCCGCACGTCGCGCCGGAGACCGACCTGGAGCGGGAGCTGGCGGGCATCGTCGGCGCGGTCCTGCAGACGGGGCCGGTGTCGGTGACCAGCCACCTGCTGGACGACCTGGGCGCGAACTCGCTGCTGCTGGCCCACGTCTGCGCGCGGGTGCGGGAGCGGCCGGACCTGCCGACGGTCGGCATCAAGGACGTCTACCAGCACCCCACCGTCCGCGAGCTGGCCGGCGCGCTGGCCGGACGTGCCCCCGCGGCCGCCGCGGCGCCCGCCCCCGCCCAGGACGCGCTGCCGCCGGCGCCCCGGTACCGGCACGTGGCGTGCGGGGCGGCGCAGGCGCTGCTCTTCCTGGGCTACTGCTACGGCGCGGCCGCCGCCGTGGTGGTCGGGCACGAGTGGATCACCACCGCCGACGGCGCCCTCGACACCTACGCCCGCTCCGCGGTCGCCGGCACCGTGTCGTTCCTGGCCCTGTGCCTGCTGCCGATCGCGGCCAAGTGGCTGCTGGTGGGCCGGTGGCGGGCCGGCGACCGGTTCCCGGTGTGGGGGCTGCGCTACCTGCGGCTGTGGGTGGTCAAGGCGCTGATGCGCACCAGCCCGCTGGCGCTGTTCCACGGCTCGCCGCTGGCCGCGCTCAACCTGCGGGCGATGGGGGCGCGGGTCGGCCCCGGCGCCCTGGTGCTCACCAACCACCTGCCGGTGTGCACCGACCTGGTGACCATCGGCGCCGGCGCCGTGATCCGCAAGGAGTCGCACCTCTACGGCTACCGCGTGGTCGACGGCGTGGTCGAGCTGGGCCCGGTGTCCGTCGGCGCGGGGGCGGTCGTGGGCGAGATGACGGTGCTGGAGATCCGCACCGCCGTCGGCGACGGCGCGGAGCTGGCGCACGCCTCCGCGCTGCACCCCGGGCAGAGCATCCCGCCCGGGCAGCGGTGGCTCGGCTCGCCGGCCGAGCCGTCGGCGACGCCGCCGTCGCCGGTGCCCGCGGCCCGGTGCGGGCGGCCGCGGCGGGCGGCCTACGCCGCCCTGCAGGTGGCCGGCGGGACGCTGATCTGGACGCCGCTGCTGTTCGCCGCGCTGGGCTTCCTGCTGCCGGAGTTCGACGAGCTCGGCCGGCTGGGGCTGGGCGATCCCGGGTTCTACGCCGTGCACGCGCTGCAGGCGTCGGCCCTCTTCTGGGGCGCGGTGGCCGGCGGCCTGGTGCTCGTCGTCGCACTGGCCCGGCTGCTGCGGCCGGCGCTGCCGCCGGACCGGGTGTTCCGGCTCTACGGCTGGCGCTGGTCGGCGCAGCGCAGCGTCGTCCGGTTCACCAACCTGCCCTTCTACGCCGGCCTGTTCGGCGACAGCTCGGCCATCCCGCACTGGCTGCGGGCGCTGGGCTGGGACCTCGGGCGGCTGGAGCAGACCGGCTCCAACTTCGGGATGACCGTCGTCCACGAGGTGCCCGCGCTGTGCCGGGTGGGCACCGGGACGATGGCCTCGGACAACGTCTCGATGATGAACGCCGAGTTCTCGGCGACGTCCTTCCGGCTGCGCGAGACCGTGGTCGGCGAGCGGAACTACCTGGGCAACGCGCTGAGCATCCCGCCGGACGGCCGGATCGGCGCCAACGTGCTGCTGGCCAGCAAGGTGCACGTGCCGGTGGACGGGCCGGTGCGGCACGACGTCGGGCTGCTCGGGTCACCGCCGTTCGAGATCCCGCGCTCGGTGGAGCGCGACCACGACGACACCCGCTTCGACGACCCCGCCGTCCGGCGGGCCGCCCTGCGGGCCAAGAACCGGCACAACACCGTCACGGCGCTGCTGTTCCTGCTGGTCCGGTGGGTGTACTTCGTCGCCACCACGCTGATCACCGTCGTGACCCTCGACCACCACGGCCGGCACGGCGTGGAGGTCGTGTGGCTGGGCCTGCTCGGCGTGGTCGTCTTCTCCACCGCGTACTTCACCCTGGTCGACCGCTGCTTCCGGCCCCGCCGCCCGCTGCTCTGCTCGATCTACGACCGGGAGTTCTGGGCGCACGAGCGGTACTGGAAGGTCGCCGGCATGGTCTTCGTGCAGATGTACACGGGGACGCCGTTCAAGCCGCTGGTCTGGCGGATGCTGCGGGTGCGGATCGGCCGGCGGGTGTTCGACGACGGCGCCTGGCTGACCGAGCGGAACCTGGTGGCCATCGGCGACGACGTGACGCTCAACCAGGACACCACCCTGCAGAGCCACTCCCTGGAGGACGGCGTCTTCAAGTCCGACGTCGTGACGGTCGGGGCCGGGGCGACCCTCGGCGTCGGCGCCTACGTGCACTACGGGACGACGGTGGGCGCCGGCGCCGTGATCGAGGCCGACTCGTTCCTGATGAAGGGCGAGGAGGTGGGCGCCGGCGAGCGGTGGGCCGGCAACCCGGCCCGGCCGCTGCCGGCGGCCGCCCCGGTCCGGGAGCTGCTCGACGCCGTGCGGGCCGGCCCGGTCCCGGGGCCGCCGCCGCCGGGCGTGCGGCTGGAGGTCGCCACCGTCGAGGCCTGCCGCCGGCGGCTGCCGGAGCTGCTGGCGCTGCTGAGCCCGGAGGAGCGGGCGGCCGCCGCGGCGATGACCGCGCCGCGCCGGCGCGACTCCTACCTCGCCGGCCGCGCGCTGCTGCGGCTGCTGCTCAGCGCCGACGACCCCTCCCGCGCGCCGTCCGAGTGGCGGATCGAGCGCACCGCCACCGACCGGCCGGTCGTGGCCGACGGGCCGGAGGTCAGCGTCGCGCACGCCGACGGGGTCGTGGTGGCCGCGCTGGCGCACTCGCGGGCCGTCGGGGTGGACCTCGAGCAGCTCGACGGGCAGCCGGTGCTCGGGCCGGCGCTGACGCCGACCGAGACCGCCCGGCTGCTGGCGGCGCCGGCCACCGAGCTGTCCGGGCTGTTCCTGCGCGCCTGGACGCTGAAGGAGGCGGCGCTGAAGTGCGCGGGCACGGGCCTGGCCGCCGGGCCGGAGCGGGTGCACACCAGCGTCGACCCGGTCGCGGTCACCGGCCCGGCGATGGAGGAGGCGCTGGCCGGGCCGCCGGAGTGCGCCCAGCAGGTGTGGGTGCACGACGGCCGGGTCTTCGTGCTCAGCACCGTGGCCGGCCACCGCCGCCCCGCCGGACCGGGTCAGAGCAGGCGGCGGCTCTCCTGGGCGACGACGCGCAGCCAGCGGTAGCCGTAGCCGTCGAGGGTGAGCTCGACGGAGCCGTCGTCGGCGATCGCCGTCGACTGCGTGACCAGCAGGTCCTCCAGCCGGTGGGTGGAGTCGCAGCCGGCCAGCACCAGGGGCACCGTGCGCGGCTCGGCGCCCAGGTTGTGCAGGGCGACGAGCGTGCCGTCGTCCCAGGTGCAGGTGTGCGCCAGCACCTCCGGATGCGGCTGGTCGAGGACCGCGAACTCGCCCCACCCGAGCTCCGGGCACTCGCGGTAGCGCCGGATGAGCAGCTTCGTGAACGACAGCAGCGAGTCGGGGTCGCGCCGCTGGTCGGCGACGTTGACGAACTCGGGCGCGAAGCCGCCGGTCACCACGGGGCCGGGCAGCCGGTCGGGGTCGGCGGTCGAGAAGCCGCCGTTGTGCCCGGCGGTCCACTGCATCGGCGTGCGGACGGCGAGGCGCCCTTCGGCGTCCAGGTCCTCCCCCATGCCGATCTCCTCGCCGTAGAAGAGCACCGGGGTGCCGGGGAGGCTGAACAGCAGGCTGTAGACCATGCGGATCCGCCGGGGGTCGCCGTCCAGCATCGGCGGCAGCCGCCGGCGCAGGCCACGGCCGTAGACCTGCATCCGCTCCTCGGGGCCGAAGGCGGCGAAGACCTCCTTGCGCTCGTCCTCGCTCAGCTTGTCGAGGGTCAGCTCGTCGTGGTTGCGCACGAACGTGGCCCACTGGCTGTCCGGGTGGACGGCGGGACGGCCGGTCAGCGCCCGCGTGAGCGGGCCGGCGTCGGCGCGGGCCAGGGACAGGTACATGGCCTGCATGGCGATGAAGTCGAAGGCCATCGTGAGCTCGTCGCCCTCGGTGCCGCCGAGGAACCGCGCCTGCTCCTCGTGCGGCAGGTTCACCTCGCCGAGCAGGACGCCGCTGCCGGTGCGCCGGTTGACCACCTTGCGCAGCGCCTGCAGGTAGGCGTGGGGATCGGCGAAGCCCTCGGCGTCGGCGCCGCCCTGGGTCTCGAGGAAGAAGGGCACGGCGTCCACCCGGAAGCCGTCGAGGCCGAGCTGTAACCAGAAGCCCATCACCTTGGCGACCTCGTCGCGGACCCGCGGGTTGGTCACGTCGAGGTCGGGCTGCTCCTTGTAGAAGCGGTGCAGGTACCACTCCCCCGTCGGCTCGTTGCGCGTCCAGATCGAGTCCTCCTGGTCGGGGAAGACGACCTGGTCGGAGGTGTCCGGCGGCTCGTCGTCGCGCCAGACGTAGAAGTCGTGGAACGGCGCGTCGCGGGCCTGCCGTCCCTGCTCGAACCACGGGTGCCGGCTCGAGGTGTGGTTGACGACGAGGTCGACGATCACACGCATGCCGCGGTCGTTGGCGGTGCGGACGAACTCGACCAGGTCGCCGTGGGTGCCCAGCCGCGGGTCGACGCCGTAGAAGTCGGTGATGTCGTAGCCGTCGTCGCGCTCGGCGGTCGGGTAGAAGGGCATCAGCCACAGGCAGGTGACGCCGAGGTCGGCCAGGTGGTCGATCCGCTGGGCCAGGCCGGCGAAGTCGCCGCAGCCGTCGCCGTCCCAGTCCATGTAGGTCTCGACGTCCAGGCAGTAGACGACCGCGGTCTTCCACCAGAGGTCGCTCGTGTCGGTGATCCGCATGCGTGGGCTCCCTCGGGCTCGGGGTTGCTGCCGACCCTGGCCGGGGACGCGCGGGTCCGCCAGCCGAGCGGCGGGCCCCGCGTCGTCGCCCGCCCTGTCCGCGCCGCCCTCCGGGCGGTCGATCAGCTGGGGATGACGGTCGTGCGGCCGGCGAGGGCGTCCGCCGGCAGCGGACGCCGGGCGGTCAGGCCATCGAGGACCGGACCGGATCCTGCCGCGGCCGCCAGGGACCGTCCGGGCCGGGCGGGTCGATCGCCTGCACCGGGGCCGGCGCGGTGACGCCGAGCTGGGGCAGCACGTGCGCGCCGAAGGCGTCGAGGAACGCCGTCTGCTCCTTGCCGACGTGGTGCAGGTAGATCTCCTCGAAGCCGAGGTCGAGGTAATCGGCGAGCCAGGCGGCGTGCTGGTCGAGGTCGGCCGACACCTTGACGGCGTCGGTGACGCCCTGGGGCGTGACGTGCGCGCTGGCCTGCTCGAAGGCCTCGGGGCTGTCGAGGTCCCAGCACAGCGGCGGCGGGAAGACGTTGCTGCGCCACTGGTCGTGGGCGATGCCGAGGGCCCGGTCGGGGTCGGGGTCCCAGGAGACGTGCACCTGCAGGACGAGCTTGCCGCGGCCGCCGGCGTCCCGGTAGGCGGCGATCATCTGCCGCAGCTTGTCGTGCGGCTGGTTGATGGTGACCAGCCCGTCGGCCCAGTCGGCCCCGCGGCGGGCGGTCTCGACGCTGACCGCCGGGCAGATGAGGGCCGGCTGCGGGTCGGCGAGCGTGTAGACCTTCGCCCGGTCCACGCGGACCAGGCCGTCGTGGCTGACCTCCTCGCCGGCCAGCAGCGCCCGGATGACGTCGACGCACTCGCGCAGCCGGGCGTCGCGCAGCTCCTTGCGCGGCCAGGGGTCGCCGGTGACGTGCTCGTTCATCGCCTCGCCGCTGCCCAGCGCCACCCAGAACCGGCCCGGGAACATGGCGCCGAGGGTGGCGATCGCCTGGGCGACGATGACCGGGTGGTAGCGCTGGCCGGGGGCGTTGACCGCCCCGAAGGGCAGGCTCGTGGTCGCCATCGCGGCGCCCAGCCACGACCAGGCGAACCCCGACTCGCCCTGGCGCGGGTTCCAGGGCGTGAGGTGGTCCGAGCACATGGCCGCGGTGAAGCCGACCTCCTCCGCGTGCTGGACCGCGACCAGGAGCTCGCGCGGGTGGACCTGCTCGTGCGAGTTGTGGAACCCGATGACCGGCATGCGGCCGTGCCTACCCGACCGGCGGGGGCCCGGCCACCGGACAGGTCGGGTTCCGCGCGCGACCAGAGGGCGGTGTCCCGTGACCGGCCGTCCTGAGGCCGGTCACGGCCGCTGTCGGGCCAACGCCTCGGCCCAGGGCGGCTCAGGCCGGGGCGGCGTCCCGGCCGGCGGCGCCGGTGCCGCTGCGCCGCGGTGCGGGCACGCCGTCCCCGGCCGGCGGCGTCCCGCCCGACTGGCCGAGCAGCAGCAGCTCCGCGTCGGTGGACTCCAGCGGCGCGGCGAAGAGGAAGCCCTGCGCCAGCCCGACGCGGCCGTCGCGCAGGTGGGTGCGCTGCCGCTCCTGCTCGATCCCCTCGGCGACGATCTCCAGGTCCAGTGTGTGCCCGAGGTTGATCAGCCCGCGCAGGATGGCCGGCAGGGCCTCGGCGTCGTCGATGGTGCTGACGAACGACCGGTCGATCTTGAGGATGTCGACGGCGAACTGGCGCAGGTGCGACAGCGACGAGTAGCCGGTGCCGAAGTCGTCCAGGGCCAGCTTCACCCCCAGCGCCCGCAGCTCGCGCAGCCGCTCGGCGGCCAGCACCGGGTCGCGGACCAGCACCGACTCGGTCAGCTCCAGCACCAGGGACGACGGTGCCAGCCCGCTGTCCGCCAGCGCGTCGGCGACCGCCTCCACCAACCCCGGCGACGCCAGCTGCGACGGCGAGACGTTCACGGCCATCGACAGCCCGCCCGCCTGCGGGTGCTCCCGCTGCCACCGCGCCGCGGCGGTGCAGGCCTCCCGCAGCACCCACCGGCCGACGTCCCCGATCAGGCCGATGTCCTCGGCCACCGGCAGGAACCGCTCGGGCAGGACGACGCCGAGCGACGGGTGGTCCCAGCGGATCAGCGCCTCGAACCCGACCACCCGTTCGCTGCCCAGGTCCACGACCGGCTGGTAGACCAGCCGGAACTGCTCGCCGGGCAGCGCGGCCCACAGGTCCTGCTCCAGCCGCAGCCGCTCGGCGGCGGCCGAGCGCATCTGCGGGTCGAAGACGACGTAGCGGCCCCGGCCGGCGCCCTTGGCCCAGTACATGGCGTTGTCGGCGTCGCGCAGCAGCGAGTCCGCCGTGGCGGTGACCTCCCCCAGGGAGTTGTCCCCGGTGGCGATGCCGATGCTGGCCGAGACGGCGACCCGGCGGCCGTCGAGGTCGACCTGCTCCTCGAGCGCGGCGAGCACGCGCTCGGCGATCCGCGTGGCCTCGGGGACGCTCTGCCCGGCCCCGTGCTCGACCAGGATCGCGAACTCGTCACCGCCGAGCCGGGCCAGCGTGTCCTCGGTGCGCACCGCCCCCTGCAGGATCGCGGCGACGCGCTGGATGAGCTGGTCCCCGGCCTGGTGGCCCAGGCTGTCGTTGACGTTCTTGAAGCCGTCCAGGTCCAGGAAGACGACGGCGACCTCTCCCCCGCTGCGCGCGGTGCGGCGCAGCCCCTGCTCGAGCCGGTCGGTGAACAGCGCCCGGTTGGCCAGCCCCGTCAGCCCGTCGGAGAACGCCAGCGCGGCCAGCTCGGCCTCGCTGCGCCGCTGCCGGGCCCGCGCCGAGCGGGCGGCGGCGGTCCCCGCGGCGGCGGCGGTCCCCAGCGCCAGGGCGAGGTGGGCCAGGACGGCGCCGGGCCCCGCGGTCCCGGCCGCGACGACGCCCTGCGCACCCGCGAGCACCGCCGCGGCACCCCACGCCACCGGGACGGCGGGGTCGCGGGGGCGGTCGGGTCGGGGGGGAGCGGGGTCCACGGGTCGGCCTTCCGTCGGGAGCGTCACCCCTCCCCTTCGGCAGCGCGGGCCCACCGCCCGAGCCCCAGCGGGGTGCGCTCACCTCAAGGGGTGAGCACCGCGGCGACCAGGTCGGCCACCCGCGCGGCGTCGGTCGCCACCTCCCGGTGCGCGGCCCGACCCGGCCGTCGGCCAGGCCGCGGGCCCGTCCGCCGGCGGGACGACGGCGGGTGTCGCGCCGGGAGGAGACCGGCACCACGCCCGGCTTGCGCTGCGGAGGCCGGGGGCGCTGGGGAGTATCGGGGGCGTGACGCGCACCCCGACGACCGACGAGTGGGGCATCGACGCCAGCTGGCTCGACGCCCTCGACGAGGAGCACCAGGTCGAGCAGGCCACCATCGACCGGCTGCGGGAGGTGATCGGCACGCCACCCGAGGACCTGGAGGACCGCGCCCCGATCGTGGCCCGCCCCGGCGACGCGCTCGAGGTCGACGAGGCCGAGGTGACCCTCGAGGACGGCTCCACCCGCACCGTCGACGGCGAGCTCGACGACGACTTCCCGCTCGGCTACCACTGGCTGCAGGTCCCCGGCGGGCACCGGCGGCGGCTGATCGTGACGCCCGGCCGGTGCTGGCTGCCCGAGCGGACCTGGGGCTGGGCGGTGCAGCTGTACGCCGCCCGCAGCCGCGGCAGCTGGGGCATCGGCGACCTGGCCGACCTGCGCGCGATCCGGGAGATGGCCGCGGAGCAGGGGGCGGGGTTCGTCCTGATCAACCCGCTGCACGCCGTCGCGCCGACGCCGCAGCAGGAGGCCAGCCCCTACCTGCCGGCCACCCGCCGCTTCCGCAACCCGATTTACCTGCGGGTGCCCGAGGTCCCCGGCGCGGAGGCCGTCGACCTCGACGAGGACGCCGGCCGCGCCCTCTCCGACGCCGAGCTGATCGACCGCGACGCGATCTGGGCCCGCAAGCGCGCCGTCCTGCGCCGGGTGTTCGACGCGACCGGCCGCGACGACCCGGCGTTCCCCGACTGGTGGTGGCACCAGGGGCAGAAGCTGCAGGACTGGTCGACCTGGTGCGCGATCGCCGACGAGCACGGCCCCGACTGGCACACCTGGCCGGCGGGGCTGCGCGACCCGCGCAGCGAGGACGTCGGCCGGTTCGTCGCCGAGCACGAGCGCGACGTCGCCTTCCACGCCTGGCTGCAGTGGGCGCTGCACCTGCAGCTGGAGCGGGCCACCGAGGGCATGACGGTCATCCAGGACCTGCCCATCGGCGTGGCCGGCGGCGGCGCCGACGCCTGGACCTGGCAGGACGTGCTGGCGCAGGGGGCCAGCGTCGGCGCCCCGCCGGACGCCTTCAACTCCCAGGGCCAGGACTGGGGCTCCCCGCCGCTGGTGCCCTGGCGCCTGCGGGCCGCGGACTACGAGCCGTTCGTCCAGTCGATCCGGGCCACCATGGCCGGCGCCGGCGGCCTGCGCATCGACCACGTGATGGGGTTGTTCCGGCTGTGGTGGGTGCCGGCCGACGGCAGCGCCGCGGACGGCGCGTACGTCCGCTACCCCGCCGAGGACCTGCTGGGGATCGTCGCGCTGGAGAGCCACCGCGCGCAGGCGCTGGTCGTCGGCGAGGACCTCGGCACCGTCGAGGAGGGCGTGCGCGAGGCGATGGCCGAGCACGGCGTGCTCAGCTACCGGCTGCTGTGGTTCGAGGACGACGACCCGGCGGACTGGCCGGCCGAGGCCATGGCCGCGATCACCACCCACGACCTGCCCACCGTGGCGGGCCTGTGGACCGGCGCCGACCTCGCCGAGCAGCGCGAGCACGGCACGGGCACCGACGAGGAGCTCGAGCGCGGCCGCACCGAGCTGCTGGGCCGGCTGCGCGGCGTGAAGCGGAAGGCGACGCCGGAGGCCGCGGTGCGGACGGCGCACGAGGCGCTGGCCTCCGCGCCGTCGCTGCTGCTGTCGGCCACGCTGGAGGACGCCGTCGCCGACGAGCGCCGACCCAACATGCCCGGCACCACCGACCGCCCCAACTGGTCGCTGCCGCTGCCGGTGCTCGTGGACGACCTGCCGCGGCACGAGCTGCTGCAGACCGTGGCCCGCACGCTGGCCGACGGCGCCGCGAAGCCCGCCTGACGCCGGTCCGGCGCGGGCACCGGGGAGCCGGTGCCCGCGCCGGGAGCGGTCAGGGGGCGGTCAGGACTCGGCGCCGGCCTGCTCGGTGGTGCCGGCGCCCCGGCCCTGGTCCAGGACGTCGTCGTCCGGGCCGCCGACCAGCCGGTCGTCGCCGTTGCCGCCGGCGAGCCGGTCGTCGCCGAACCCGCCGGAGAGCGCGTCGGCGCCGTTCTCCCCGCTCAGGACATCGTCCCCGCGGCCACCGCACACCACGTCGTCGCCGGTGCCGCCGACGATCGTGTCGTCCCCGCCCAGGCCCATGATCACGTCGACCCCGTTGCTGCCGCGCAGCGTGTCGTCGCCGTCGGTGCCGACGATCGTGGGCAGCAGGCCCTGGCAACGCTCCTCGAGGTCGATGCCGAGGACGAGCGGGTCGTGGTCGCTGGACCGGTACGGGTCGGCCGCGTACAGATCCGGGTCGCCGTAGTACTGGTAGGCGAAGGACTCGACCGCGTTGACGTTCCAGTGGGTCAGGTCGGTGACCTTGCCGGTCAGCTCCGCGGTGGCCAGCGCGTGGTCCAGCGAACCGGACATGTCGTCGAACACGTAGCTGTACCGGCCCGGGTCCAGCCGCTCGCCGAGGTCGGTGAGGCCGGCCGCCCGCAGCACCTCGATCGGGTCCTCCCGCGTGTAGGCGTTGAAGTCGCCCATCAGCAGCACGTCGGGATCACCGGTCTGCTCGCGCAGCCGCTGCACGAAGCCCGCCAGCGATCGCGCCTGCCGCACCCGGTCGCCGTTCCACTCCCCCTGTCCGTCGCCGGCGTCGACGTCGTCACCGGTCGGGGCGCCGGGGCTCTTGGACTTCAGGTGGTTGGCGACCACGGTGAACGTGTCGCCGTCGGCGGCGAAGGTCTGCGCGACCGGCTCCCGCGCGTTGTCGAACGCCGCCTCGTCCACGTGGCCGACCGGGGCCCCCACGGGCTGGACGACGTCGGCGCGGTAGACGATGCCGTTGCGGATGACGTCGCGGTCCACGGCGTACAGCTCGGCGGGCAGCGGCACGTAGGCCCACTGCTGCCCGCCGCCGGTCGCGGCGTTCAGCCGGTCCACCAGGTCGGCCAGCGCCTGGTCCGCGTCGCCCGCGCTGTACCCGGTGGAGTCGGTGTCCTCGACCTCCATCAGCGTGACGACCTCGGCGTCCAGGGCGAGGATCGCCGGGACGATCTTGCCGGCCTGCAGCTCCCGCTGCTCCGGGCTGCGGGCGCCGCGGGCGTCTGGTCCGCTCGTGGTCAGGAAGTAGTTGAGCACGTTGAACGCGCCGACCTGCAGGTCGCCGCCCACGCCCTCGGGGGCCTCCGGCCGGGTGTCCTGCGGGGCGAACACGCCGTCCGCCGTCCCGTCGGCCGGCTGCAGCCGCCACTGGTCGAAGCCGTAGCCGAGCACCAGCGGCTCGGTGAAGGTGAGCTCGTCGCCGACCCGCACCGGGGTGGCCGGCGAGAGGTACGGGGCGGTCGTCGTGCCGACCCGCGCGCTGACGCCGTCGTCCAGGACGATCCGCCGCAGCCGGTTGGCCTCGGCGATCGCCGCGGCCTCCGCGGTGCCCGGCCGGGCGAGCTCCGTCGGCTGCACGAGCAGCCCGCCCGCGGAGAGGGTGAGCTCGCCGAAGCTCGTCAGGTCGAAGACCTCGCTGACGGTCAGGGGGTCGACCGGTGCGACGAGCATGCCCTCGAGCCGCTCGCGGGCCGCGTCGTCGGCCGGCAGGTCCAGCGCCGCGGCCTCCGGCAGGTCGGCGGCGCTGCCCTCGGCGCAGACGGCGACCGCGGCCCCCGCCGACACCTGTGTCTGCCCGAACCGGTCGCTCGCCACGCCGCGGACGGTGACCGTGTCGCCGAGGTCGACCGCGGCGTCGGGGCTGAACACGAAGACACCGTCCGAGGTGGCCGCCGCGCCGTCGCCGTCGGGGTCCTGCAGGTGGAAGCCGTCGAAGCCCTCGAGATCGGCGACGACGACCCCGGACACCGTCACCTCCCGGCCCCCGAGCGGGGTGGCCGCGCCGCTGCCCTGGACCGCCCCGACCTCGTGGGTCGGCTCGGCGTCGCACAGCGCCCCGCCGGGCGGCGGCTCCTCGCCGCCGGGTGCCGCCGGGCCCACCGTGCCCGGCGTCGCGGCGGCGGGGCCGGACCACACCAGGGCGTCCGCCGCGGCGTCGTACGTGCGGGACAGCGACTGCCCGGGCGGCTCGCTGCCGGTCTCGCTCACACCGATGTCGGTGCTGGTCAGCCCGGCGGCCGAGCCGCCGGTGGCGGTGACGACGCCCTCGTAGGACAGGAACTCCAGCACCTCGGTGCCCCGGACGAGGGCGACGCCGTCCACCGGGCCGTTCTGGATGCCGTTCGCCGCGTACGCGACCACCGCGGCGGCCGGGGCGTCTGCCGGCGCGGTGACCGTGGGGACGGGATCGGTGTCGTACGGCGTCCCGCCGTTGTAGAGGATGACGGACAGGCCGGCGGAGGTGGTGCCGGGCGGGAGGTGGACCTCGACGAACTCGCCGGCGTCGGTGCCCGCGTTGTCGTAGTGGATCTCGGCCAGGTACGGGGCGGCCGGCGGGGCGGCCGAGGCCGCCGTGGGAGCCGCCACGGCGGCGGCGACCGCAGCCGCCGCGGCCGTCGAGGCGAGGGCGGTGCGGCGGGCCGGGGAGCGCCGGCAGCTCGGGGGTACGGGCACGGGCTGTCCTTCCGAGGGACGACGGAACGACTCAGACCGTAAGGTCACGACATGAACCGAAGGTGACGAGGGGTGACCTTGCGTGATCACAATGGTCACCCAAGACTCATGACGCCGTCACGTCGTGGTCATATTGGCCCGGAACCGTCCGTAACGCTCAGCCCCCGACACCCGGAGCGTCATGCCTTCCCGCGCACTGCGCCGCGGCACCGTGGTCCTCACGGTCGCCGCCGCGACCCTCACCACCGGCGCCCTCGCCGGCACCGCCTCCGCGAAGCCCCCGGCGGAGTCCCCCGGCGCCGCCCGGCCGGACTTCACGCTGACGATCCTGCACGCCAACGACCTCGAGTCCTCCCTGCTGCCGGTCACCGGCACGGACGGCGGCACCTACGGCGGCGTCGACCGCTTCGTCGAGCTGGTCCAGCAGCAGCAGCACGCCGCCGTCACCGGCGCTCCCGGCCAGGGCCAGGCCGGCAAGCGCGGCGTCCTCACGATCTCCGCCGGCGACAACTTCCTGCCCGGCGCCCAGCTGGCCGCCAGCGAGGACAGCGGGCAGCCGATCTACGACGCGACCGCGTTCACCGCCGCCGGGTTCGACGTCTCGATCCTCGGCAACCACGACTTCGACCTCGGCCCGGAGTTCCTCGCGCAGTGGCTCGAGGACGTCGAGGGGACGACGTTCGTCTCGGGCAACCTGGGCTTCGCGGCCGAGCCCGCGCTGCTGGCCCGGGTCGAGGACGGCACGATCGTGACCAGCCACGTGGAGCGGATCCGCGGCGAGCAGGTCGGCGTCATCGGCCTGACCACGCCCGAGCTCCCGCGGCTGACCAGCTCCCGCGGCGTGACGGTCGACCCCGACCTCGCCGCCATCGCGAACCGGCAGGCCGCGGCGTACGAGGCGGCGGGGGTCGACAAGGTCGTCCTCGTCTCGCACCTGCAGGACATCGACAACGAGGTCGCCCTCGCCGGACAGCTCTCCGGCGTGGACGTGATCGTCGGCGGCGGCGGTCACGAGCTCCTGGCCTCGGACGGCGACCCGCTGGTCGCCAACGGCGTCACGCCCTACGGCCCCTACCCGCTGACGCCGCGGGACGCCGAGGGCGAGATCGTCCCGGTCGTCACCACGAACGCGCTCTACACCTACGTCGGCCGGCTGGTCGTGAACTTCGACGACGAGGGCGAGGTGCTGACGGTCGACGAGGCCGCCTCCCGCCCCATCCCCGTGGCCGCGCAGGGCCCGGACGCCGTCCAGCCCGACGCCGCGGTCAACGCCCAGGTGGTGCAGCCGGTGCAGGCCTACACCCAGGCGCTGGAGCAGACCGTCGTCGCCACCTCCGAGGTGCCGCTGAACGGCATCCGCAACGACGTCCGCAGCCGGGAGACCAACCTCGGCGACCTCGCCACCGACGCCCTGCTGGCGGCCGGGCAGCGGGAGGCCGAGGCCGCGGGCGTGGCGGCGCCCGTCGTGGCGCTGCAGAACGGCGGCGGCATCCGCAACGCCTCCGTCCTGCCGGCCGGCACGATCTCCGCGCTGGACACCTACACGGTGCTGCCGTTCGCCAACTTCGTCGCCGTCGCCCCGGAGATGCCGGTGGCCACCTTCATCGCGGGCGTCGAGCACGGGCTCTCGGCCGCCGTCGTGGACGGCGTTCTCCAGCCCGCGGGCTCGTTCGCCCAGGCGGCGGGCTACCGGGTGAGCTACGACCCGGCGCGGCCGACCGGCTCGCGGATCGTGGACCTGGTGCTCGACGACGGCACCGTCCTGGTCGAGGACGGCGTCCCCACCGGCGCGCTGGAGACGATCTCGGTCGCCACGATCGACTTCCTGCTGCGTGGCGGGGACGGCTACCCCTTCGACGGGGTCGACTTCGCGGTCCTGCCGGTCACCTACCAGGAGGCCTTCGAGCGCTACCTGGTCGAGGACCTCGGCGGCGTGGTGACCGCGGCGGACTACCCCGTCGGCGGCGAGGGCCGGATCGCGCCCGTCGCCTGACGGCCGGACCCCACCCCTCCCGGACGCTCGGCGGGTGCCCACCCCCCGGGGGCACCGGCGGAGCGTCCGTCGTCTCCCCCGTGCACCCGGGCGCCCCACGACGGGGCAGCCGACCGCCGTGTCGACCGAACACGTGTTCGACCACCGTGCCAGACTCTCCCCGTGGCCGGGGGCATGCAGCGGGGGCGTTCGGGTCGCTCGCTCGGGGAGCGCGCGGCGCGGTCCGGCGTCCCCTCCGCGGAGGAGGACTGGGACGCCCCGTTCCCCCAGGCGGCCGCGGCCGCGGCGCCCGCCCCGCCGCCCGACGTCCGGGACCTGCCCGCCCCGCCGCCGGTGACCCGCCGGGCCGACGGGCGGGGGCGGCACTGCTGGGTGCACGACCCGCCCGGGGCGCCCGGCGTGTGGCCGGGGCTGCTCGTGGAGTGGCGGCAGACCGACGACGGCTGGCACGGCCGGGTGGCGTTCACCGTCGCCGGGCCGGCGGGCTCGGTGCTGATGGAGGCCTGGCTGCCCGCGGCGGCGCTCGAGCAGCGCTGAGACGACGGCCGCCCCGCTGCGGGGGTTACCGCGGGCGGCACCGGGCTATGGCCGGAGCGGACACCACCAGAGAGAGCGGAGGACTGACATGAGCACGCCCGACGAGCCGACGCTCGACGACGTCATGGACACCCAGGAGTCGGCGCCGCGCGACCGCAGCCAGCACGCCGGCGGGTACGACCGACCCAACGACGACGCACTGCAGCACCGCACCGAGCAGGAGCGGCAGGCCGTCGGCTCCGACGACGCGGACCCGGCCGGCGACCAGATCCACTCCGCGACCGACTAGGGCTCGCGCCCGGCCCCGGCGGCGGGGTCGGGCGGCGGGACGAGCGCCCGGGTGCGCCCCAGGACCGCGGTCAGCACCACCGCGGCGGCGCTCGTCCCGCCGGCCAGCCACACCACCGCCGGCCACCCGCCGGTCGACCAGGCCCGCCCGGCCAGCGTGCCGCCGACCGACGAGCCGACGTAGTACCAGAACGAGTACAGCGAGGCGGCCTGGCCGACCGCCCGCTCCCCGTAGGCGGCGCGGGTCGCCACCCACGAGCTGGCCACCCCGTGCGCGGCGAAGAACCCCGTCGTGAGCACGCAGAGCCCGACGACGAACAGGGCCAGCGGCGCGGCCAGGGTCAGCAGCACCCCGCCGAGCATCACGACCGCGGCGAGCGGGACCACCAGCCGCGGGCTCCACCGGTCGGCCAGCGCGCCCGCGGCCGGCGAGCTGGCCGAGCCCAGCAGGTAGGCGAGGAAGACCAGCCCGGCGACCGACGGGGCCAGCGCGTACGGCGGGTCCTCCAGCCGGAAGGTCGCGGCGTTGTAGACCGCCACGAACCCGCCCATCAGCAGCGCCGCCACCGCGTACAGGCCCACCAGCACCGGGTCGGTGAAGGCCGCGGCCAGCTGCCGGACCGGCCGCCCGGTGCGCGGCACCGGCCGGAACCGGCGGGACGGCGGCAGCAGCACCCACACCGCGGCGGCGCAGGCGGCCGAGAGCACCGCGATGCCGGCCATCGTCGTCCGCCAGCCGCCCAGGTCGGCGAGCAGCCCGCCGAGCACCCGGCCGGACAGCCCGCCGATGGCCGTGCCGCCGACGTACAGGCTGATGCCCCGCGAGGCGACCGACGCGTGCAGCTCCTCCCGCAGGTAGGCGACGCCCACGGCCGGCAGCCCGGCGAGCGCGAACCCCTGCAGCGCCCGGACGACGAGCAGCAACTCCCAGCTCGGCACGACCGCCAGCACCCCGGCGAGCGCCACCGAGACGGCGAGGCTGGCCCGCAGGATGGTGGTGCGGCCGCGCCGGTCCGACAGCGGCCCGAGCACCAGCAGGCCCAGGGCCAGCCCGGCGGTGGAGATCGAGACCGCCAGCGTGGCGGCGCCCGGGGTCACCCCGAACGAGCGGGTGAGCTCCGGGAGGAGCACCTGCGGCTCGTAGAGCATCGCGAAGACGGCGAGCCCGGCGAGGAAGACCGCGAGCGACGCCCGGCGCTGGCCGCGCGACCCGGCGCGGTGCCCCTCCGGCAACCCGCCGGCCGGTGCCGCCGCGGCCCGGGGACCGGGTGCGGGGACGGCGGCGGGCACGGGCCCCATCGTCCCCCGCGGCCGGGGCCGCCTGGTTGGCTGGGCGGGTGACCCGCCTCTCGCCCGGCGACGTGGCCTGCTGGGTGGTCAAGAGCAGCCGCGCGCCCGGCGAGCTCGCGCCCGGCTGGTCGGCCGGGGAGACCCGCCGGCTCCCGCGGTGCCTGCGCCGCTCCTACCGGCTGGACCTCCTGCGACCCGGCCAGGCCTGCCTGCTGTGGGTGAGCGGCCGGACCGCGCCGGGCGTGCACGCGGTGGGCGTCGTGGCCGGCGAGGTCACCGAGGACGCCGGCGGCCCCGAGGTCGCGCTCGACCTGACGCTGCTGGCCGAGCCGGTCCCGCGCGCCGACCTGCTCGCCGACCCCGTCGCCTCCGGCGCGGAGGTGCTGCGGATGCCGGCCGGCAGCAACCCGTCGTGGCTGTCCACGGCACAGCTCGCCGTCGTCCGGGCGCGGCTGGCGCTCCCGCCGTCCGCCCGGCCGGGGCTGGGACCATGGGCGGCGTGACACCCGCCCGGCTGCGCCTCGGCGCCCTCCTCTGGCTGCTGACCCTGCAGTTCTTCGTCGTCGAGACCGTCGTCCAGGCGCAGTACGAGCTCGGTTACTCGCGCGTCGACGACACCATCAGCCTGCTCGGCTCGTCGGTCTCCCCCGGCCGTGTGCTGATGAACGCCTCGTTCGTGGTCCAGGGGCTGCTGATCGTCGGCGGGCTCGTCCTGCTGCGGCCGGCGCTGCGCGGCCGCGGCGCCCAGGTGGCGACCGCGATGCTGGCCGCCGCCGCGGCCGGGGTGGTGATCGTCGGCCTGCTCCCCCTCGGCGACGACGAGACCTGGCACCGGTTCGGCGTTGCCCTCTTCCTGCTCGGCGGCGGGATCGGGCTCGTCGGCCTGGCCTACTCGGTGCGGGCCCGCTCGGAGGCGCTGGGGACGGCGCTCGCGCTGCTCGGCCTCGTCGCCACCGCCATGACCGTCTTCTCCCTGGCCGCGGTCACCGGCTACCTCGGCGAGGGCGGCACCGAGCGCGCCGCGGCCTACCCGCTGCCCATCGGCCTGGCGATCACGGCCGCGGGCCTGCTGCGCCTGGTCGACCGCCCCGACCGGCCCGCGGCCGACGGCGGGGAACCGACCGGCCGGCGGGCGGAGCGGGAGCGCGAGCGCGCCGAGCGCGCCCGCCGGGCCCGGGAGCGCGACGACGCCCTCGAGGCGGCCGCGGCGGCCGCCGCGGCCCGCGCCGTCGGCGAGGGGCGCGCGCCGGACGCCGACAGCCACGCCGCCGGCCGCGCCGACAGCGGCGCCGACTCCGACGGCGACACCGACGACTTCGACCCCGACGACCCCTGGGCGACCCCGCGGCGGCAGCGCGACGCCTGAGCGGCCGGTCGCGGCACTCCCCCGGCCGCGGCCAGGATGACCCCATGAGCGCCGACGAGTCCGCCGCGACGATGCACGTCATCCCCGTCGACGAGTGCTACCGCCTGCTCGCCGGCCACGAGTTCGGCCGGCTGGGCGTCAACGCCGAGCACTTCCCGATGATCGTGCCGGTCAACTACGCCATGGACGGGACGACGATCGTCATCCGCACCCAGCCCGGCAGCAAGCTCGCCGCCGCGCAGCACACCAACGTCGCCTTCGAGGTGGACGAGGTCGACCGGCGCACCCGCAGCGGGTGGAGCGTGCTGGTGCGGGCGCTGGCCGAGGAGGTCGGCGAGCAGCACCGCGCGGACCTCGTCGCCCGCACCGTGGCCTCCGGCGTGCAGCCGTGGGCGCCCGGCGAGCACGGCCACTGGCTGCGGCTCATCCCGCAGGAGGTCACCGGGCGGCGGATCGTGCCGGGCGAGCTCCCGCCCGCAGTCGACCCGCGCGCCTACCTCTGAGGAGCACCCCCTCGCGGGGGGCGTCACAGGGGGGCATCGCGCGCGGGGTGCGGGCGACCGGCGAGGATGTCGCCATGACGACTCCGGGAACGCTGCGGGTGCTGGTCGGCTACGACGGGTCGCCGAGCGCGGTGGCCGCCATCGAGGCGGCCGCGCGCCTGGTCCCCTCCGCCACGGCGACGGTCGTGCACCTGTGGGAGCCGCCGTTCACCTCACCGGCGCTGCGCCAGCGGCTGGCCGGCCGGGCCGCCGGCCTCGAGCAGCTCGGCGAGCTGCTCGAGCAGGAGGGCCGCGCCGAGGCCGAGCGGCTGGCCGGCAACGGCGTCGCGCTCGCCCGGGCGGCCGGCTGGGACGCCGAGCCGCTGGTGCTGCGCGCCTTCGGCGGCGACGGGTACCAGTTCGCGCGCACCGCCGAGGAGAAGGGCATGGACCTGGTCGTCGTCGGCTCGCGGGGGCTGGCCGGGCTCAAGGCGGCGCTGGGCAGCGTCTCGGAGCTGGTCGTGCACGTGAGCCCCGTGCCGGTACTCGTCGTGCCCCACCCGCTGACCACGGTCGAGTGGACGGCGGCCGCGTCCGGCCCGGTCGTCGTCGGCACCGACGGGTCGGCCGCGGCGGCGCGGACCGCCGAGGCCGTCACCCGGCTGTTCCCCGGCCGCGAGCGGCTGCTGGTGGCCGTGGAGGAGCCCGGGGAGGGCCCCGGCCCCACGGCGCCCGACGGCGCCGAGCTGATCACCGTCTCCCGGCACGGCCGGCCGGGCAGCGAGCGGGCGACCGCCGCCGCGCTGGCCCAGTTCGCCGCCGAGCGCGGCGCCGGCGTGCTGGCCGTGGGCAGCCGCGGCCACTCGACCGGCCGTGAGCTGCTGCTGGGCAGCGTCGCCCGCGAGGTGCTGCACTGCGCCCACCGGCCCGTGCTCGTCGTGCCGCACGGCCGGGAGGACTGAGCCCCGCCGGGATCACCCCGGGACGGCGGCCTCCTGCGGCGCGACCGCGGGGGGCCGCCGGTCCCGGCGCCGGGAGACGGCGACACCCGCCAGGCACACCACGCCGCCGACGACGGCGAGCACCGGCGGGACCTCGTCGAGCAGCACCCAGGCGAAGCCGATGACCAGCGGCGGCACGAGGTAGGTGGTCACGCCCAGCCGGCCGGCGTCGGTGCGGGCCAGCGCGTAGGCCCAGGTGCTGAACGCGATCGCCGTCGGCACCGCGCCGAGGTAGACCATGCCCAGCACCGAGGACACCGGCGCCTCGGTGACCTCCCCGGCCAGCACCCCCGCCCACGGCAGGCAGCACACCGCCCCGATCGCGCAGGCGGTCAGCGTGACCTGCAGCGCCGGCAGCCGGCGGAGCACGACTTTCTGCGCGACCACACCGATCGCGTAGCCGACCGCCGCGACCAGGCAGAACAGCACCCCGACGACGTCGGCGTCGCCGCTGCCGGTGGACAGCCCGATCAGCAGCACCCCGGCGAAGGCGACCGCGATGCCGGCCAGCAGCCAGCGCGGGAACCCCTCGCCCAGCCACAGCCCGGCGAAGACGGCGATGAGGATGGGCCCGACGTTGGCCAGCAGCGACGTCGTCCCGGCGTCCAGGTGCTGCTCGGCGGCGTTGAGGGCCACGTTGTAGACGGCGAACCAGCCGACCCCGCACACGGCGAGCAGCCCCCACTCGCGGCGGGTCGGCCGCACCCAGCCACGGCCGAGGGCGAGCAGCGCGAGGACGGCGGTACCGACCAGCAGCCGGCCCAGCGCCAGCGCGCCGGGCGAGAGGTCCTCCCCCACGGCCCGGATGCCGACGAACGCCGACGCCCAGGCGAACACCGTGACGACGACGGCGGCGGGGACGGCGGACGCACGGGCGGCCGACGCCGCGGGACCTGGCACGACGCGGACCCTAGACGGCGGCCCGGACACCCCTCTGGCGGTTCCCGGACGCCGCGTGCCCCGTCAGCCGCGCAGGTGGTCGGCGTAGCTCCGCCGTCCGCGCTCGCCGCCGCCGGGCAGGGCCGCGCCGTCCCGGAAGGCGCTGCTGAGCCGGCCGGGGACGGGCGTGGAGACCACGTGCGCGCCGGGTTCGCGGGCGGCGGCCCACGCCCGGGCGATGTCGGCCACCGCCAGCTCCTCCGGCCCGCCGTACTCGACGACGCCGCCGGTCGGGGCCTGCCGGGCCACCCGCGCCAGGAACCCGGCCACGTCGGCCACGTCGACCGGCTGCACCCGCCAGCCCATGGGCACCGGCAGGACCGGGCCCTTGCGGGCGCCGGCGAGCAACTCGTCGACGTAGCCGTGGAACGGGGTGACGCGCACCAGGGTCACCGGCAGGCCCGAGGCGAGCAGCACCTGCTCGGCGGCGTACTTGGCGCGGTAGTAGCCGTAGGGGATCCGGTCGACGCCGACGCACGACACCAACACCACGTGCCGCAGGCGGTCGCGGTCGACGGCCTGCACCAGGCGGCGGGTCCCGGCGACGTCGACCTCCCAGGCCTTGCGCGGATCGGTGGCCGCGTGCACGACGACCTCGGCGCCGGCCACGGCCTGCGGCAGGTCGAAGCCGGTGGCGAGGTCGCCGCGCACGCCGCCGGGGCCGGTGCCGCGGCGGGACATCAGCCGCAGCCGGTCCCCGCCGTCCTGCAGCGCCTGCACCAGGGAGGGGCCGAGCCGTCCGGTGGCCCCGGTCACGAGAACGTCCACGGCGCCAGTCTGGCCGGACCGTTCCGTCCGGTACACCGGCGCGCCGCCGCGGCGCTATCTCACATGCGAGATAGCGTGGCCGGGTGACGGTCACCGAGCTCCCCCTCGACATCGCCATGCGCCGCGTCGGGACCCTGGTCCGCGACGCCCGGCGCCACCGCGGCCTCACCCAGGCCCAGCTGGCCGAGCGGCTGGGCACCAGCCAGAGCGCGATCGCGCGCATCGAGCAGGGCGGGCAGAACCTGACCCTCGAGCTGCTGGGCCGGCTCTCCGAGGCGCTGGACAGCGAGCTCATCACCCTGGGCCCGACCGGCCCGACCCACCTGCGGGTCACCGGCGGCACCCCGCTGCAGGGCAGCGCGACGGTGAAGTCCTCGAAGAACGCCGCGGTCGCGCTGCTGTGCGCCGCCCTGCTCAACCGCGGCCGCACCACGCTGCGCAACGTCGCCCGCATCGTCGAGGTGGAGCGGATCCTCGACGTGCTGCGGTCCATCGGCGTCTCCGCGGTGTGGGACGCCGCCGGCCACGACCTCACCCTGGTCGTCCCCGACGAGCTGGACCTGGCCGGCATCGACGCCGACGCCGCCCGCCGGACCCGCAGCATCATCATGTTCCTCGGGCCGCTGCTGCACCGCGCCCAGACCTTCCAGCTGCCCTACGCCGGGGGCTGCGACCTCGGCACCCGGACCGTCGAGCCGCACATGATCGCGCTGCGCCGCTTCGGGCTCGAGGTGGAGGCGCACGCCGGGGAGTACCACGCCACGGTGACGGCGGCCGGCACCGCCGACCGCACCATCGTGCTGACCGAGCGCGGCGACACCGTCACCGAGAACGCGCTGCTGGCCGCCGCGCGCACCGACGGCACGACGACCATCCGCAACGCCAGCTCGAACTACATGGTCCAGGACCTGGTCCTGTACCTGCAGCTGCTCGGCGTGGAGATCCAGGGCCTCGGGACGACGACGCTCGTCGTCCGCGGCCGCCCGGTGCTCGACGCCGACGTCGACTACACGATCAGCGAGGACCCGGTCGAGGCGATGAGCCTGCTCACCGCCGGGATCGTCACCCGCTCGGAGCTCACCGTCCGCCGCGCGCCGGTCGAGTTCCTCGAGATCGAGCTCGCCGTCCTCGCCGAGATGGGGCTGCGCTACACGCTGTCGCCGGAGTACCGGGCGGCCAACGGCCACACCCGGCTCGCCGACGTCACGATCCACCCCTCGGACCTGCGGGCGCCGATCGACAAGATCCACCCGATGCCCTTCCCCGGGCTGAACATCGACCACCTGCCCTTCTTCGCGGTGATCGCGGCCGCCGCGGAGGGCTCGACGCTGATCCACGACTGGGTCTACGACAACCGGGCCATCCACCTGTCCGACCTGACCCGCCTGGGCGCCGACGTCCGGCTGATGGACCCGCACCGGGTGCTCGTCTCCGGCCCCACCCGCTGGCGCGGGGCGGAGGTCGTCTGCCCGCCGGCGCTGCGCCCCGCGGTCTGCCTGCTGCTCGGCATGCTCGCGGCCAAGGGGACGTCGGTGCTGCGCAACGTCGACATCATCGCCCGCGGCTACGAGCACCTCTACGAGCGGCTGGTCGAGATGGGCGCCTCGATCGAGGTCTTCCACGACTGAGCCGGCTCGGCGAGATCTGACAGCCCTGCTCGGCGAGTACGCGGCGGTGCGCAGGGCCTTCGGGTGGGACGACGCCGTCCTGGCCGACCTGGCCCGCGCCGCGGTCGACGCCTCGTTCGCGCCGGCGGCCACGCGGGCCCGGCTGCACGCGGGCATCGCCGCGTGGCCGGCCGCGCCGGCAGCGGTCAGCCCGGCGGGAGGCTGACGCCGAAGCCGGACACCGCCAGGCGCAGCAGCACCGGCCCGGGACGGCGCAGGTCGGCGACCCGGGCCGCGCTCAGCGCCTCCAGCTCGGCGACCCGGGCCGCCAGGGCCTGCGGGCCGCGCAGCCGGGCGGCGTGCAGCGCGGTCGCGTTGGCCCACACCTTGCGCCGCGACTCGCGCAGCAGCACCCGCGCGGCGCCGCGGTTGAGCCCGACGGCCAGCCGGTCGACCAGCGTGCGGCGGCTGCCGGCGGCCTGCAGCGCGAGGTCCTCGGCGGCGACCCGCCCGGCGAGGACGGCGTCGATCCGCTCGTGGTCGCGCTCCCGGCTCGCCAGCAGCGCGGGGTCGGCGAACTCCTCGGGCGGGATGACCCGGACCAGCGACTGCGGCAGGTCGCAGTTGATGTGCGCGTTCATCCCGAGCAGCACGTGGGCCTCCGGGCGCGCGCCGGCGCGGGTGCCGAACGCCTGCCGCCACGGCTCGGGCGCGGTCGCGGGGTCGCGGCGGTGCGCCTCGAGCGCGTCGAGGTAGAGCCCGGCGAAGTCGACGTCCCAGGCGCTGACCCACGCCGGGTCCTCGAACGCCCCGGCGTCGATGGCCGCGCCGACCGCCCGCGTGGTGCGCAGGTAGGTGCCGAGGAAGTGGCGCGCCGGGTCGCCGGCGGCCTCCATCGGCGCGAGCAGGTCCTCCATCCGCGCCACGAGCGCGTCGACGGCCTCGGTCATCGAGTGGCGTTCCGGCTCAGATGAGGGCGTCCAGGCCGTCGTCCGGCGGCAGCAGCCCGGCGTCCACCGGTGGGCGGTGCGGCTGGTCCAGCCCCCGCATGCGCGCCGCGTGCAGGGCCAGGAGCAGGTTCAGCCGCAGCGTCGGGTCGGTGGTGAACGGGCCGAGCAGGCGCTCGAGCTTGCCGATCCGGTAGCGCATCGTGTTGTAGTGGAAGTGCAGCCGGCGGGCGGACTCGGCGACGTTGAGGTTGGTCTCCAGGAGCACCCGCAGCGTCTCGCGCAGGTCCGCCGAGTCGGGGTCGGTCGCGTCGGCCAGCGCGCCGAGCACCTCGTCGACGTAGGACCGCAGCTCCGTGCTGTCGGGGATCAGCGACAGCAGCCGGAACACCCCGAGCTGGTCGAAGTGGGTGACCGCCGAGGGCCCGTGGATCTCCTGGCCGACGCCGAGGGCCCGCTGCGCCTGCTGGTAGGCCTCGCCGAGGGCCGACAGCGACCCGGCCGGCCGGCCGATGCCGGTGGCCAGCACCCGGCCGACCCGGCGCACGCGGGCGTTGACCCGCGACGTGACCGCGGCGACCAGGGCGCTGATCTCCTCGGGGTTGCGCCCGTCCAGCGGCAGCACGGTGACGATCTCGGTGGAGAGCCCGGCCACGGCCGCGCCGGCCACCTCGCCCTCCAGCGCCGACCGCCAGCCGTCGGCGAGCCGGTCGAGGACGTCGAGGGCCCGGGTCGGGTCGGCCGCGGGGTCGGCGGCGGTCTCGGTCGCGGTCACCAGGACGACGACCGGGCCGTCCAGCCGCCAGCCGAAGGAGCGGGTCTGGGCCAGCACCCGCTCGGTGTGCCGCAGCGACCCGGCGACCAGCCGGCGGACCAGGTCGCCCTGGAAACGCAGCTCGACCGAGTGCACGGCCTGCTGCCGGATGACCGACAGGGCCGCGACGACGGCGGCGCGCTCGAGCACGCCGCCGGCACCCCACAGCAGCGGTCCGGTGCGGTGCACCGCGACCAGCCAGCCCTGCCGCTGCTCGCCGGCGACGATCGGCGCGACCGCGTACTCCCCGATCCCGCCGGGCAGCTGGTGGTGGCCGGGGACGAGCAGGATGCCGTCGGCCGGGGAGAGGTCGGCGTCGGCGAGCACCTCGGCCGGGGTGACCACGGCCTGCACGGCGCGCTGGCCGGAGATGCGCCGCGCGGGGGCCATCTCGGCCATGAGGTCGTCGGCGGCGGCATCGAGCAGCCACAGCCAGTCGCTGATCTCGGTGACGTCGTCGGGCGGGCCGGCGCTGGTGACGATCTCGCGGTCGGGGCCCAGGCCGAGGACGGCGGCGCCCTCCAGGTAGTTGGCGAGCTGGTCGGTGACCTCGGCCAGCCCGCCGCCGCTGAGCGCCACGTCGATGAACTGGTCGTGCATGCGCAGCGAGAGCGCCAGCGCCTCGCCCTGCTTGGCGACGACGGCGCCCAGGACGTCGGAGACGACCTCGTCCATCCGCGCGGTCGCCGGCACCGCCAGCACGGGGAAGTCGCGCCGATCGGCCTCGGCGAGCACCTCCGGCGGCACGGGCGCGGGGCCCTCGGTGTGGCGGAACGCCAGGCCCGCGGTGCCCATCGAGACCAGCCGCTCCACCAGGGCGCGGCAGTTGGCCGCGTCCGCCGGGGGCAGCCGGGCGCCGAGGACGACGAGGACGTCGGGGCCGGCCACCGACAGCGGGTCGGCGGGGTCGTCGACCACCATGTGCCGCACCATCCGCTGCCGGCCCCCGGCGCCCGCGACGACCTCGGTTCCCGCCAGGCCCGGGAGCTCCAGGGCCTCGTCGAGGGTGAGCCCGGACCGCTCGTGCCAGCTGGTCTCCTGCCGCCGGACGTCGGTCACCGGGTCCCCCCGCGCGCGTTCCGGCGCGCCGTGTTTGACTGCTCGCCGCCCGGGGCAGACGTCGTCGTTGCCCTCACGGTTCGCGGCCGTGTCATCACGTTGCGTGGCCCTCCCCTGCGTGTCCTGACCGTACGTGAGTGCTCACTGGCTCGCTGTTGCTGTGGCTGCTCCAGCAATAGCGTCATTCTGTCAGGAGTCCCCGTCCGCCCGGGGTCATTCTTGGCGACATCCGCCATATTTCGGCCCGCGACGCGCCGAATAGGTTCGAAGTCCGGATCCACCCCGCTCGCTGGATGGTAGGCGCCACCGCTCCCCCGGTGCCCCGGCCCCCCGGCGGGCGAGGAGGCGACGGGTGGGAGCACCGGCCAGGGCGTTCCCGCTGATCTACGGGGAAGGGCCTCCTCCGATGAGAACCATCGACCACACCACGCCGGCCGGGACCGGCTCCGCCACCACCCGGGGTCAGGCAGCACGCGCCGGTGTGCCGACCATCCCGCTCCCCCGCGAGTCCGCGCAGGCCGCTGCGCGCACCGCCCCCGTCTCCCGCGCCGCCTCCGCGGTCCCGGCGTCGGCCAGCACCGGCGTCGCCGAGCTGCTGCGCGGCCCGGTGCGCCAGGCGCGGGTGCTCACCAGCCTCCCCGCCGCGGTCTACCTGCAGGTGTCCACCGAGCGCGGGACCGACGTCGTCGGCGTGCTCACCAGCGACGCCGCCCGGCTGCCGCTGGGCTGCGTCCTCTTCCGCCCCAGCAACGGCCGCCCGCTGGTCGCGCTGCCCGCCGGCGCGCCGGCCGAGGTCGGCGGCGGCCGCATCGTCGTCGGCGACCTCGCCGTCAGCGCCGCGGCGTGGTGGGACCCGCGGCCCAAGCTGCCCAGCGCCCGCCCGGCCCTGCTGCCCGAGGGGGTCCGCCAGCTGCGCACCGCGCTCTACGGCGACGGCCCGCACAGCGCGTTCAACCTGCCGGGGCTGCCCGGCGGCCCCGGCGGTCCGCTCGCCGCGCTGCGGGGCGCGGTCCGCCGCGCCGACCTCGACGCCGCCCTCCGCACGGCCACCCGGCTGATCGGCCTCGGCCCCGGCCTCACCCCGGCCGGCGACGACGTCATGGCCGGCACGATGGCCGGCCTCGTGCTGCTCGGCCACCCGGCCGCCGACCGATTCGCCGCGGGCGTCTACGCCCTGGCCGCCGGCCGCACCACGGAGCTGTCCCGGGCGCTGCTGCGGCACGCCACGGCCGGCCGGGTCAGCGGGGAGTACGCCGCCGTCCTGCACGGCCTGGTCGGCGAGCGCCCGCTCGGCCCGGCGATCGCCGGGCTGATGGCCACCGGCTCCACCAGCGGCCGCGCCCTCGCCCTGGGCCTGTGCACCGCGATCGACCTGGTCGACCGCACCACGCGCCCGCGCTGATCCCGTCGCCGCGAGCCCCCACCCGGCCCGGGTGGGGGCTCGCGGCGCGTCCGGGCGCCGCCCGGGCCGGGCGTCGCCCCGGGTGCGGCCACCCGGGTCCCGGACGTGGCCGCCGGGGGGACATCGGTCGGCCGCGCGGCCCGGGCTCGAGCACCCACCGATGAGTCCGGCGACGCCCCGGCGTCTCCCCTGCCGACGACGTCCGGCCGCCCGCCCCGGACCACGACCCCCAGGAGCCGCGATGTCCTTCCAGGCCTACCTCGACGCGATCGAGGAGAAGACCGGGCTCACCCCCCGCCAGCTGGTCGACCAGGCCCGCGAGCGCGGGTTCGACGGCCCCGCGACCAAGGCGGGCCCGGTGCTGGCCTGGCTGGCCGAGGAGCACGGGCTCGGACGCGGGCACGGCATGGCGCTCGTCCACGTGATCAAGAACGGGCCGGGGATCAGCGGCAAGCACGTCGGCAGCAGCGGCCCGCACCGCGACGAGTCCGCCACCCTCTGGCTGGACGGCCGGGCGACCAAGCCGGCCTGAGTCAGTCGAGGACGCCGACCGGGCCGGGCAGCAGCGGCCCCAGCGAGTCCCACTGGGCGATCCGGCAGCCGTCGGTGCGGGACAGCGCCAGGTCGACGTCCTCCCCCGCCCACCGGCCGGTGACCCGCGCGGTCTGCGGGCCGCCGTACTGCTCGGTGCAGACGACGTCGGCGGGCAGCGGCGCGAACGGGGCGTCCAGCGCCGCGAGGTGCTCGCAGGCGGCCCGCGGGTCGGGCAGCGTCCCCCGGGGGCCGCCGGCGCAACTCAGCGTGTACTCCTCGGCCGGGCTGCCGTCACCGCGGTCGATCGCGACGGTGAGCTCGTCGGCGGGCGCGGCACCGGTCGCCGGGGAGCCGGCGTCGCCGCCGTCCGGCCGGTCGGCGCAGCCGGCCAGCGCCGCCAGCGCGACGAGCACCACCAGCTGCCTGGCCCTCGTGCAGGGACCCGCCGCGAGCCTGCGAGCGACGGGGGGCACGGGGGTCCTCGCTCAGATCCGGCAGGCGTGGATGCTGGTGACGAGGATGGCGCGGGCGCCGAGCTCCCACAGCTCGTCCATCAGCCGGTTGGTCTCGGTCTGGCGGACCATGGCCCGGACGGCCGACCAGCCCTCGGTCTGCAGCGGGCTGACCGTGGGCCCCTCGAGCCCCGGCGTGATCGCGGTGGCCCGGTCGAGCAGCGAGTTGGGGCAGTCGTAGTCGAGCAGCACGTACTGCCGGGCCACCAGCACCCCGCGCAGCCGCCGGCGCAGCTGCTCGATGGCCGGGTTCTCCTCGGCGCCGCCCCGCCGCACGAGCACGGCCTCGCTGGCCAGCACCGGCTCGCCGATGATGTGCAGGCCCGCGGCCCGCAGCGTCGTCCCGGTCTCCACGACGTCGCAGACGGCGTCGGCCACGCCCAGCCGGCAGGCGGTCTCCACCGCGCCGTCGAGCTTCACCACGCCGGCGTCGATGCCGTTGTCGTCCAGGTAGCGCTGCAGCAGCACGGGGTAGGCGGTGGCGATCCGCTTGCCGGCCAGCTGCTCGGGCTTCTCGATGCCGGACTCCACCGGGCTGGCGAAGCGGAACGACGAGCGCCCGAAGCCCAGCGGCATGACCTCCACGGCGGAGTGCCCGTCGCCCTCGGCCGGCGCGGTCTCCAGCAGCATGTCGCGGCCGGTGATGCCGACGTCGAGGGTGCCGGCGGCCACGTAGACCGCGATGTCGCGGGGCCGCAGGTAGAAGAACTCGGTGTCGCTGTCGGGGTCGTAGACGGCGAGGTCCTTGGTGGTGCGCCGCTGCCGGTAGCCGCTCTCGGCCAGCATCTCGGCGGCCGGTTCGCTCAGGGCTCCCTTGTTCGGGACGGCGACGCGCAGCACGGTCAGGACTCCTCGGTCACGGGGGCGATCACGGCGGTGATCACAGGTGAGCGTAGACGTCGTCCAGCGACAACCCCCGCGCCAGCATGAGGACCTGCACCCGGTAGAGGAGCTGGCTGATCTCCTCCGCGGTCCGCTGCTCGTCCTCGTGCTCGGCGGCCATCCACGACTCGGCGGCCTCCTCGACCACCTTCTTGCCGGCCGCGTGCACGCCGTCGCGCACGGCCGCGACCGTGCCGGACGCCGGGTCGCCGGCGGCGACCTTGTCCGAGAGCTCGGCGAACAGCTGGTCGAAGGTCTTCACGCTCGTCCTCCCGGTGCCGGGCTCGCGGTGAACCCGGTGGTGCGCTGCGGTGCGCGCAGGGCGCGCAGGGTCAGTGCCGTGGCCAGCGCCGCGACCGCGGCCTCCCAGCCCTTGTCCTCGGCGGAGCCGGGCAGCCCGGCCCGGTCGCGGGCCTGCTCCTCGGTGTCACAGGTGAGGACGCCGTTGCCGACGGGCCGGCCGGCATCGAGCGACACCCGGGTGAGCCCGGCGGTCACCGCGTCGCAGACGTACTCGAAGTGCGGGGTCCCGCCGCGGATGACCACGCCGAGGGCCACGACGGCGTCGTGCCGCTCGGCCAGCGCCTGGGCGACCACCGGCAGCTCCACCGCCCCGGGCACCCGGACGACGGTCGGCTGCGGGATCCCGCAGGCCGCGGCGGCCGCGACGGCCCGCTCGAGCAGCGCGCCGGTGATCTCCTCGTGCCAGGTCGTCGCGACGACGCCGAGGGAGAGCCCGGCGGCGTCCACCGGCGCCGCCTCCGGCGCCCCCCGCCCGCTCACAGCCGCTGCTCCGTCTGCCCGAGGGGCACGTCGGTGCCCGGCACCGTGGGGACGTCGTCGGGGCCGGACTCGGTCTCGGGCTCCAGGATGTCCAGCAGGTGGCCCATCCGGTCGCGCTTGGTGCGCAGGTAGGCGAGGTTCTCGGCGGTGACGTGGCTGGGCAGCGACACCCGGCCGAGCACCTTGAGCCCGTAGCCCTCCAGGCCGGCGCGCTTGGCCGGGTTGTTGGTGAGCAGCCGCATGGTGCGGATGCCGAGGTCGACCAGGATCTGCGCGCCGGTGCCGTAGTCGCGGGCGTCGGCCGGCAGGCCGAGGTCGAGGTTGGCGTCGACGGTGTCGGCGCCGGCGTCCTGCAGCTGGTAGGCCTGCAGCTTGTGCAGCAGGCCGATCCCCCGGCCCTCGTGCCCGCGGATGTAGAGCACGACGCCGCGGCCCTCCTCGGCCACCGCCGCGAGCGCGGCCTGCAGCTGGGGGCCGCAGTCGCAGCGCAGCGAGCCGAAGACGTCGCCGGTCAGGCACTCGGAGTGCACCCGGACCAGCACGTCGTGACCGTCGCCGATGTCGCCCGTCACGAACGCGACGTGCTCGCGCTCGTCGTAGGAGCTGCGGTAGCCGACGGCGGTGAAGGTGCCCGGCGGCAGCGGGACGACGGCCTCGGCGACGCGCTCGACCAGCTTGTCGAAGCGCTTGCGGTAGGCGATGAGGTCGGCGATCGACACCATGACCAGGTCGTGGGTGTCGGCGAAGGCGCGCAGCTCGCCGGCACGCGCCATCCGGGTCGGCTCGGCCTCGCTGACCAGCTCGCAGAGCACGCCGGCCGGCCGCAGCCCGGCCAGCAGCGCGAGGTCGACGGCGGCCTCGGTGTGCCCGGGCCGGCGCAGCACGCCGCCGTCCTTGGCCCGCAGCGGGACGACGTGCCCGGGCCGGGACAGCTCGGTGGGAGTGGTCGACCGGTCGGCCAGCAGCCGGATGGTGTGCGCCCGGTCGGCGGCGGAGATGCCGGTGCCCACCCCCTCGCGGGCGTCGACGGTGACGGCGTAGGCGGTGCCGTGCCGGTCTTGGTTGACCCGGTACATCGGGGGGAGGTCCAGCCGGTCGGCGTCGTCCTCGGTGACGGCGACGCAGACGTAGCCGGACGTCCAGCGGACCATGAACGCCACCAGCTCCGGCGTCGCCAGCTCCGCGGCGAAGATCAGGTCGCCCTCGTTCTCGCGGTCCTCGTCGTCCACCACGACGACCGCCCTGCCTGCCTTGATCGCGGCGATGGCGTCCTCGACGCCGTCCAGCCGCACCCGGTCCTGCTCGCTCATCGTCGCGCCTCCAGCAGCCGCTCCACGTACTTGGCGACCACGTCGACCTCCAGGTTGACCGGGCTGCCCACGGCTCGGGTGCCCAGCGTCGTCTCGCGCAGGGTGGTCGGGATGAGGCTGACCTCGAACCACGGCTCGGGGTCGCGCACCCCGCTCACCGCGCTGACGGTCAGCGAGACGCCGTCGACGGCGACCGACCCCTTCTCCACCACGTAGGGGGCCAGCGCCGCCGGCAGGGCGATCCGCACGACCTCCCAGTGTTCCCCCGGCGTGCGGTGCAGCACCGAGCCGACCCCGTCGACGTGGCCCTGCACGAGGTGCCCCCCGAGGCGGGTCTGCGGGGTGACGGCGCGCTCCAGGTTGACCGGGTCGCCGGCGGCCAGGCCGCCGAGGCTGCTGCGGCGCAGCGTCTCGGCCATGACGTCGGTGTGCCAGACGCCGGTGCCGTCGTCCGCGGGGTCGACGCCGGTGACGGTGAGGCAGACGCCGTTGACGGCGATCGAGTCGCCGAGGGCGACCCCGCCGAGCACGGTGCGGGCGCGGATGGCCAGGGTCGCGGCGTCGTTCTGCTCGTCGCGGGCGACGAGCGTGCCGACCTCCTCGACGATGCCGGTGAACACGGTCAGCTCCTCCCGTCCGGGCGCAGCCGGATCTCGACGTCCTGTCCCCGGCGGGTGACGTCGGTGACCGCGAGGGACAGCGCCCCGCCGAGGGAGGTGATTCCCAGGTCGCCCACCAGCGGGGCGCCCGCGCCGAGCAGCCGGGGCGCCAGGTGCAGCACCGCCTCGTCGACCAGACCCTCCCGGAGGAAGGCCGCGGCGAGGGTGGGGCCGCCCTCGAGCAGCAGCCTGCGGACGTCGCGGTCGTACAGCTCCGCCAGCAGGCCCGCGGCGGTGGGCGCGACGCTGACCAGGGTGGGAGCGGCGTCGTCGAGCACCCGGGCGGTGCCGGGCAGCCGGCCGCGCCGGTCGACCACGACCCGCAGCGGCTGCCGCTCGGCGTCCGTCCCGTCGGGGCGGCGGACGGTCAGCTGGGGGTCGTCGGCGAGGGCGGTGCCGGAGCCGATGACGACCGCGTCACACGTCGCGCGCAGCCGGTGCACCGCCTCGCGGGCCTCGGCGCCGGTGATCCACCGGCTGCTGCCGTCGGCGGCGGCGACCCGGCCGTCGAGGGTGGCGGCCACCTTCCACACCACGTGCGGACGGCGCTCGCGGGCGGCGGTCAGCCACGACGCGAGCGCGCCCTGCTCGGCGGCCGCCCGCTCCAGGCCGATCTCCACGTCGACACCGGCGTCGCGCAGCCGCTGCGCGCCCCCGGCGGCCAGCGTGGTCGGCTCGGGGACGGCGACGACGACGCGGGCGATCCCGGCCGCGATCAGCGCGTCGGCGCACGGCCCGGTGCGGCCGGTGTGCGCGCACGGCTCGAGGGTGACCACGGCGGTGCCGCCGCGGGCGCGCTCGCCGGCCTCGGTGAGCGCGGCGACCTCGGCGTGCGGGCCCCCGGGCGGGGCGGTGGCGCCCTCCCCCACCGGCGTGCCGTCGGCGGAGAGGACGACGGCCCCGACCGGCGGGTTGGGGCTGGTCGCGCCGAGGACCGACGCGCCGAGGGCGAGTGCCCGCGCCATCGCGATGCGCTCGGCCCAGGGGCTGGTCACGGCAGTCGGGGCGGTCACCCGGACAGCGCCGCGGCGGCCTGGGCGCGCAGGGCGGCGATGGCGCGCGCCGGGTCGTCGGCGCCGTAGACCGCCGAGCCGGCCACGAAGACGTCGGCGCCGGCCGCCGCGGCCTGCTCGATGGTGTCGGCGTTGATCCCGCCGTCGACCTCGACGAGCACCTGCAGGTGGCCGGTGTCGACCAGCTCACGGGCGCGGCGGACCTTGGGCAGCACCTCGGCGATGAACGCCTGCCCCCCGAAGCCCGGCTCGACCGTCATGACCAGCAGGGTGTCGAAGTCGCGGAGGACCTCGACGTAGTCGTCCAGCGGGGTGCCGGGCTTGATCGCGAGGCCGGCCAGCGCCCCGGCGGCGCGCAGGTCGCGGGCGACGGCGCGGGGGTCGCCGGTGCAGGCCTCGGCGTGCACGGTGACGTTGCGGGCGCCGAGCTCGGCGTAGCCGGGAGCCCAGCGCTCCGGCGCCTCGATCATGAGGTGGCAGTCCAGCGGGATCGGGCTCACCGCCTGGATCGCCTCGACCACCGGCCGGCCGAGGGTCAGGTTCGGCACGAAGTGGGCGTCCATGACGTCGACGTGCAGCCAGTCGGCGTCGGCCACCCGCCGGGCCTCCTCGCCGAGGCGGGCGAAGTCGGCCGAGAGCAGGCTCGGGGCTATCAGCGGCGTCCGGGGCACGGGGGTCGAGTCTAGGCAGCGGCGCGGTGCCACTTCCGGGCGATCTCCGGCGACGCGAGCCGCCCCGGTTCCCCAACCTGCGGGGATGTGGTCCGACGACCTGGCCGGCGGGGTGGCCGTCCGGGTCCCCGCGCTGTGCCTGGACAGCCGGGGCCGGCCCTCGCCGCTGCTCATCTGCTCCGCCGCGGTGCCCGCGCGGCTGCTGCTCGACCTCGCCCTCGCCGGCCGGATCACCCAGACGGCGAGCGCGGTCGAGCTCGACGCCACGCCCACCGGCTTCGCCCCCGCCGACGAGCTGCTGGCCACGGTCCTCGCCGAGACCGACCGCCCGCTGGACAGCTGGCTGCACGACCGCCGGCTCACCCTCCACGACGTCGTCCGGGCGAACGTGGCCTCGGGCCGGTGGCACCGGCGGCGGCTGGCGTTGCGGCTGGACCGGTACGCCGACTCGGCCGAGGACACGACGTGGGCCGACCGGTCCCGCATGCCGGACCTGCCGCCGCGGGACCTCGGCCGGGCCGACGCCTGCGTGACCGCCACCTACTGGCGGTACCGCTCGCAGGCCTCCGTACTGCGGACCGGGGACACGATCGGCCCGGGCTGACTCAGTGGCGGCCGGGCAGGGCGATCCAGTCGGCCCAGCTCAGGTCGCGGCCGACGAAGCGGGGACGGCGCAGCGGCCACCGCTCGGCCAGCCACCGCGGCACGAACGCGTCCAGCGCCGCCTCCACCTCGGTGCCGGCGAGCCGCTCGACCACCCACCACGAGACCTCGGCGTCGGCGTCGCCGGCCTTCTCCGGCGGGTCGACGTACACGCAGCCGAGCAGCTCGGCCTCGTCGTCGTCGAACAGCGCGTAGTTGAAGCTCTCGTGCGCCTCGATCTCGCGCTCGTGCCGCGCGAGGTCCGCGCGGTCCTGCTCCTCGGTCATGGTGGCCGGCGGCCACCCCCACGCCTCGCCGTAGACCGCCCACAGGCGCTCCTGGTCGGCCATCACGGCCGGGAAGTCGATCGCGGTGTCGGCCTCGCGGATGGGGCGCAGGTGCTGCCCGGTGGGCAGGTCGGCGCGCAGCGGGTGGACGAAGTCGTCGGGGAGCCAGGACACGGGCGGCACCGTAGTGGCGGCGGCCCACGGGCGGTGGCCGCATGGTCGGCGGACGTCTCCGGCGGTGATGCACAACGGGCCAGCCCCATCTGTGGACAGGCTTCTGACCTGGGGATTCATTCGGCCCGCGAGGTGCCGAGCCGGTAGGATCCGTACATGTGTTCGACCACTGATGTGGCCGTCGACTCAGACCGGCTGCACGCGATGGACGACGGCGAGCTGCTCACCGAGGTCGCTGAACTGGTGGCAGAGCAGAACCGGGTGGCGGCCCGGTTGACCGCCGCGGTGCGGGTCGCCGATGCGCGGCTGGCGTGTGAGCACGACGGGGTGAAGACGATGCAGTCCTGGCTGCGCACCCACACCGGGATGAAGGGCACCGCCGCCGCGGCGCTGGTGCACCGCGGGCGGGCGCTGCAGCTGCTGCCGGCCACCGCCGCGGCGTTCAGCTCGGGCGCGATCGGGGTCGAGCACGTCACCGAGATCAGCACGGTGGTGGCGCCCAGGCACGCGGTGATGGCGGCCGAGCAGGGCATCGACCTGGCCCAGGTCGACCAGGCGCTGGCCACGATCGCCGTCGGGCAGACCTTCCAGACCCTCGCCGAGGCCGTTCAGCAGTACCTGACCCGGCTGGATCCCGACGGACCCGAACCGGAGCCGATCACCCAGCGGTCGCTGCGGATGATCACGCATCCCGACGGCACGGTCACCGTGATCGCGGAGCTGGACGCGGTGGGCGGGGAGAAGGTGAAGGCCGTGATCGAGCCGATGGCGGCGACCTCCCGCTGCGCCGGGGACGAGCGCACCCCCGCCCAGCTCCGCGGGGACGTGCTGGTGCAGTGGGCCGACAACACCCTCGCCGCCGGAGCGGTGCCCATCCAGCGCACCCGCCGGCCCGGCATCGCCGCCGTGCTGGACCTGGACGACCTGGTCGACCCCGCGATCGGCAAGACCGCCGCGGAGCTGGGCTTCGGCGCCACCATCTCCGCCGCCCGCGCCCGCTGGCTGGCCTGCGACTCGGTGGTGGCCCGCGTGATCATGGGCCCGGACGGGGAACCGATCCACCGCGGCCGCGAGGTCCGCATCGTGCCCGCCCCGCTCCGCCAGCTGCTGGACCTGCGGGACCGGGGCTGCGTGTTCGCCGGCTGCGACGCCCCGCACTGGTGGTGCGAGGCCCACCACCGCATCCACTGGGCCTTCGGCGGAGAGACCACCCCGGAGAATCTGGGCCTGCTCTGCGAGCGCCATCACGGCAAGGTCCATCACGGCTACCGCATCGAACGCGACGCCGACGGGCGCTGGCACACCTACCGCCCCGACGGCACCGAGATCCTCCTCGACCGCGACCCCCTCCTGGCCGCGGACGACCTCCTCACCCCCGTCTGACCCTGGAGCCGGACCGGGCACCCCGACAGCACCGCCGCCCACCCCCACGGACACCGTCCGCGGGGGCAGACGGCGTGCGTCAAGGACCGTAGGAGCGCAGGAGACCCGCGCGCCACAGCTCGAACCCGACGCGCAAGCGTCAGGGGGTGCGGCGCAGCAGCGACAGGAACATCGCGTCGGTGCCGTGCCGGTGCGGCCACAGCTGCCCGAACTGCCCGCGCTCGACGCCGGGGACGCCGGGGAACAGGGGCGCGACCGGCAGCACCTCGACGTCGTCGCGCGCCGCCGCGTCGGCCACGACGTCGACCGTCTCCGCCGTGTGGGGCGAGCACGTCACGTAGGCGACCACTCCCCCGGGGCGCACCGACGCGAGAGCCGACGCGAGCAGCTGCCGCTGCAGGTCGGCCAGCGGGGCGACGTCCTCCGGCCCGCGCCGCCAGCGCACCTCCGGCCGGCGGCGCAGGGCGCCCAGCCCGGTGCACGGCGCGTCCAGCAGCACCCGGTCGAACGAGCCCGCGGCCCACGGCGGCTCGCGGCCGTCGGCCACGAGCACCTCGACGTCGTCCTCGCCGCGCAGCGCCTGGCGCACCAGCTCGGCGCGGTGCGGCGCCCGGTCGGCGGCGGTCAGCCGCACCCCGGCCGGGCGGACGGCAGCCAGCAGCCCGGACTTGCCGCCGGGGCCGGCGCACATGTCCAGCCACGCACCGTCGGGCCCCTCGAGCGGCGCGCGGGTCAGCAGCAGCGCCGCGAGCTGAGAGCCCTCGTCCTGCACCGCCGCGGCACCCGAGCGCACCGACGGCAGCCGGCCGGGGTCGCCGCCGCCGAGGCGGACCGCGTAGGGCGACCAGGGGCCCGGCGCGCCGCCGGACTCCGCGGCCAGCTCCTCGCGCGGCACCCGGCGGGCGACCAGGTGCACCTCGGGGGCCGCGCCGTCGGCGAGCAGCGCCGCCTCGAGCTCGGTGTCGTCGACGGGGCGGCTCCCGCCGAACGCGTCCCGCCAGGCCTCGACGACCCAGCGCGGGTGGTCGGTGGCCAGGCCGAGCCGGGCGTCGCCGGTCGCGCCGAGCCGCTCCAGCCAGGCCGCCCGGTCCCCGCCCGCGGCGACCTTGCGCAGGACGGCGTTGACCAGCCCGGAGGCGCCGGTGCCGACGATCGCGCGGGTCAGGTCCACGGTGGTCGCGACGGCGGCGTGCGCCGGCACCCGCAGGTCGAGCACCTGGTAGGCGCCCAGCCGCAGCAGGTCGAGCACCCGCGGGTCGAGCTCGCCCAGCGGCCGGTCGACCAGCGTCGCCAGGACGGCGTCCAGGGTGCCCTGCGCCCGCAGCGCGCCGTAGGCGAGCTGCGTGGTGAACGCGGCGTCGCGGGCGTCGAGGTTCCGCTCGCGCAGCAGCTGGGGCAGCAGCAGGTTGGCGTAGGCCTCCCGGGAGGTGACGGCGTCCAGCACGTCGTAGGCGGTCAGCCGGGCACCGTCGAGCTGCGGGCGCGGCCGGCGCCCCTGCCGCGCGCCGGGCCGCCCGCCGGAGGGTCCCCGCCCCCCGCGCCGCGGCGGACCGCTCATGCGCCGACCCGCTCGCCGGCCGCCGGCCGCGCCCCGCGCGCCCAGTCCGGCGCCGGCAGCATCCGCTTGCCCGCCGGCTGCACCTCGCCCAGCCGGACGGCGCCGCTGCCGGTGCCCACCAGCACGCCGGTCGGCCCGACCGACAGCTCGCCGGGCTCGAGCCCCAGGGACGTCGGCAGCGGCTCGACCGGGCCCAGGCGCAGCCGGTCGCCGCGCCACGTCGTCCACGCGCCCGGCGCGGGGGTCACGCCGCGCACCCGCCGGTCCACGACGTGCGCCGGCAGGGTCCAGTCCACCCGGGCGTCGGCGACCTCGATCCGCGGCGCCAGGCTGATCCCCTCGGCCGGCTGCGGCTGCGCCTCCAGCGCCGCGGCGGCGATGCCGTCGAGGGTGGCCAGCAGCAGCTTCGCGCCGCTGACGGCCAGCCGGCCGAGCAGGTCGCCGGCGGTGTCCCGCGGGCCGATCGCCTCGGTGACGGTGCCGAACACCGGCCCGGTGTCGAGCCCGGCCTCGAGCCGGAACGTCGACGCGCCGGTGATCTCGTCGCCGGCCATGATCGCGTGCTGCACGGGTGCGGCCCCGCGCCAGGCCGGCAGCAGCGAGAAGTGCAGGTTGACCCAGCCGTGCGCCGGCAGGTCCAGCGCCGCCTGCGGCACCAGCGCCCCGTAGGCGACCACGGGCGCGCAGTCGACGGCGAGCTCGGCCAGCTGCGCCAGGAACTCCGGCTCGCGCGGCGAGCGCGGCTGCAGCACCGGGACGCCGGCGGCGTCGGCCCGCTCGGCCACCGGGGAGCGGCTCAGCGCGCGGCCGCGGCCGGAGCGGGCGTCGGGGCGGGTGAGGACGGCGACGACCTCGTGGTCGGAGCCGAGCAGCAGGTCCAGCGACGGGACGGCGGGCGCCGGGGTGCCCGCGAACAGGAGCCTCAGTGGGGGCTCACCTCCACCCGCGGCAGGTAGGCGCCCCAGCCGGACCACTCCGCCTCGGCGAGGGCGGCCAGCGCGGCCTCCCGGGCCCCCGGGTCCAGCCGGTCGACGAACAGCACGCCGTCGAGGTGGTCGACCTCGTGCTGCACGGCCCGCGCGAGCAGGTGCGAGCCCTCGATCCGCACGGGGTCGCCGTGCATGTTCCAGCCGGTGGCCGCGACGTGCAGGTGCCGGCGGCAGTCGTAGGCGTAGCCGGGCAGGGACAGGCAGCCCTCCGGGCCCTCCTGCTGCTCCTCCCCGACCAGGGTGACGTCGGGGTTGACCAGGTGACCGAGCTCGCCGTCGACGCGCCAGGTGAACACGCGCAGCCCGACGCCGATCTGCGGCGCGGCCAGCCCGGCGCCGCCGGCGGCCTGCATGGTGTCGGTCAGGTCGGCGACCAGCCGTCGCAGTTCGGCGTCGAAGTCCACGACCGGCGCGGCCGGGGTGCGCAGCACCGGGTCGCCGTACAGCCGGATGGGGGTCACGCTCACCGGTCGATCGTAGAAGGCCGCCGGGGACCGCCCCGGCGACCTCCGGTCAGGACCCGGGCACCGACAGCGTGGGGACGGCCGATCCGTCCGACGGGTCGTTGCCGCTGGGGCCGTCGTCGGGGCCGCAGCGGCTGATGCCGACGGCGATCGCGGCGACGACCACGAGAGCGAGCAGGCCGAGCAGCACCCGGCGCAGGCCGCGCTTGACGCCGGCGACGCCCTCGGGATCGGCGCCGCTGTGCCGGCCGCCGGAGGGGGCGTCGCCGGTCCCGGGGTCGCCGGGCTGGGGGTTCGTGGCGGTCACGGAGCACTCCTGGTCCCGGCCCCCGCAGGAGGCCGGTGGTCGACCGTCGGGCTCGGGCTCACCCGTCCGGCGCCGGTACCCCGGCCCGCCGGGCGCCACGCCCGGGACGGCGGATCAGACGATCTCGAGCGGGTCCAGCTGCACCCGGACGTGCTCGGCCGCCTTCTTGGCGCTGCGCACGCCCTGCACCTCGGCCAGCGCGTGCGCCAGGGCCACGCCCTCGCCGCGCGGCGTGCGCACCAGGTAGCGCTCGCGCGGCCCCTCCTGGCCGGGGCGCGGCTGCTCCGGGACCGGCCCCAGCAGGTCGGCGTCGGCGGGCAGCCGGACGGCGGCGAGGAAGTCCGCCAGGGCCGCCGGCGAGCCGGACAGCGCCGCCATGCGGGTGGCCGGGGGGAAGCCGAGCTCGCGCCGGTCGGCGAGCTCGCGCTCGGCCAGCCAGCCCGGGTCCCAGCGGACCAGCGCCTGGACGACGGGGTGCGCCGCGTCCGCCGCGACGACGACCTGCCCGCCGGCGCCCGCGGGCCGGACCAGGGTGGCCGCGTTCATCCACCGGCGCAGGGTCTCCTCCCCCGCCCGCAGGTCGGCGCGGCCGAGCAGCGCCCAGGAGTCCAGCAGCAGCGCCGCGCCGTAGCCGCCCTCGGCGACGGGCTCCGCGCCCGGGGTGGCCACCACCAGCGCCGGGCCGGCGGGGACGGTGGGCAGCACGCCGGAGCTGCGGCCCGACACCCGCACCGCGGCGCCGGGGAACGCGCGGCCGAGCTCCTCCGCCGTCCGCGCGGCGCCCACGACGGAGGCGCGCAGCTTGGTCCCGTGGCAGTGCGGGCAGTCGAACGTCGCCGCCGGCCGCGCGCACCACCGGCAGGCCGGCACGCGGGACCCCCCGGGCCCGGGCGTGGGCGCGATGCCCAGCGGGCCGGCGCAGACGGCGCAGCGGGCCGGCGCCCGGCAGCGGTCGCAGGACAGCCCGGGCGCGTAGCCGGCCCGCGGCACCTGCACGAGCACCGGCGCGCCGTCGGCCAGCGCCTGCCGGGCGACGCGGTGGGCCAGGCTGGGCAGCCGGGCGGTGCGGGCGGCCGGGTCGCGGGCCAGCTCGGCGTCGGCGCCGAGTGCCTGCACCCGCGGCGCGGCCGCGCGCAGGGCCACGCGGTCGGCGGCCAGCTCGTGCGCCCAGCCGCTCTCCAGCAGCAGCGCGGCCTCGGCGGTGCGGGCGGTCGCGGCCACGACGGCGGCGCAGCCGGCCAGGTGGGCCCGGTGCACGAGCACGTCGCGGGCGTTCGCGTACGGGCCGCGGGGCTCGGCGTGCAGGTCGTCGCCGTCGTCCCAGATCGCGACCAGGCCGAGGTCGGCGACCGGCGCGTAGACCGCCGCGCGGGTGCCCAGGACCACCCTCGCGCTGCCCCGGGCGGCGTCGAGGAACCGCCGGTAGCGGGCGTCGGGCGCGGCGTCGGCCCGCAGGACGACGAACGACCCCGTGGGCAGCCGCGCGGCGGCCGCGGCCTCCAGCCGGTCGAGGTCGCGCCCGTCCGGGACGACGACCAGCGAGCCGCGGCCGCCGGACAGCGCCGCCTGGCACATCTCGGCCAGCCGCGCGGGCCAGTCCTCCCCGGGCAGCGCCGTCCACACCGCGCGGGCCGGGCGGCCCTCGGCGAGCGCGGCGAGCAGCGCGGGGCCCGCCGGGTAGCGGGCGAGGCCGGCCGGGTCGGGCGGCGCGGGCGGGGGCGGCGGGTCGGCGGCCGGCCGCTTCTCGGCCGCCGCGCGCCGGGGCGGGATCGCCAGCCGCAGGACGTCGGAGAGCGTGCCGCCCCAGCGGTCGGCGACGGCGCGGGCCAGCGCCGCGACCTGGGGGGTGAGCACCGGCTCCGGAGAGACCACCTTCGCCAGCGGCGCGAGCTTCCCCTGGTGCTCGGTGTGCGCGGCGAGCTCGAGGACGAACCCGTCGACCAGCTGCCCGGCGAAGCGCACCCGGACCCGGCAGCCCGGGCGGACGTCGCCGGCCAGCTCGGGCGGCACGGCGTAGTCGAACGGTCGGTCCAGGTGGGCCAGGGGGACGTCGACGACGACCCGGGCCACCAGGGGTTCGGCGGGGAGGTCGGTCGAGGTGGTCATCGCTCCGGCGACGCTACCGACCGGCTACGACAGCACCACGGCCCCCGGCACGCCGGTGGCCCGCTCCCCCGAGGGGAACGGGCCACCGTGGCCACCCCTCAGGGGCCCGCGCCGGGCCTGCGAGCGTGGGGGGAAGGGTGGTCCTCGTTCAGACGCCGACGGCCGAGCGCAGGGCGTCGACGCGGTCGGTGCGCTCCCACGGCAGGTCGACGTCGGTGCGGCCGAAGTGGCCGTAGGCCGCGGTCGGCCCGTAGATCGGGCGCAGCAGGTCCAGGTCCCGCACGATCGCGCCGGGGCGCAGGTCGAACACCGTGGTGATCGCCTTCTCCAGGACGTCGTCGGGCGCCGTGCCGGTGCCGTGCGTGTCGACGAACAGGCCGACCGGGTGCGCGGCGCCGATCGCGTAGGCCACCTGCACCTCGCAGCGCTTCGCCAGGCCCGCGGCGACGACGTTCTTGGCCACCCAGCGCATCGCGTAGGCGCCGGAGCGGTCGACCTTGGACGGGTCCTTGCCGGAGAACGCGCCGCCGCCGTGGCGGGCCATGCCGCCGTAGGTGTCGACGATGATCTTGCGGCCGGTCAGCCCGGCGTCGCCCATCGGGCCGCCGATGACGAACTTGCCGGTCGGGTTGACCAGCAGCCGGTAGTCGCCGGTGGGCAGGCCGAGGGCGGCGAGCTCGGGCTCCACGACGAGCTCGCGCACGTCCGGGGCGAGCAGCTGGTCGATCGAGATGTCCTCGGCGTGCTGGGAGGAGACGACGACGGTCTCCACGCCCACCGGGCGGCCGTCCTCGTAGACGACGGTGACCTGGGTCTTGCCGTCGGGACGCAGGTAGGGCACCGAGCCGTCCTTGCGGACCGCCGACAGCCGGCGGGCGAGCCGGTGGGCCAGCGCGATCGGCAGCGGCATGAGCTCGGGCGTCTCGTCGCTGGCGTAGCCGAACATCAGGCCCTGGTCGCCGGCGCCCTGGCGCTCGATCTCGTCGTCCGTGGCGCCGGCGGTGCGCGCCTCGTAGCCGGTGTCGACGCCCTGGGCGATGTCGGGCGACTGCGCGCCCAGGGAGACGCTGACGCCGCAGGAGGCGCCGTCGAAGCCCTTGCGGGAGGAGTCGTAGCCGATGCCGAGCACCGTCTTGCGGACGATGTCGGCGATGTCGACGTAGCCGGCGGTGGTGACCTCGCCGGCGATGTGCACCTGACCGGTGGTGATCAGCGTCTCGACGGCGACCCGGCTGCGCGGGTCCTGCTCGAGCATCGCGTCGAGGATGGCGTCGCTGATCTGGTCGGCGATCTTGTCCGGGTGGCCCTCCGTCACCGACTCGGACGTGAAGAGGCGGCGTGACACGGGGACTCCTGAGGTGGTCGGGACGAACGATGTCGCGATGCACGGTACCGGCGGCGCCGGGCCCGCGGTGACGGAGGCGGGGTCTCAGCCCAGTCGGGGGACGACGGCGGACCAGATGCCGGCGGCGACGGCGTCCTTGCTGCCGGGCGGCAGCTCGGTCACCGACCCGTCCGCGGCGAGGACGACGGCGGCGTTGTCCGGCCGGCCGAAGACCCGGCCGCCGGAGACGTCGTTGACCACGAGCAGGTCGCAGCCCTTGCGGGCCAGCTTGGCGCGGCCGTGGGTGAGGACGTCGCCCTCCGCGTCGCCGGTCTCGGCGGCGAAGCCCACCACGAGCTGCCCGGGGCGGCGCTCGGCGACCAGCTCGGCCAGCACGTCGGGGTTGCGCACCAGCGGCACGGCCGAGGGCTCGGCGGCGCTGCCCTTCTTCAGCTTGGTCGCGGCGACCGTCTCGGGGCGGAAGTCGGCCACCGCCGCGCTCATCACCACGACGTCGGCGTCCTCGGCCCGGGCGCGCATCGCCACCCGCAGCTCCTCGGCGGTGCCGACCGGCACGACCTCGACGCCGAAGGGCGCCGGCGCCTCGACGTTGGCGGCCACCAGGACGACCTCCGCGCCGCGCGCGGCCGCGACCCGGGCCAGCGCCCACCCCTGCAGCCCCGAGGAGCGGTTGCCGAGGTAGCGGACCGGGTCCAGCGGCTCGCGGGTGCCCCCGGCGCTGACGACCACGCGCCGGCCGGCCAGGTCGCGGGCCAGCGCCGGGCCGCCCGCGGCCAGCACGACCTGGGCCAGGGCGGCGATGTCGGCGGGCTCGGGCAGCCGGCCGGGTCCGGAGTCGGGCCCGGTGAGCCGGCCGACGGCCGGCGGCAGCACGATCGAGCCGCGCCGGCGCAGCGTCGCCACGTTGTCCTGCGTGGCCGGGTGCAGCCACATCTCGGTGTGCATGGCCGGGACGAACACGACCGGGCAGTGCGCGGTCAGCAGCGTGGCGGTGAGCAGGTCGTCGGCGCGGCCGGCGGCCGCGCGGGCGAGCAGGTCGGCGGTGGCCGGCGCGACGACGACGAGGTCGGCGGTCTGCCCGATCCGCACGTGCGCGACCTCGGGCACGTCGGACCAGACGTCGGTGGTGACCGGGTTGCCCGACAGCGCCTCGAAGGTGGCGGCGCCGACGAAGTGCAGGGCGCCGGGGGTGGGGACGACGCGCACGTCGTGCCCGGCCTCGGTCAGCGCGCGCAGCAGCAGGGCGGCCTTGTACGCGGCGACCCCGCCGCTGACGCCCAGCACGATCCGGCTCATGGGCTCATCCTCCCCCAGACGCGACCGAGCCCCCGGCGGGTGCCGGGGGCTCGGTCATCACATCGGGGTGCCGGCGGCTCAGTTCTCGCCGGCGGTGTGGGTCAGCAGGCCCTCGTTGATCTCGCGCAGCGCGATGGAGAGCGGCTTCTCCTGCGGGGCGGTGTCGACCAGCGGGCCGACGTACTCCAGCAGGCCCTCGGAGAGCTGGCTGTAGTAGGCGTTGATCTGCCGCGCACGCTTGGCGGCGAAGATCACCAGGCCGTACTTGCTGCTGGTGCGCTCGAGCAGCTCGTCGATCGGCGGGTTGGTGATGCCCTCGGGGGCAGGTGCGACTCCGGACACGGGTGGGCGTGCTCCTCAGATCGGTCAACGGGAGTGGCCGGCCGGCGGGCCCGACTCACTCGTGAGCGCCACCCCGGCACAGGTCCGGCGCGGGCGCAGTCAGCAATCCTACCAACTCGTCGGCGGCCCGGGCCACGTCGTCGTTGACCACCACCACGTCGAACTCCCCGGCGGCGTCCAACTCCGCCTGGGCGATGGCCAGCCGGCGCTCCTGCACCGCGGCCGGCTCCGACCCGCGGCCGGCCAGCCGGCTGACCAGCTCCGCCCACGACGGCGGGGCGAGGAACACCAGCTGCGCGTCGGCGTCCCGTGCGCGCACCTGGCGCGCGCCCTGCAGCTCGATCTCCAGCAGGGCCGGGGCCCCGGCCGCGAGGCGCTCGCGGACCGGGGCCGCCGGAGTGCCGTAGCGGTTGCCCGCGTACTCGGCCCACTCGAGCAGGCCGTCGGTGGCGATCAACCGGTCGAACTCGGCGTCGTCGACGAAGTGGTACTGCACGCCGTCGACCTCCCCCGGGCGCGGCCGGCGGGTCGTCGCCGACACCGACAGCCACACCTCGGGGTAGCGCCGCCGGACCTCGGCGACGACGGTGCCCTTGCCCACCCCCGACGGACCGGAGAGCACGGTCAGCCGCGCGCGGGGCGGGCAGGCAGGGGCATCGGGCAGCACTCGTCGTCGTCCTCGTCCGGGGTCGTGCGGATCAGCTGCTGGCGCCGGCGGAGGCCTGCTCGGCCCCCGCCTGGTCCCCGCCGAACTCCGCCTCCAGCGCCTTGCGCTGGTTGGCACCCAGGCCGCGGACGCGCCGGGTCGGGGAGATCTCCAGCCGCTCCATGATCTTGGCGGCGCGGGCCTTGCCCACGCCCGGGAGCGACTCGAGGACGGCGCTGACGCGCATCTTGCCGATCACCTCGTCGGTCTCGCCCTTGCGCAGGACGTCGCCGACGGTGGCGCCCTTGCTCTTCAGCTGCTCGCGCAGCTCGGCACGGGCCTTGCGCGCCGCGGCAGCCTTCTCGAGAGCGGCGGCGCGTTGTTCGGGGGACAGGCTGGGAAGTGGCATCGGTGCGACCCAATCATGTCGTCGCCGGCGACGGTGGACCCGGCTGGTGGGTGGTGCTCTGGTCGGGGTTGCGCTCCCGGCAGGGAGCCTGACGGAAAACCTAGTAACCGCGTATCCGCAGGTCACGCCCACCCTCGAGACAAATTCGCGGCACCGCGGACGGGCCCGTTCACCGTCCGTTCACCCCATCTGTCACCCTCCGTCATGCGGCCAGGTCAGAGGGCTTACGCGACGGTGCAGTTCCGGTAACATGTGTCGTGCGCCACAGAAAAACGTGTGCGACGACACGCCGGGGACCTCACCCGACACGCCGCTTCCCCGCCCAGGTCAGCGGCCCGGCCGGGCGCGGCGGGCTCAGCCCGCCAGCGCCTCCGCCCAGCGCTGCGCCGCGGCCCGCAGCGCGGCCGGGTCGGGTCCGGCGGCGAGCACGTCCCGGGACACGGTGGGGACGACGGCGGCGTCGCGCCCGAACAGCCGGCGCAGGTCCTCCGGCGACCCGCCCTGCGCGCCGAGCCCGGGGGCCAGCACCGGCCCGCCGAGGCCGGCCAGGTCGACGTCCAGCTCCCGCAGCGTCGCGCCGACGACCACGCCGAACGACCCGGTCGCCGGGCCGAAGCGGCTCGCCAGGTCGCGCACCGCGCCGACGTCGGGCAGCGGGTCGCCGACGACCCAGCCGGGGGTGTTCCAGCCGCGCACGGTGTCGACGACGACCTGGGCGACCGACCGCTCCCCCACGGCCGCGTGCTGGAGGGTGCCGGCGTCCGGGTTCGACGTCCGCGCCAGCACGAACAGGCCGCCGCCGTGCTGCCGTGCGGTGTCGACCGCCGGCTGCAGGGAGCCGGGCCCGAGGAAGGGGCTGACCGTGAGCGCGTCGGCGGCCAGCGGGTGGCCGGGGCGCAGGTAGTCGGCGTAGGCGTCCATCGTCGAGCCGATGTCTCCGCGCTTGGCGTCCAGCAGCACCAGCGCGCCGGCGGCGCGGGCCCGCGCGACGGCGTCCTCGAGCACGGCGGTCCCCCGCGACCCGTGCCGCTCGTAGAACGCCATCTGCGGCTTCAGGACGGCGACGGTGCCGGCCAGCGCGTCGACGACGGCGTCGGTGAACCGGGCCAGCCCGTCCGGCGAGTCCGGCAGCCCCCAGCTCTCCAGCAGCGGCACGTGCGGGTCGATGCCCACGCACAGCGGGCCGCGGGCGGCGACGGCGTCGGCGAGCCGCTCCCCGAACGGCGAGGTCATCGGTGCGCGTGCCCGACGGCCTCGCGCACCGAGGAGAAGCCGCGCTCGGCCAGGGCCGCGGCCAGCTCGCGGTGCACCCGCGCGGTGGCCGACGGGTCGTTGAAGACCGCCGTCCCGACGCTGACCGCCGAGGCGCCGGCGAGCACGAACTGCAGCGCGTCCAGGCCGGTGCGGATCCCGCCCATGCCGAGGATCGGCACCCGCGGCAGCGCCTGGTGGACCTGCCAGACGCAGCGGACCGCGACCGGGCGGACCGCCGGGCCGGACAGCCCGCCGGTGACCCCGCCGAGGACCGGCTTCATCGTGTCGGGGTCGATCACGAGCCCGAGCAGGGTGTTGATCATGGACAGGCCGTCGGCGCCGGCATCGGCCACCGCCCGGGCGACCGAGACGATGTCGGTGACGTCGGGGCTGAGCTTGGCGTACACCGGCTGCGCGGGGTCCGCGGCGGCCCGGACGGCGGCGACGACGTCGGAGGCGGCGACCGGGTCGCAGGCGAACACCTCGCCGCGGCTCTCCACGTTCGGGCAGCTGATGTTGACCTCGAGCCCGAGCACGCCGGGCACGCCGCGCAGCCGGGTGGCCAGCTCGGCGAAGTCCTCGACGCGGGTGCCGGCGATGGAGACGAACGCGGGCACGCCCCGCTCGGCCAGCCACGGCAGCTCCCCGGCGAGCAGCCCGTCGATGCCGGGGCCCTGCAGGCCGATGGAGTTGAGCATCCCGCTCGGCGTCTCGGCCATCCGCGGCGTCGGGCGGCCCGAGCGCGGCCGCAGCTGCACCGACTTGGTGACGACGGCGCCCAGCCCGGCCAGGTCGACGAACGGCTCGAGCTCGCGGCCGAACGCCGAGCAGCCGGACGCGGTGAGCACCGGGCTCACCAGGGGCGCCGACCCCAGCGCCGTCGTCATGTCGACGGGGTCGCTCGGTGCCGGTTCCTGCACTCGAGCGACTCCGCTCGTCAGCGCGGTCACGGTGCGACCACCCCCATGGCGTCGGCGCCCACGACGTCCCACGGCAGCGAGCCGACGTCGGCGAAGCGCACCCGGTCCCCGCCGAACACGGGGCCCTCGGTGCAGGAGCGGGAGAACCGCGTCCGCCCGTCCTCCCCCACCACCGGCAGCACGCAGGTCATGCACACCCCGATCCCGCAGGCCATCGACTCCTCGACGGCGACGTAGGACGGCACGCCCGCGGCGGTGGCGGTGTCGGCGACCGCCCGCAGCATCGCCATCGGCCCGCACGCGTAGGCCACGCCGGACTCCCCGATCAGCTCGTCCACGGCGACGCTGACCCGGCCGGTGCGCCCGGCGCTGCCGTCGTCGGTGGTGACCACCACGCGGTCGGCCACGGCGCCGAGCTCGTCGACCGAGCACAGCCGGTCGGCGGAGGCGGCGCCGCTCACCGCCAGCACCCGCGACCCGCGGGAGCGCAGCAGGCCGGCCAGCCCGACCAGCGCCGCCGCGCCGTACCCCCCGCCCACCAGCAGCGCCGTCGCGCCGGGCGCGGGCAGCGGGAACGGCCGGCCGAGCGGGCCGACGACGTCCACGACGTCGCCGGGCCGGCGCTCCGCCAGCCAAGTCGAGCCCGGGCCGTGCGGGGCGACGACGACGGTGGCCGTGCCCTCCCCGGTGCCGGCCAGGGCGATGGAGCGGCGCAGCAGGTGGGCCGACGTCGGGCCGCCGACGGCGAACGCGACGAACTGGCCCGGCTGCGCCCGGTCGGCGACCTCCGGCGCGGCGAGGGTCAGCTCGACGTACGCGCCGACCGGCCGGGCGGAGAGGACCTCGGCCTCGCGCTGCACCGGCGGCCGCTCGGCCCGCGGCGCCGGCGCGGTCAGGTAGGAGCTCACCGGTCGGCCGCCAGCGCGGCGTGCAGCTCCTGCAGGCTGCGCACGCCGATGTCGCCGGCGCGCAGCGCCTCGATGCCCTGCACCGCGGCCGCCATGCCCTGCACGGTCGTGACGCACGGGACGCCCGCGGACACGGCGGCGGCGCGGATCTCGTAGCCGTCCAGCCGCGGGCCGCTGTTGCCCGGCGACCCGAACGGCGTGTTGACGACCATGTCGACGTCCCCGGCGAGGATCCGCTCGACGACGTTGCCCGGGCCCTCGCTGAACTTGCCGACCACCTCGCAGGTCACCCCGTTGCGGCGCAGCACCTGCGCGGTGCCGGCGGTGGCCAGCACCCGGAACCCGAGGTCGGCCAGCCGCTTGACCGGGAAGATCGCCGACCGCTTGTCGCGGTTGGCCAGCGAGACGAAGACGGTGCCCTCGACCGGCAGCGAGCCGTAGGCGGCGGCCTGGGACTTCGCGAACGCCGTCCCGAACCCGGCGTCGAGGCCCATGACCTCGCCGGTGGACTTCATCTCCGGGGAGAGCACGGTGTCCACGTTCTGCCCCTCGACCGTGCGGAACCGGTTGAACGGCAGCACGGCCTCCTTCACCGCGATCGGCATGTCCGGCGGCAGGTCGCCGCCGTCGCCGGTGCGCGGCAGCACGCCCGCCGCGCGGAGGTCGGCGATCGACTCGCCCACCGCGATCCGGGCGGCGGCCTTGGCCAGCTGCACGGCGGTGGCCTTGGAGACGAACGGCACCGTCCGGCTGGCCCGGGGGTTGGCCTCGATGACGTAGAGGATGTCGTCCTTGATCGCGTACTGGACGTTCACCAGCCCGCGGACGCCGATCCGGGCCGCCAGCTGCTCCGTCGCGGTGCGGATCTTCGCGATGTCGGCCGAGCCCAGCGTGATCGGCGGCAGCGCACACGCCGAGTCGCCGGAGTGGATGCCGGCCTCCTCGATGTGCTCCATGACGCCGCCGAGGTAGAGCTCGGCGCCGTCGTAGAGGGCGTCGACGTCGATCTCGACCGCGTCCTCCAGGAACCGGTCGACCAGCACCGGGTGCTCGGGGCTGACGTCGGTGGCCTTGGCGATGTAGGCCTCGAGGGTGCCCTCGTCGTAGACGATCTCCATCCCGCGGCCGCCCAGCACGTAGGAGGGGCGGACCAGCACCGGGTAGCCGATCTCCGCGGCGATCGCGCGGGCCTCGGCGAAGGTGGTCGCCGTGCCGTGCTTGGGCGCCTGCAGCCCGGTGTCGGCGAGCACCCGGGAGAAGGCGCCGCGGTGCTCGGCGTCGTCGATGGCCTCCGGCGAGGTGCCCAGCACCGGCACGCCGGCGTCCTTGAGCCGCTGCGCCAGGCCCAGCGGCGTCTGCCCGCCCAGGGTGCAGATGACCCCGGCCACCGGGCCGGCCGCGCGCTCGGCCTCGACCACCTCGAGGACGTCCTCGAAGGTCAGCGGCTCGAAGTAGAGCCGGTCGGCGGTGTCGTAGTCGGTGGAGACGGTCTCGGGGTTGCAGTTGACCATCACCGCCTCGTAGCCGGCGTCCTGCAGCGCCATCACGGCGTGCACGCAGGAGTAGTCGAACTCGATGCCCTGGCCGATCCGGTTGGGCCCGGAGCCGAGGATCAGCACGGCGGGCCTCTCCCGCGGCTCGACCTCGGTCTCCTCGTCGTAGGACGAGTAGTGGTAGGGCGTGCGGGCGGCGAACTCGGCGGCGCAGGTGTCCACGGTCTTGAACACCGGCCGGATCCCGAGCCGCCAGCGCAGCGTGCGCACGCCGTCCTCCCCGGCCAGCTCCGGGCGCAGGGCCGCGACCTGCCGGTCGGACAGCCCGTGCCGCTTGGCCCGGCGCAGCAGGTCGGCGGTGACCGCGGGGGCGTCGCGCAGCTCGGCGGCGACCTCCTGGACGAGGGCGATCTGGTCGACGAACCACGGGTCGAACCCGCTGGCCGCGGCGACCTGCTCGACGGTGGCGCCGGCGGCCAGCGCCTGCTCGGCGACGTAGAGCCGCCCGTCGACCGGCGTGCGCAGGACGTCGAGCAGCTCCTCGGCCGACCGCGGGTCGGGGGCGCCGGTCCAGAACCCGGCGACCTTCGTCTCGGTGGACCGCATGGCCTTGCCCAGCGCCTCGGGGAAGTTGCGGCCCATCGCCATGACCTCGCCGACGCTCTTCATCGTCGTGGTCAGCCGCGGGTCGGCGCCGGGGAACTTCTCGAAGGCGAACCGCGGGATCTTCACCACGACGTAGTCCAGCGTCGGCTCGAACGCGGCCGGGGTGACGCCGGTGATGTCGTTGGTGATCTCGTCGAGCGTGTAGCCGATGGCCAGCTTCGCGGCGATCTTGGCGATCGGGAAGCCGGTGGCCTTCGACGCCAGCGCGCTGGACCGGGAGACGCGCGGGTTCATCTCGATGACGACGAGCCGGCCGTCGGCGGGGTTGATCGCGAACTGGATGTTGCAGCCGCCGGTGTCGACGCCGACGGCGCGCAGCACGGCGATGCCGACGTCGCGCATCCGCTGGTACTCGCGGTCGGTGAGCGTCATCGCCGGGGCGACGGTGACCGAGTCGCCGGTGTGCACGCCCATCGCGTCGATGTTCTCGATCGAGCAGATGACGACCACGTTGTCGCTGCGGTCGCGCATGAGCTCGAGCTCGTACTCCTTCCAGCCCAGCACCGACTCCTCGATGAGGACGGTGTGCACCGGGGAGTCGGCCAGGCCGTGGCCGGCCATCCGGCGCAGCATCGCCTCGTCTGTGGCGAACCCGGAGCCCAGGCCACCCATGGTGAAGCTCGGCCGGATGACGACCGGGTAGCCGACCTCGGCCGCGGTCTCCAGCGCCTCCTCGACGCTGGCGCACACCCGCGAGCGGGGGGCGTCGGCGCCGATGGACCGGACGATGTCCTTGAACATCTGCCGGTCCTCGCCGCGGTTGATCGCGTCGACGTCGGCGCCGATCAGCCGGACCCCGTACTTCTCCAGGACGCCGTTCTCGTACAGGCCGATCGCGATGTTGAGCGCGGTCTGCCCGCCGAGGGTGGCCAGCAGCGCGTCGGGCCGCTCCTTGGCGATGACCCGCTCGACGAACTCCGGCGTCAGCGGCTCGACGTAGGTGGCGTCGGCGACCTCGGGGTCGGTCATGATCGTCGCCGGGTTGCTGTTGACCAGGCTGACCCGCAGCCCCTCGGCCTTGAGCACGCGGCAGGCCTGGGTGCCGGAGTAGTCGAACTCGGCGGCCTGGCCGATGAGGATCGGCCCGGAGCCGATCACCATCACGTGCTCGATGTCGGTGCGCTTGGGCATCAGGCCTTCTCCCCCGTGCTGTGCTCCACGACGGGAGGCGGGCTGACGGCGGCCCTGCCGCCGCGGGTGGTCTCCATGAGGTCGACGAACCGCTGGAACAGCGGCGCGGCGTCGTGCGGCCCGGCCGCCGACTCCGGGTGGAACTGCACGCTGAAGGCCGGCGCCTGCAGCAGCCGCAGCCCCTCCACCACGTCGTCGTTGAGGCCGACGTGGCTGACCTCCACCGCGCCGTAGGGGGTGTCGGTGGGCCGGTCGAGCGGGGCGTCGACGGCGAAGCCGTGGTTGTGGCTGGTCACCCGCACCGTGCCGCTGACCCGGTCGAGCACCGGCTGGTTGAGCCCGCGGTGGCCGAAGCGCAGCTTGTAGGTGCCCAGCCCCAGCGCGCGGCCGAGGATCTGGTTGCCGAAGCAGATGCCGAACAGCGGCCGGCCGGCGTCGAGCACGCCGCGCACCGCCGCCACCGCGTAGTCGGCGGCGGCCGGGTCGCCGGGGCCGTTGGAGAGGAAGACGCCGTCCGGGCCGGCGGCGAGCAGCTCCTCGGCGGTCGCGGTCGAGGGCAGCACGTGCGTCTCGACGCCGAGCTCGGCCAGGTGGCGCGGGGTGGCGGTCTTGATGCCCAGGTCCAGCGCGGCGATGGTGAACCGCGTCCCGCCCACCGCCGGGACGACGTAGGGCTCCCCGGTGCTGACCGTCGGGGCGAGGTCGGCGCCGACCATGCCCGCGGCGTCGCGGACCCGGGCCAGCAGCGCCTCGGCGTCCAGCTCGGTGCTGATGCCCGCGCGCATCGCCCCGCGCTCGCGCAGGTGACGGGTCAGCGCCCGGGTGTCGATGCCGCTGATCCCGACGACGCCCTGGGCGACCAGCTCGTCGTCCAGGCTGCCGGTGGCGCGCCAGTTGGCCGGGCGGCGGGCGGGGTCGCGGACGACGAACCCGGCCACCCACATGCGGCGGCTCTCGTCGTCCTCGCCGTTCACGCCGGTGTTGCCGATGTGCGGGGCGGTCATGGCCACGATCTGGCCGGCGTAGCTGGGGTCGGTCAGCGTCTCCTGGTAGCCGGTCATGCCGGTGGCGAAGACCGCCTCGCCGACCGTCGTCCCGGTCGCGCCGTACGCGTCGCCGCGGAACGTGCGCCCGTCTTCCAGGACGAGCAGCGCCTCACTCACTTCTGAGCCTTTCCGTCGAGAACGGTCGGGACGCCCCGCAGGAACGTCGCGACCACGCGGCCGGGCAGCTCCCGGCCGGCGTAGGGGCTGTTGCGGCTGCGGCTGGCCAGCCCGGCCGGGTCGACGACCGACCGGGCGGCGGGGTCCAGCAGCACCAGGTTGGCGGGCTCGCCGGGGGCGGTCGGGCGGCCGTGTCCGGCGAGCCGGCCGATCGCGGCCGGGCGCAGCGACATGCGGTCGGCGACGCCGGCCCAGTCCAGCAGGCCGGTCTCCACCATGGTGTCCTGCACGACCGCGAGCGCCTGCTCCAGTCCGAGCATCCCGGGCCGGGCCTGCGCCCACTCGCACTCCTTGTCCTCCACGGCGTGCGGGGCGTGGTCGGTGGCGACCGCGTCGATCGTGCCGTCGGCCAGGCCGGCGCGCAGCGCCTGCACGTCCTCGTCGGTGCGCAGCGGCGGGTTGACCTTGAACACCGGGTCGTAACCCTCGGCGCAGGCGTCGGTGAGCAGCAGGTGGTGCGGGGTGACCTCGGCGGTGACGTCGACGCCGCGGGCCTTGGCCCAGCGCAGGATCTCCACCGACCCGGCGGTGGAGACGTGGCAGACGTGCAGCCGCGCGCCGACGTGCTGGGCCAGCAGCACGTCGCGGGCGATGATCGCCTCCTCCGCGGCGGCCGGCCAGCCGGTCAGGCCCAGCCGCGCCGAGCGGTCGCCCTCGTGCATCTGCGCGCCCACGGTGAGCCGGGGCTCCTCGGCGTGCTGGGCGACGACGCCGTCGAAGGCCTTCACGTACTCCAGCGCCCGGCGCATCAGCGCGGGGTCGGCGACGCACATGCCGTCGTCGGAGAAGACGCGCACGGCCGCGGCCGAGTCCGCCATCGCCCCGAGCTCGGCCAGCCGCTCGCCGCGCAGGCCGACGGTCACCGCGCCGACCGGGACGACGTCGACCAGCCCGGCCTCCTGGCCCAGCCGCCACACCTGCTCGACGACGCCGGCGGTGTCGGCGACCGGGTCGGTGTTGGCCATGGCGTGGACGGCGGTGAACCCGCCGAGCGCCGCGGCGCGGCTGCCGGTCTCGACCGTCTCGGCGTCCTCCCGGCCGGGCTCGCGCAGGTGGGTGTGCAGGTCGACCAGGCCCGGCAGGGCGACCAGCCCGCCGGCGTCGAGCACCTCGGCCCCGGTCGCGGTCAGGCGCTCGCCGACCGCGGCGATGCGGCCGTCCTTGACGAGCAGGTCGGCGGGGTCGCCGCCGAGGACGCGGGCCCCCTTGATCAGGTAGGTCACGAGGTCTGAGCCCCTCCGAGCAGCAGGTACAGGACGGCCATGCGCACGGAGACGCCGTTGCCGACCTGCTCGACGATGGTGGAGCGCACCGAGTCGGCGACGTCCGCGGCGATCTCCATGCCGCGGTTCATCGGGCCGGGGTGCATGACGATGGCGTCGTCGCCCAGGACGGCGACCCGCCGGGCGTCGAGGCCGTAGCGGCGGCTGTACTCGCGCGCGCTGGGGAAGAACGAGGCGGTCATCCGCTCGGCCTGGACGCGCAGCATCATCACGACGTCGGCCTTGGGCAGGACGGCGTCCAGGTCGTAGGAGACCTCCGCCGGCCAGCTGCCCACCCCGACCGGCAGCAGGGTCGGCGGCGCGACGAGCGTGACGTCGGCGCCCAGGGTGTGCAGCAGGCGCACGTTGGAGCGGGCGACCCGGCTGTGCAGGACGTCGCCCACGATGGCCACCCGGACGCCCTCGAGCCGGCCGAGCCGGCGGCGGATCGTGTAGGCGTCCAGCAGCGCCTGGGTGGGGTGCTCGTGGGTGCCGTCGCCGGCGTTGACCACGCTGCCGCGCACCCAGGAGGACAGCTGGTGCGGGGCGCCGGAGGCCGAGTGCCGGATGACGATGGCGTCGCTGCCCATCGCCTCCAGGGTCAGCGCGGTGTCCTTGAGGCTCTCGCCCTTGGAGACGCTGCTGCCCTTGGCGGAGAAGTTGATGACGTCGGCGGACAGGCGCTTGGCGGCGAGCTCGAAGCTGATCCGGGTGCGGGTGGAGTCCTCGTAGAAGAGGTTGACCACGGTGCGGCCGCGGAGCGTCGGCAGCTTCTTGACCTCGCGGCCGGTCAGCGCGGCCTCGATCTGCGCGGCGGTGTCGAGGACCAGGGTGGCGTCGGCGCGGTCGAGGTCGGCGGCCTCCAGCAGGTGCCGCTTCACGCGGCCTCCCCCTCGACGCGCACCTCGTCGGCGCCGTCGGTCTCGGCCAGCCGCACCCTGACCGACTGGGTGCGCGAGGTCGGCACGTTCTTGCCGACGTAGTCCGCGCGGATGGGCAGCTCCCGGTGGCCGCGGTCGACCAGCACGGCCAGCTGCACCGCCCGCGGGCGGCCGAGGTCGCGCAGCGCGTCGAGGGCGGCGCGCACGGAGCGGCCGGAGAACAGGACGTCGTCGACGAGCACGACCAGCCGGCCGTCGATGCCGCCGGCGGGCAGCACCGTGTCCTCCAGCGCCCGGACGCCGCGCAGCCGCAGGTCGTCGCGGTACAGGGTGATGTCGACGGTGCCGACGTCGATCGGGGTGCCGGAGAACGCCTGCACGCGGGCGGCGAGCCGGCGGGCGAGCGGGGCACCGCGGGTGGGGATGCCGACCAGCACGAGGTCTGCCAGGCCGTTGCCGGCCTTCTCGATGAGCTGGTGGGCCATCCGGTCGACCACGCGGGCGACGTCGGGGGCGGTGAGCAGCGCGCCCGGCGCCGCGGGACCGCGGGGTTCTCGGCTGCTCGGGGCAGCCGGGGACGAGCCGGCCATCAGGCCTCCTTCCCCGCCTCACCGGACGGGTCGTTAAAGGAGTGGGTTGGACCGGCGACCACCGTACTGCACCCCCCGGTGTGACCCGCCTCGCGGCGGTCGGACCGGCCGGCGGCGGGAACCGGGGGCGGCGGCCGCGCGTGTCCCCGGGCAGGTACCGGCGCGCGTCGGAGTCCCCTCGGACGTCCTCGCTGGTCCAGGATGTGACACCCAGGAGTGGCCCGCTGTTGTCGCGCCCGACGTGCCAGTACGCTGCGTGACGACAGTGCCCGACTTACGACGACGGACAGTGAGCGACACGGGATGAGCACCGACTACTCACGGGCCCTCGGCGCCCGGCTCCGCGCGATCCGCAACCAGCAGGGCCTCTCCCTGCAGGGCGTGGAGGACAAGTCGCACGGTCGCTGGAAGGCGGTCGTCGTCGGCTCCTACGAGCGCGGCGACCGCGCCGTGACGGTCCAGCGGCTGTCCGAGCTGGCCGTCTTCTACGGCGTGCCGGTCTCCGAGCTGCTGCCCGACCCGCGGCCCAGCTCGGCCGTGACGGCCACGACGAAGATCGTGCTGAACCTCGAGTCGCTGGGCTCGCTGCCCGCCGACGAGGCCGGCCCGCTGGCCCGGTACGCCTCGACGATCCAGGCGCAGCGCCACGACTACAACGGCAAGGTGCTCAGCATCCGCGCCGAGGACCTCAAGTCGCTGGCGATCATCTACGACATGAGCCCCGACGAGCTGACCAGCCGGCTCATCGAGTGGGGCGTGCTCTCCCCCGGCATGGAGGGCATCGCCGGCGGCGGCGACGACGAGGACGCCGACCTCAACCCGAACTGGGAGCGCCGCCGCACCCCGCGCTGACCCGACGACGCGACGAGGCCAGCGCCGAGCAGATCGACACGCTGGACGACGTCGAGATCATCGTGACCTACGGCGACCAGGAGCTGGTCGACGCGCTGGCGGGCGACCC
>NZ_JBJGZO010000024.1:0-70931 GCF_054050575.1 Blastococcus sp. SYSU D00868
CCCCCCGCGGCCCCCGCCCCCGGCGCCCCCCCCCCCCCCCCCACCCGCCCCCCCCCGGCCCCCGGCGCCGCGCCCCGGGGGGGGGGCCCCCCCCCCCCCCCCCCCGCGACTCCGTTCGCATCTACAGCAGGCGGCTGGTGAAGACCAGGCTCATGACGGCGCCGAGCAGCGCCAGCAGCACCCCGCCGCGGACGAACCAGTAGCTGACGTCCTGCGGCTCGGTCGTGTAGCCGATCTGGCTGCCGAGGTCGGCGTAGACCTCCTCGAGCTCCGAGGCGCTGGCCGCCTCGGAGTAGCTGCCGCCCGTCTGCTCGGCGATGTCCTCCAGCGCCGCGCGGTCGACCGGCACCGGCACGGCCTCGCCCTCGATCTCGACGGTGCCGTAGTCGGTGCCGAAGGCGATCGTCGACACCGGCACGTCGGCGTCCAGCGCCGAGTCGATCGCCTGGGTGGTGCTGCGCCCGACCGTGTTGGTGCCGTCGGAGAGCAGCACGACCCGCGCCGGCACGTCCTCCTCGGTCTCCCCCAGCGCCGTCTGGAAGTTGGCGATGGCCGTCAGCGAGGTGAAGATCGCCTCGCCGATCGCGGTGGCCTCCGACAGCTCGAGGTTGTCGATGGCGGCGCGCACCTGGCCGCGGTCGGTGGTCGGCGTGACCAGCGTGGTGGCGGTCCCGGAGAAGGCGACCAGCCCGAGGTTGATCTGCTCGGGCAGGACGTCGACGAACTCCTTCGCCGCCACCTGCATCGCCTCGAACCGGGTCGGCTCGATGTCGGTGGCCTCCATCGACATCGAGACGTCCACGGCCATGACCACCGTCGCCCGCTCCCGCGGCACCCGGACCTCGGTGCTCGGCTTCGCCAGCGAGACGATCAGCACCCCCAGCGCCAGGGCGACCAGCCCGAAGGCCGCGTGCCGCCGCCAGCCGGGGCGCTTGGGCACGAGCGTGCCGAGCAGCGCCACGTTGGTGAACCGGGCGGCGTACTTCTTGCGCCGCAGCTGGAGGACGACGTACAGCGCCACCAGCGCCGCCACCGCCACCAGGCCGAGCAGCCAGACCGGAGCCTGGAACGTCATCGGGAAGCCCCCCCACTACCGGCGCGCCGGCGGTCGGCGACGAACCTCACCACGTCCATGAGCCAGTCCCGGTCCGTGCGCAGCTGCAGGTGCCCGGCGCCGGCGCGGCGCAGCGCCCGCGCGATGGCCTGCCGCTGGGCGGCGGCCCCGGCGGCGAACCGGGCGCGGAACTCCGCGTCCCCGGTGGGCACCTCCAGCGTCTCCCCCGTCTCCGGGTCGACGACGGTCAGCAGCCCGACGTCGGGCAGCTCCAGCTCGCGCGGGTCGACGACCTCGATCGCGAGCAGCTCGTGCCGGGCCGACAGCAGCCGGAACGGCCGCTCCCAGTCGCTGTCGCCGAGGAAGTCCGAGACGACGACGACCAGCCCGCGGCGGCGCGGCGGCCGGCGCAGGCTCTCCAGCGCCGCCGCCAGGTCCCCGCGGCGTCCGCCCGCCGCCCGCGGCGTGGCCACGACGTTGCGCAGCAGCCGGTCGGCGGCCAGCCGACCGGCGGCGGCCGGGTAGCGGTCCACCCGCTCGCCGGTGGTGACGATCGCGCCCAGCCGGTTGCCGCCGCGCACCGTGAGGTGGCTGACCGCCGACAGGCCGGCGATGGCGAGGTCGCGCTTCTGGCAGTTGGCGGTGCCGAAGTCCAGGCTGGCCGACAGGTCGACCACCGCCCACGTCTCCAGCTCCCGGTCGGCGATCGTCTCGCGGACGTGCGGCACCTGGGTGCGCGCCGTGACCGGCCAGTCCATCCGCCGGACGTCGTCGCCCGGGTGGTAGGTCCGCGAGTCGCCGGCCTCGGTGCCCGAGCCCGGGACGAGCCCCAGGTGGTCGCCCTGCAGCAGCCCGTCGAGGCGGCGGCGGACGGTCAGCTCCAGTCGCTGGAGCAGCACGTCGGCCGGGCCCTCGGCGAAGTTGGGCGGGGCGCCGTCGCCGCGGCCGGGGTCGATGCCGGAACCGGGGGTGTCCGGCGGGCCCGGCGGGGTGGTGTCCTCCGCCGCCGGGGCACCGTCGGGCGTGTCGTCGCGGGACGCCTCGGCGGCGTCCTGCTCGGGCGGCTCCGCCGCGGCGGCCGCCCTGCGCCGCAGCCTCACGCCGACTGCGGCCCGCGCCCGTAGCCGTTGGCCGCCGGGCCCTGCGGCGCGCCGGGTGCGCCCGGCGCGCCGAGGCCGCCGGGCGCCTGCGCGGCGGGGCTCTGCGGGCCCTGGGCCGGCGGGCCGAACTGGGGTGCCTGACCGGGGACCGGGGGCGGGCCGAACTGCGGCCCGGGACCGCCCGGCCCGCCGAAGCCGGGCACCGCCGGCCCGCCGGGGACCGAGGGGCCGAAGCCGCCCGCCCGCTGCCGCGGGGTCACCTGGGGCAGCGGCACCGTCTGCAGGATCCGCTTGACCACGTGGTCGGCCGGGACGCCGTCGGCCAGCGCGTCGTAGGAGAGCACCAGGCGGTGGCGCAGCACGTCGACGGTGATGTCCAGGACGTCCTGCGGCAGGACGTAGTCGCGGCCGCGGACCAGCGCCAGCGCCCGGCTCGCGGCGATCAGCCCGAGCGAGGCGCGCGGGCTGGCGCCGTAGGAGACCCACGAGGCGACGTCGTCCATGCCGTGCTCGCGCGGCGCGCGGGTGGCGACCACCAGGCGGACGACGTAGTCGACGAGCGCGTGGTGCACGAACACCTGCGAGGCCGTGCGCTGCATGCGGCGCAGGTCCTCCGGGCCGAGCACGGTCTCGGGCACCGGCGGGGTGGAGCCCATCCGGTAGATGATCTCGCGCTCCTCCTCGGGGCTCGGGTAGTCCACGAGCACCTTCATCAGGAACCGGTCGCGCTGCGCCTCGGGCAGCGGGTAGACGCCCTCGGACTCGATCGGGTTCTGCGTGGCCAGCACGAGGAACGGGTCGGGCAGCGGGTGGGTGACCCCGCCGATGGACACCTGCCGCTCGGCCATGACCTCCAGCAGCGCCGACTGCACCTTGGCGGGCGCGCGGTTGATCTCGTCGGTGAGCACGAAGTTGGCGAACACCGGCCCCAGCTCGGTGTCGAAGGTGTCCTGCCCGGCCTTGTAGATGCGCGTGCCGATGATGTCGGCCGGCACCAGGTCGGGGGTGAACTGCAGGCGGGCGAACCTGCCGCCGACGACGGTGGCCAGCGTCTCCACCGCCAGGGTCTTCGCGACGCCCGGCACGCCCTCGAGCAGCACGTGCCCACGGGCCAGCAGCGAGACGAGCATCCGCTCGACCAGCCGGTCCTGGCCGACGATGACCCGCTTGATCTCGAACAGCGCCCGCTCCAGGCGGGCGGCGTCGGCCGCGGGCGGGACGGGCTGCCCCCCGGACGCGGTCGCGCCCTGGGGGATCTCGGACGAGGTGCTGGCGGCCTGAGTCACTGCGCTCCCTGCTCGTGCCTGTTCACGGCCTCGCAGAGGCCGGCGACGGGGCTGCGTGCCCGTTCCCGGCCCAGTGTCCTACACCGGAGCCCCGATCCGGTCGGGACAGCCGCGTCGAGACACGCGCGCCGCCCCCTGCCCGCACGGCGGGAGGGCTGCTAACCTCGCTGTGCGTCGGGCAGCTCCCCCCGTGGCTGCCCGACGCCCTACGTCACAGGGCCCCCGCGCGGCAGCGCCGGGGCCCTGTTCCGTTCTCGGGGGCGGTCCTCAGGCGGTGGGGCGGACGGCGCCGAAGTAGTCGTAGGACCAGATGGTCGAGACCTTGACGACGTCGCCGCTCTCGGGCGCCTGCACCACCTTGCCGCCGCCGATGTAGAGCGCGACGTGGTAGATCGAGGTGTACGAGGAGCCGGACCCCCAGAACACCAGGTCGCCGGGCTGCAGGTCGGCGCGGGCCACCGTCTGGTTGCGGAAGCGGTAGTACTGGTCGCGGCTGGTCCGCGGCAGCGAGACGCCGGCCCGGGCGTAGGCGAACTGCACCAGCGAGGAGCAGTCGAACCCGACGACGCCCGAGTCGCTGCCGATCCCCGGCCCGGGGCCCCGCGTGCTGCCCCCGCCGTAGGAGTAGGGCGTCCCGCGCTGGGCCATCGCCGCGTCGATCGCGATGTCGACGGCCGAGGCCGACGGGGCACCGGCGGTCGTGGGCACCGGGGCGGGGGTGCCGCCCCCGCCCGAACCGGACGGCGCCGGGGCCGGCGCGCTCCCCGGACCCGACGGGGCCGACGGGGTGGACGGCGTGGACGGGGTCGACCCGCCGCCGGCGGACTGCGACGGCCGGCTCGTGCCGGTCGAGGGCGCGCTGGGCGCGGGCCGGGCGGCCTGCTCGGCCGCGGCGTTCTCGGCGGCGAGCTGGCCGTACTCGGCCTCGGCGGCGGCGAGCTGCTGCTGCACCGCGGCGCGCTGGTCGGTGAGGGCCGCGGTCTGCTCCCGGGCGGCGGCCTCCTGGGCCTCCGCGGCGGCGAGCTGCTCGCCCGCCTGGGACTCCAGCTCCTCGGCCTGCGTGGCGGCGGCGGTCGTCTCCTGCTCGGCGGTGGTGGCCTGCTGCTCGAGCACGGTGAGCTGGCCGACGACGTCGACGCGGTGGGTGCCGGCGGCGTCCAGCAGGGCGGCGCGCTCGAGCAGCTCGGCCGGGCCGCCGGAGCTCATCAGCGCGGTGATCCCGGGGGACGTGCTGCCCTGCATGTAGCTGGTGCGGGCGAAGTCGGCGACGTCGTCCCGGCCCTGCTGCAGCTCGGCGCGGGCCTCGTCGAGGGCGGCCTGGGCGGCGGCCTGCGCGGCGCGCGCGGCCTCCAGCGCGGCCTGGGTCTCCAGGTACTCCTGCAGCGCGAACTGCGAGGCCTGGCTCGCCTGCGCGGCGGCGGCCTCGGCGGCGGCGAGCTCGGCGGACAGCTGGCCGACCTGCGCGGCGGCGGCGTCGCGCTCGGCCTGCGCCGCGGCGACGTCGGCGTCACTGGGGGCGGCCGCGGCCACGCCGGGGGCGAGCCCGACCGCGACCAGAGCGGCGATGCCTGCGCCGGCGCCGCGCGCCAGCCACCGGGTCGTCCGTCGCGTCGTCTGCGTTCCGCTGCTCACCTGTGCGCCAACGGCGCCGTCGGGGGCGGCCTTGACCCCTCCTCACCCCTGCGGGTGAGGATGTCGGCGCCCCGGCGCACGCGCCCCGCGCGCGCCGGCACGGAACCGGGGGAGGTCATGGACGCGCAGCCCACCGCCGTCGAGGCGCTGACGCTCGACCGCGCCGAGGCGCTGCTCGAGGGGGCCGACGCCTTCACCCGCAGGTTCGGCTACCGGGTGGCCGAGGGCTACCTGGCGTTCCCCGAGGCCCTGCCGGCCACCGTGCACGCGCTCCGGGACGGGATGGACCCCGACTGGTTCAGCCACCTGGTCGTCGACCCCACGACGAGGACGGTCGTCGGCCTCGGCGGCTTCACCGGTCCCCCGGCCGACGGGGCCGTCGAGATCGGCTACAGCATCGCCCCGGCCCACCGCGGACGGGGCCACGCCACCGAGGCCGCCCGCCGCTGGATCGACCTCGCCACCGCCCGCGGGGTGACGCTGGTGCGCGCCCACACCCTGGCCGAGGAGAACCCCTCGACGGCGGTCCTGCGGCGGCTGGGCTTCCGGCGCACCGCCGAGCTCACGGACCCCGAGGTCGGCGCCGTCTGGCGCTGGGAGCTGACGCCGGACGGGACGCACCCGTAGCGCCGGTGGTGTCGGCCCGCCCGGGAGGGCGGGCCGGCGACCTAGTTCACCTGGCGCTCGGAGCCGGCCCAGAAGCTCTCCCGCAGCTTGAACTTCTGGATCTTGCCGGTGGCGGTGCGGGCCAGCTCGTCGCGGAACTCCACCCGCTTGGGCACCTTGTAGCCGGCCAGCTTCCCCCGGCAGTGGGCGATGATCGCGGCCTCGTCGGCCTGCTCGCCCTCGGCCAGGACGACCAGCGCGGTCACCATCTCCCCCCACTTCTCGTCCGGGACGCCGATGACGGCGACCTCGGCCACGGCGGGGTGGCTGAAGACGACGTCCTCCACCTCGATCGAGGAGACGTTCTCCCCGCCGGTGATGATCACGTCCTTCTTCCGGTCGGAGATCGTGAGGTAGCCGCCGTCGTCGAGCGAGCCGCCGTCGCCGGTGTGGAACCAGCCGCCCTCGAGGGCCTCGGCCGAGGCGTCGGGGTTCTCCCAGTAGCCGGCGAGCACCACGTTCCCCTGGGCGAGGACCTCCCCGGAGTCGCTGACCGAGATCCGGTTGCCCAGCGCGGGCACGCCGGCGCGGGAGAGCCGCTTCGCCCGCTCCTCCGGCGCCAGGTCGTCGTACTCGGCGCGCGGCCGGTTGATGGTGAGCAGCGGCGCGGTCTCGGTGAGGCCGTAGATCTGGTTGAACTCCCAGCCTAGCTCGCCCTCGATCCGCGCGATGGTCCGCGACGGCGGCGGCGCGCCGGCCACGATCACCCGCACGCGGTCGCGGCCGGGGATCTCGCCGTCCCACTCCGCGGCGGCGTCGAGGACGGCGTTCCAGACCGCCGGCGCCCCGGCCATGACCGTGACCCCGTGCTGCTCGACCCGGCGGAGGATCTCCGCGCCGTCGACCTTGCGCAGCACGACCTGCCGGGCGCCGACGCCGGCCATCGAGTACGGCAGACCCCAGCCGTTGCAGTGGAACATGGGCAGCGTGTGCAGGTAGACGTCGCGGTCGCTGACCTGCATGTGCATGCCGAAGGTGACCGCGTTGACCCACTCGTTGCGGTGGGTCATCTGCACGCCCTTGGGCCGGGCCGTCGTCCCGCTGGTGTAGTTGATCGTGGCGGTGGCGTCCTCGTCCGGCTCCGCCCACGGCACCGGCTCGGCGTCGAACCGCAGCAGCTGCTCGTACTCCTCACCGGTGTTGAACCGGTGCTCGGCCGAGACCCCCTTCAGCGTCGTCTCCAGCTCGGGGTCGACCATCAGGACGCGCGCGCCGCAGTGGCCGACGATGTAGCGCACCTCCTCCTCCCCCAGCCGGAAGTTGACCGGCACCGCCACCCGGCCGGACGAGGGGACGGCGAGCAGCACCTCGAGCAGCCGGGCGGCGTTGTGGCTGACCACCGCGATCCGCTCGCCGGCGCCGACGCCGAGCGCGTCGAGACCCGCCTGCAGCGCGCGGCCGCGGCGGGCCACCTCCCGCCACGTCACCTCGCCCAGGGAGGGTGCGGGCTGGTTCGGCTCGTCCACGATGCCGACGCGGTCGCCGTAGACCAGCTCGGCGCGGTCGAGGAAGTCGCGGGTCGTCAGGGGCACGCGCATGTGCCGGACGGTAGCGCCCGGAGCGCCGCCCGGCAGGGCCTGACGACCCCGTCCCTCAGTCCCCGGCCGGGCCCGTGAACCACCCGGTGGACCCCACCTCGGCGCCGGCCGCGAGGCGCGGGGCGTACTGGTCGTAGAAGACGCGGGCGGTGAGCTCGCGGCGGCTGCGCACCCCCGCCTTGGCGAAGATCGACTTGAGGTGGTCCTGCACCGTGTAGGCCGACAGGTGCAGGGCCCGCCCGATCGCGGTGGTGTCCACGCCCTGCAGCACCAGCGCCACGACGTCCCGCTCCCGCGGGGTCAGGCCGAACGCGGCCACCACCAGCGGCACGATCTCCGGCGGCCGGGCCTCCTCGATGGTGACGACGACGTCGGTGGCCGCGCCGTCCCGGGCGACCAGCGGCGAGGCGTGCGCGACCACCCAGTGCCCGGACTTCGTGCGCAACCGCAGCCGCGGCACCGCCGGCCGCCCGTCGCTGGTCGCCCGCCGGGCCGCGCGCACCAGGGTGAGCAGCGGCATCGGCAGCGGCGACCGGCCGACCGGCCCGCCGCCGAGGTCGGCGACCCGCGCCTGCGCGCCGAGGCTGGCCGACACGACCTCGCCGCGGGCGTCGACGACGACCACGGCCGGCCCGTCGACCTCGGGTGCGCGGCCGGCCGCGGAGACCAGCAGCCCGGCGCGCAGGCCGGTGGCCAGCGACGGGGCCACGCTGCTGAGGAACTCCTGGTCGCCGGCGGTGAACGAGCCGGGGCCGTCGCGCAGCAGCGCGAGGAAGCCCCAGGTGCAGTCGTCGGTGCGCAGGGCGACGCGCACCTCCTCGGTCAGGTTCCAGACCGGGCGGAGGAACTCCTGCAGCCGCGGCGAGCGGACCAGCGGGCCCTCCTCGTCGGCCGACACCGCGGCGACGCCGCCGGGCAGCGCGCCCAGCCGCAGGAACGCCGACGGGTCGTCCACCTCGTACTCGAACACGGCCCACTGGTCGTCGGTCTCGTCGGTGAGGCCGCCGTACTTCACGGTGCCGGTCACCAGGCCGGTCGCGGGGTCCGCGTTGCCCAGGCAGCCGGCCGCGAACGGCACCGCCCGGCGCAGCACCTCGAAGGCGGCCGTGGCGAACGTGCCGGCGTCCAGGCCGCTCGCGGCCAGGCCGTCGACCTGCGCCCGCACCCGCTCGGCCAGCATCGTCGTCACGGCCGGTCAGTGTGGCCCCGCCCGGGGCCCGCCGGTACCCCCAGGAACCTGGGGGGCGGACTCACCAGGCCGCTGGGATGGGCGCGGCGCCCGCCGCGCAGCAGGTTCGTCGCCATGACAGCGACCCCCGCTCTGGTCGAGCGGATCAACCCGACCACCTGGAACGCCGCCTTCGGCTTCGACCAGGGCCAGCTGCGGCCAGCCCCGGCCCGGCTGCTGACCGTCGCCGGCCAGGGCCCGGTCGACGAGTCCGGCGCCCTGCTGCACGAGGGCGACGCCGCCGCGCAGCTGGCGCTGGCCCTGGCCAACGTCGAGGCCGTCCTCGCCGCCGGCGGCATGACCTGGGCCGACGTGCTCCGGCTGACCGTCTACGCCGTCGACCTCGACGCCGTCCTCGCGGCCTGGGAGGTGCTCGGCGAGCGGCTCGCCGGCGCCACCCCGCCCATGACCCTGCTCGGCGTCTCCCGGCTGGCCCTCCCCGGCATGGCCGTCGAGCTCGAGGTCACCGCCGGGCGCTGAGCCCGCCCCCCTCTCCTCCCCCTTCCTCCCCCTCTGGAGCCCTCCCATGACCGCGATCGACCCCACCTACCTGCCCGTCGCCGAGCTCGAGCTCGCCGTCGCCGGCCCCGTGCTGCTGGCCGGCGACCCGGGCCTGGCCGACGAGGTCGCGCCGTTCACCACCACGCACATCCCCACCCCGGCCGTCGTCGTCGGCGCCACCTGCGCCGCCGACGTCGCCGCCGCGGTCCGCTTCGCCGCCGCGCGCGGCCTGTCGGTGGCCGTGCAGGCGACCGGCCACGGGCTGACCTCGGCGCTGAGCGGCGCCGTCCTGGTCACCACCTCGCGGATGGGCGAGGTGACCGTCGACCCGGTCGCCCGGACCGCCCGCGTCGGCGCCGGCGTCCGCTGGCGGCAGGTGATCGACGCGGCCGCCCCGCACGGCCTGGCGCCGCTGTCGGGCTCCTCCTCGCACGTCGGCGCGGTCGGCTACACCCTCGGCGGCGGCCTCGGCCCGCTGGCCCGCCGGTACGGCTTCGCCGCCGACCACGTCCGGTCCGCCGAGATCGTCACCGGCGACGGCGAGGTGCGCACCGTGGACGGCGACAGCGACCCGGAGCTGTTCTGGGCGCTGCGCGGCGGCAAGGGCAGCTTCGGGATCGTCACCGCGCTGGAGATCGACCTGGTGCCGGTCGCCCGGCTCTACGGCGGCGGCGTGTTCTTCCCGGGCGCCGCGGCCCGCGACCTGCTGCACGCCTACCGCGCCTGGGCGCCGACGCTGCCCGAGGAGACGACGACGTCGATCGCCGTCCTGCGGATGCCGCCGGACCCGCGGCTGCCCGAGCCGCTGCGCGGGCAGACCGTGGTGCACCTGCGGGTGGCCCACCTGGGCGGCGCCGAGGAGGGCGCCGCGCTGCTCGCCCCGATGCGCGCCGTGGCGCCGGCGCTGGTGGACGGCGTCGGCGAGATGCCGTTCGCCGCCGTCGACGCGATCCACATGGACCCCACCGAGCCGATGCCGACCCACGACCGCGGCACGCTGCTGCGCGAGCTCACCGCCGACACCGTGGAGGCGCTGCTCGCCGCCGCCGGCCCGGAGGTGGAGGTGCCGCTGGTGATGGTGGAGCTGCGGCAGCTCGGCGGCGCGGTGGCCCGGCCCCCGGCCCGGCCGAACGCGGTCGCCGGGCGCGACGCCGCCTTCTCCTGCTGGGTGCTCGGGCCGATGTTCCCGCCGGTCGCCGGCATCGTGCCGGGGGTCGTCGACGCCGTCGCCGGCGCGCTGGCCCCGTGGTCGACGGGCCGGTCGCTGCTCAACTTCGCCGGCTCGGTGACCGCGGCCCAGGTGGGCGGGCTGTGGGACGACGCCGACCGTCAGCGGCTGCTGGCCGTGAAGCGGAGGGTCGACCCGGCCGGCCTGTTCACCCACGGGCACGTGGTCGGCTGACCGCCCGCCGTCGCGGCCCGGTCCCCGCGGGGGCCGGGCCGCGTCACGCCAGGAGCAGCCAGAGCGCGGCCGCGACGCCGGCGGTCGCGGCGAGCGCCCGCAGGGTGTCCACCCGCACCAGCCGCCGGTGCACCGCGGGGTCCCAGCCGCGGTCGAGCCGCCGGTGCTGCGGCACCGCGCCCAGCGCGGTCAGCTCCAGGACGGCGGCGAGGCAGACGGCCGAGACCAGCACGGGCAGCAGCGGCGTCCCGGCCGGCCGGTCGACCAGCAGCCACAGCGTGGTGACCGCCTGGCCGAGGAACAGCGGGCCCACCACCCGGGTCACCCGCTGCTGGTGCCGGTGCTCGTAGGCGGGGAATGCCTCCGGCGGCACCAGCGCCATCTGCGGGTAGACCAGGGCCCGCACCGTCCACTGGAACCCCGCGTAGGCGGCGGCCAGCGCGAGGTGCACGGCCAGCAGCAGCACCGGGTCAGGCCGCCAGCAGGCGGGGCAGCGCGGCGCTGATCGACTCCCGCGCGACGAGGTCGGCGAGGCCGTCGTACGGCGTCGGCTCCGCGTTCACGATGACCACCCGGGCGCCGGTCGCGGCCGCGACGTCGGTCAGCCCGGCCGCCGGGTGCACCCCGAGCGAGGTGCCGACGGCGAGGAAGACGTCGCAGTCGGCGGCCGCGGCGACCGCGGCGTCCAGCACGGCGGCGTCCAGGGCCTGGCCGAAGCTGACCGTCGCCGTCTTGAGGATCCCGCCGCACACCAGGCACGCCGGGTCGGGCTCCCCGGCGTCGACGCGGGCCAGCGCCTCCGCCGTCGTCGTCCGGTCCCCGCAGGACAGGCACTCGACGGCGTGCACGGTGCCGTGCAGCTCCAGGACCAGGCCGGGCGTGGAGCCGGCCGCCTGGTGCAGCCCGTCGACGTTCTGGGTCACCAGGGCCCGCAGCCGGCCCTGCCGCTCGAGGTCGACCAGCGCCCGGTGCCCGGCGTTGGGGTGGACGTCGCCGGCCTGCAGGTCACGGCGCATCAGCCACGCCCGCCGCCGGATGTCGGGGTCGGCGACGTAGTAGGACAGCGTCACGAGCTTCTCGGCGTCCGGGTCCTTCGTCCACACGCCGTCGGGCCCCCGGTAGTCGGGGATGCCGCTGTCGGTGGAGATGCCGGCGCCGGTGAGCACGGTGAGCCGTCGCGCGCCGGACAGCCAGTCGGGGACCTCGGGTGGGAGGGGGCCGGTCACCCCGTCACGGTAGGGCGGCCGCGGCGGTCCCCGCCGGGGACGGCGCCGGCCGGCCCCACCCCACGCGGCGCAGCCCGGCCCGGCCGGCGCGCTCCAGGGACGGCAGGACCAGCAGCACGCCGGCCGCGTAGCCGGCGCCGAGCACGGTGTCGACGACGTAGTGCTCGCCGCCCCACACCAGCACCAGCGGCATCAGCACCGCGTAGGCCACCAGGCCCGCGCGCTGCCACCAGCGGCGGGCGACCGGGAGCAGGAAGGCGCACACCAGGACGGCGAAGGCCGTGTGCAGCGACGGCACGGCGGCCACCAGGTTGACCTGGCTCTGGCCGGAGTCGAGCAGCAGCCCCGCGCGGGGCAGGCCGAGCACCTCCCAGCCGGCGCTGCTCAGCCGCGCCACCGGCTCGATGACGTCCTCCCGCGCCGCCAGCCACGGCGGGGCCGCGGGGTAGAGCACGTACGTCACGAGGCCGGCGGCCGACAGCGCCACGACCCGCCGCGCGTAGCGGGCCCAGCGCCGCCGGTCGCGCACCCACAGCACCGCGAGCAGCAGCGGGGTGACGACGAAGTGGCTGCTGTAGACCAGCGTCGCCAGGGCCGACCACCAGTCGGCCTGCACGTGCTCCTGCAGCCACACGGTCGGCAGGACGCCGCCGGTGAGCCAGCGGTCGGCGTCGGCGAGCTCGGCCACGTGCACCGGCATGCCGAGGGAGTCGGCCAGGCCGCGGCTGGCGTCGTAGGCGAGCAGCAGCGCGACCAGCGGGAGCCAGTCCCCCAGCAGCCGGCCCAGCCGCCGCAGGCCCCCGGTGGCCGCGTGCACGGCCAGGCCGGCGAGCACCCAGCCCAGCAGCACGACCCGGTCGGTCGGCAGCCCGTGGACGGCGCAGGTCCCGGCGAACGCCGAGCCCAGCGCGGCCCACAGCACGGCGGGGAGCAGTCGGCCATGCGACCCGGGAGCGGGTCCCGTCAGCGGCCCGGCCGGCAGTCCGGCCGGTGACACCGTCGCGGCCGCCGCGAGCGGCCCGACCCCGGATCCCGCCGGCGCCCCGGGGGCGGGCAGCGGTGCCGGGAGGTCGAGCGCGGTCATGGCGCCGGACCGTAACGCCCGTCCCCGCCCGGTGGAGCCAGGACGCACCGCGCTCACCCGCACGGATGTCCCCCACGTCACAGGTGGGGGAAGGGTCGCCTCACCTGCGCGCCGCGGGGAGCGGCTGGGATGATCGGGGGTGGCAACGAGCGCGGCGGGACCCGTCGCGACGGACCAGCGAGGGGTAGGCACAGCAGTGGCGAGCAAGGACAGCTTCGGGGCACGGGCGACGCTGAGCGTCGAGGGCACCGACTACGACATCTACCGGCTCGACGCGGTGGAGGGCTCCGAGAAGCTGCCCTTCAGCCTGAAGGTCCTGCTCGAGAACCTGCTGCGCACCGAGGACGGCGCGGACATCACCGCCGACCACATCCGCACGCTGGCGAACTGGGACCCGTCGGCCGAGCCGAGCGAGGAGATCCAGTTCACCCCGGCCCGCGTGGTGATGCAGGACTTCACCGGCGTCCCGTGCATCGTCGACCTGGCCACCATGCGCGAGGCCATGGCCGAGATCGGCGGCGACCCGAGCAGGATCAACCCGCTCGCGCCGGCCGAGCTGGTCATCGACCACTCGGTGATCGCCGACGTGTTCGGCACCCCGGACTCGTTCGAGCGCAACGTCGAGATCGAGTACCAGCGCAACGGCGAGCGCTACCAGTTCCTGCGCTGGGGCCAGACGGCGTTCGACGACTTCAAGGTCGTCCCCCCGGGCATGGGCATCGTCCACCAGGTCAACATCGAGCACCTGGCCCGCGTGGTCTTCCCGCGGCAGGAGGGCGACCGGACCGTCGCCTACCCCGACACCTGCGTCGGCACCGACAGCCACACCACGATGGTCAACGGCCTGGGCGTGCTGGGCTGGGGCGTCGGCGGCATCGAGGCCGAGGCCGCGATGCTCGGCCAGCCGGTGTCCATGCTCATCCCGCGCGTGGTCGGCTTCAAGCTGACCGGCGAGCTGCCCGAGGGCTCGACCGCCACCGACCTGGTGCTGACCATCACCGAGATGCTGCGGCAGCACGGCGTCGTCGGGAAGTTCGTCGAGTTCTACGGCGAGGGCGTCTCCGCGGTGCCGCTGGCCAACCGCGCCACGATCGGCAACATGAGCCCGGAGTTCGGCTCGACCGCCGCGATGTTCCCCATCGACGAGGAGACCATCACCTACCTGCGGCTGACCGGCCGCAGCGACGCGCAGGTCGCGCTGGTCGAGGCCTACGCCAAGGAGCAGGGCCTCTGGCACGACCCGTCGCGCGAGCCGGCGTTCTCCGAGTACCTCGAGCTGGACCTCTCCACCGTCGTCCCCTCGATCGCCGGCCCGAAGCGGCCGCAGGACCGGGTCGCCCTCTCCGACGCCAAGGCCTCCTTCCGCGAGGCGCTGCCGACCTACGCCCCGATCGACGAGATCCAGGAGGACGACGACGACGCGCCCCGCGACGCCGGCTCCAGCGTCGACGAGTCGGTCGAGGAGACCTTCCCCGCCTCCGACCCGGCCAGCCCGTTCGCCTCCGGCAACGGGGAGAGCGGCAAGCCGCACGCCGCCGTCCACGGGACCCCGGCCGCCGACCGGAACTCCAAGCCGACCCGCGTGGTCCTGGAGGACGGCAGGGAGACCTTCGTCGACCACGGCCACGTCGTGATCGCCGCGATCACCTCCTGCACCAACACCTCGAACCCGCAGGTGATGATCGGTGCGGCGCTGCTGGCCAAGAAGGCCGTCGAGGCCGGGCTGGAGACCAAGCCCTGGGTCAAGACCACGCTGGCGCCGGGCTCCAAGGTCGTCACCGACTACTACGAGAAGTCGGGCCTCACCCCGTACCTGGAGAAGCTCGGCTTCTTCCTGGTCGGCTACGGCTGCACCACCTGCATCGGCAACTCCGGCCCGCTGCCGGAGCCGGTGTCGGCGGCGGTCAACGAGGCCGACCTCGCCGTCGTCTCCGTGCTCTCGGGCAACCGCAACTTCGAGGGCCGGATCAACCCCGACGTCAAGATGAACTACCTGGCCAGCCCGCCGCTCGTGATCGCCTACGCGCTCGCCGGGACGATGGACCTCGACCTGACCACCGAGCCGCTGGGCAAGGGCTCCGACGGCCAGGACGTGTACCTGCGCGACATCTGGCCCTCCCCGCAGGAGGTCCAGCGGACGATCGACCAGGCGGTCTCCGCCGAGCAGTTCGGCCGCAGCTACTCCGACGTCTTCGCCGGCACCGAGCAGTGGCAGAACCTGCCCACGCCGACCGGGGACACCTTCTCCTGGGACACGGAGAGCACCTACGTCCGCAAGCCCCCGTACTTCGAGGGCATGCCGGCCGAGCCGGCCCCCGTGCAGGACATCACCGGCGCCCGCACGCTGGCCGTGCTCGGCGACTCGGTGACCACCGACCACATCTCGCCGGCCGGCTCGATCAAGGCCGACAGCCCGGCCGGGAAGTACCTGTCCGAGCACGGCGTCGAGCGGCGCGACTTCAACTCCTACGGCTCCCGCCGCGGGAACCACGAGGTCATGATCCGCGGCACCTTCGCCAACATCCGGCTGCGCAACCAGCTGGTGCCCGGCACCGAGGGCGGGGTCACCAAGAACCACCTCACCGGCGAGACGACGACGATCTACGACGCGTCGGTCGCCTACGCCGACGCCGGCGTCCCGCTGGTCGTCCTGGCCGGCAAGGAGTACGGCTCGGGCTCGTCCCGCGACTGGGCGGCCAAGGGCACCGCGCTGCTGGGCGTCAAGGCGGTCATCGCCGAGAGCTACGAGCGGATCCACCGCTCCAACCTCATCGGCATGGGCGTGCTGCCGCTGCAGTTCCCCGAGGGCCAGGACCGCGAGTCGCTCGGCCTGAGCGGCGACGAGGAGTTCTCGATCACCGGGATCACCGCGCTGAACGACGGGGAGACCCCGCGCACGGTCAAGGTCAGGGCCGGGGACGTCGAGTTCGACGCCCGGGTCCGGATCGACACCCCCGGCGAGGCGAACTACTACCGCAACGGCGGGATCATGCAGTACGTCCTGCGCTCGCTGCGGCAGGGCTGACGCACCGATGGACCTGGGCCTGGGCGGCCGCGGCTACCTGCTCACCGGCGCGAGCCGGGGGCTGGGGTTCGCGGCCGCCCGGGCCCTCGTCGACGACGGCGCGCGGGTGCTGGTCAGCGCCCGCACACCCCACGCCGTCGCCCGCGCGGCCGAGGAGCTGGGCGGGGCGCCGGACGCGTTCGGGACGGCGGCCGACCTCGCCGACGCCGCGGCCGCCCAGCGGCTGGTCGACGAGGGCCGCGAGCGCCTCGGGCGGCTCGACGGCGCGCTGATCAGCGTCGGCGGGCCGACGCCCGGCACGGTCCTCGACAGCAGCGAGGACGACTGGCGGGTCGCGATCGACTCGGTGCTGCTCGGCACGCTGCGGCTGGTCCGGGCCCTGGTCCCCGCGCTCGGGGACGGTGCCGCGATCGGGCTGGTGCTGTCCACCTCGGTGCGGGAGCCGATCGCGCACCTGGCCATCTCCAACGGCCTGCGGCCCGGCCTGGCGATGACCGCCAAGTCGCTGGCCACCGAGCTCGGGCCGCGCGGCATCCGGGTGTTCGGCCTGCTGCCGGGCCGCATCGCCACCGACCGGATCGTCGAGATCGACAACCGCAGCGGCGACCCGGAGGCCGCCCGCCGCGCCTCGGAGGCGTCGATCCCGCTGCGCCGCTACGGGGACCCCGCGGAGTTCGGCCGGGTCGCCGCCTTCTGCCTCTCCCCCGCCGCCTCCTACCTCACCGGCGTCATGCTGCCGGTCGACGGCGGCATGCTGTCCGGCCTGTGGTGAAGGACCCCCTCGCCCCCCACCCCTCGCAGGCTCGCGGCGGGCCCCTGCGAGCGGGCCATCCCGTCCTGGTCGCCTGCGCGCACGGCACCCGCAACCCGGCCGGGCGGCGGCTGGTCGCCGAGCTCGCCCTGGCCGCCCGGGCGCTGCGCCCCGGCCTGGACACCACCGCCGCGTTCGTCGACGTCCAGCCGCCGACGGTGGCCGACGTCGTCGCCGGGCTGGCCGCCGAGGGCCGGGAGGCCGTCGTCGTCCCGCTGCTGCTGTCCGGCGGCTACCACGTGCACGTCGACGTCGCCGCCGCCGTGGAGGGCCGGGCCGGGGTCGTCGCGGCCCGCCCGCTGGGGCCGGACCCGCGGCTGGTCGAGGTCCTCACCGACCGGCTGCTCGCCGCCGGCGCCGACCCGCGGGACCCGCTGACCGCGGTCGTGCTGGCGGCCGCCGGGTCCAGCGACCCGCGCGCCGTCGCCGACGTGGAGGACACCGCCGACCTGCTGCAGCGGTCCTGGGCCGGCCCGGTGACCACCGGCTTCGGCTCGGCGGCCGTCCCGCCCGTGGCCGACGCCGTCGCCGCCGCCCGGCGGGCCGGCGCCGAGCGGGTCGTCGTCGCGGCCTACCTGCTGGCGCCGGGGCACTTCGCCGACAAGCTCTCCGCCGCCGGCGCGGACGCGGTCACCGCCCCGCTGCTGCCCGACCCCCGGGTCACCGCCGTCCTGCTCGACCGGTACGACGCCGCGCGGTCCCGGCCGGGCGCCGATCCGGCGGGGGCCCGCCCGGCTGGTTAGCGTGTCCGGGTGCGTCCGATCCGCGTCCTCGCGCCCGCCGTCCTCTCCGCCGCCCTGCTGCTGACCGGCTGCAGCGACGAGGTCGACGGCAGCGCCAGCCCGGCCACCACGGGCTCCCCCTCGAGCTCGTCGTCGAGCTCGTCCTCGTCGAGCCCGTCGGCCGGGGGCGGCGAGTTCGACGAGTTCTGCACCGACGGGGAGCAGGTCTTCGGCGAGGTGGACGAGGCGTTCGACGACGCCGAGGGGATGGGCGTCGAGGCGCTGGTCGCGGCGCTGCAGCAGGCCGTGGACGCCTTCGACGCGCTCGAGCCGCCGGCGGAGATCGCCGACGACTGGGAGGAGTCGCGCACGGGCTTCGCCGACCTGCGGGACGCCGTGGCCGCGATCGACCCGGCCGCCCCGGACGCCGAGCAGCAGGCGCTGGAGCTCATCGCGGACGCCCAGTCGTTCGTCGGCCCGGCCTTCGAGCGTGTCGGCACCTGGATCGACGAGAACTGCCCGAACAGCTGACGGGCGGGCCGCGCGGGAGCAGGATCGCGGCCGTGACCGACTACCCGCAGACCCTGGTCCCCGCCGGGCACGTCGCGCCCGTGCCGCGGCGGGTGCGCGCGGTGCTGGACGGCCGGGTCGTGCTCGACACCACCGCCGCCCGGTACGGCTGGGAGTGGCCGCCCTACCCGCAGTTCCACGTTCCGCGCGAGGACGTCGACGCCGCCGTCCTGGTGGACGAGGGCGCCGACGAGGACCGGCCGCTGGGGCGGGCCCGGCGGTACGGGCTGCGGTCGGGCGGCACGGTGCGGCCGGCCGCGGGCTGGTGCTACACCGACGGGCCGCTCGCCGGGCACCTGCGGTTCGAGTGGTCCGCCCTGGACGCGTGGTTCGAGGAGGACGAGCAGGTCTTCGTCCACCCCCGCAGCCCCTACGCCCGGGTGGACGCCCTCCGGTCGCAGCGGCGGGTGCGGGTGGAGCTGGACGGCGTGGTGCTGGCCGAGTCCTCGTCCCCGGTGCTGCTGTTCGAGACCGGCCTGCCCACCCGGTACTACCTGCCCCGCACCGACGTCCGCTTCGCGCACCTGACGCCGAGCGCCACCGTCACCTCCTGCCCGTACAAGGGCCGGACCACCGGCTACTGGTCGGTGCCCGGCGGTCCCGCCGACGTCGCCTGGAGCTACGACTTCCCGCTCGCCGCGGTGCAGCCCATCGCGGGGCTGGTCGCGTTCCTCGACGAGGCGGTCGACGTCGTGCTCGACGGCGTCCGGCGGGAGCGGCCGGTGACCCACTTCTCCCGCTGACCGGCACCCCGCGTGGGAGCATGGGGGTGGGTCCACCAGGCCCCCGGACGAGCGGCGCCGTACCCGGACAGCGACAAGACGGCGACCTCGTGGGGAGGCCGTCGTGTCCTGGCTCGTGCTCGTCCTGTCCGGTGTCCTGGAGTCCGTCTGGGCCACCGCCCTCGGCCGCTCGGAGGGGTTCTCCCGGCTGGGCCCGTCGCTGGTGTTCGTCGTCGCCCTCGTGCTCAGCATGGCCGGCCTCGCCTACGCGCTGCGGGAGCTGCCCACCGGCACCGCGTACGCCGTGTGGGTGGGCATCGGTGCCGCACTCACCGTGCTGATCGGCATGGTCACCGGCACCGAGCCGGTCAGCGCGCTGCGGCTGCTGCTGGTGGCCGGGATCGTCGGCTGCGTGATCGGCCTCAAGGCGCTGCACTGACCCCCGGGCGAGGGGGTGGCGGGGGCCCCGCGCCCGCGCGGGGGCCCGGCCCCCCCGCCCCCCCAGCGTCGGGGCCCCCCGCACCCCCCCCCGCACCCCCCCCCCCCCCCCCCCCCCCCCCCCCCCCCCCCCCCCCCCCCCCCCCCCCCCGCCCCCCCCCCCCCCCCCCCCCCCCCCCCCCCCTCCGCTCACGCCAGGTCGGTGACGAGCTCGGCGACGGGCTTGCGGACGCCGGTGTAGAACGGCACCTCCTCGCGCACGTGCCGCCGGGCGCGGCTGGCGCGCAGGTCGCGCATCAGGTCGACGATGCGGTGCAGCTCGTCGCACTCGAAGGCGAGCATCCACTCGTAGTCGCCGAGGGCGAACGAGGCGACCGTGTTGGCCCGCACGTCCGGGTAGGGGCGGGCCTGCATGCCGTGCTCCTTGAGCATGTCCCGCCGCTCCTCGTCGGGCAGCAGGTACCACTCGTAGGACCGCACGAACGGGTAGACGCACACGAACCGGCGCGGCTCCTCGTCGGCGAGGAACGCCGGGATGTGGCTGCGGTTGAACTCGGCCGGCCGGTGCAGCGCGAACTGCGACCACACCGGCTCCATCTGCCGGCCCAGCGCGGTGCGGCGCAGCCGGGTGTAGGCCTCCTGCAGCGCCTCCGCGCTGGCCGCGTGCCACCAGACCATGAGGTCGGCGTCGGCCCGGAAGCCGGCGACGTCGTAGGTGCCGCGGACGACGACGTCCTTGCCGGCGAGCTCGTCGAACAGGCCCTGCACCTCGTCGGCCAGCGCGGCGCGCTGCTCGTCGACGAGCGGGCGGGTCAGCCGGAACACCGACCACATCGTGTAGCGGATCTGGGCGTTGAGCTCGTTGGCCCGCTTGCCGATGCTCTTCTGCTCCGTCTGCTCGCTCATGCCGCCATTGTCTCCCGCGCCAGGGGGCGGGCGTCCGGGCCCCGGAGACGACTCGTCCCCCCGGGCGGGATGCCCGGGGGGACGAGGACGCCCGTCGGCCGGCGCGTCAGGCGGCCGGTGCGGGCGACTGCCCGGCGGGGGCCACCGCGTCGCGGAGGGCGTCGCGGTGGGCGTCGCGGCAGTCGTCGCAGGCGGCCATCCAGACCCGGTGCCGGAGGCACCGGGTCGGCCGACGGGTCCCGAGGATCTGGACGGACTGGTCGTGCGGAGTTCTCACCCCGGATCCAACGGCGGCGGGCCGGCCGGCATGCCCGGTGCCGCGGTGGCCCCGGCCACGTCTTCACCCCCGGGCCTCACCCGCGCAGCGGCGTCAGCCAGGCGTCGACGTCGATGGTGACCTCCCGGCCGATGAGCAGCCGCGGGGCGCGGATGCCGACCGACCGGCGGTCCATCGTGGCGGTGCCGCGCAGCCGCAGCCGTCCGGCGCGCACCTCGGGCACCGCCCGGACGGCCAGCGGCGCGGAGGTGCCGCGCAGGCGGAGCACGCCGTCGGCGGTCCACGCCCCGTCCTCGTCCCGGGTGAAGCGGTCGGCCGACCAGGTCATCGCCGGGTACCCCGAGGCGTCGAGCAGGTGCGGCTTGCGGAGGTCGGCGTCGCGCCGGGCGATGCCGGTGGACACGGTGCGCAGGTCGAACTCGGCGCGGGCGTGCCGCGGCCCCCCGGCGGCATCGACCTCGACCGCGCCGGAGGTCAGGGCGACGGTGCCGGTGACCGGGCCGGTGAGGCCGCGCACGGTGAAGGCGGCGCGGGTGCGGCAGTCGGAGGCGACCCAGGTGCCGGCCGCGAGCGCCGGGGGCCGCAGGCCGGCGGTCACGACCGGACCGCCGTCGGCAGGTCGGCCGACAGGACGCGGACGACGTCGACGCGGTCGGGGCCGGTGAGCAGCGTCGGGTCCTCGTCGGGGAGCAGCGGCGTGCTGGTGATCGCGCGCCGCACCTGCTCGTGGGTCTCCCGGTCGATGGCCAGCGCGACGACGACGATCCGGTCGTCGGCGCTGCGCAGCGCCAGCACCTCGACGATGCCCTCGAGGTGCTGGACGGCCGGCCAGATGCGCTCCCGCCCGTCGCGCTCGGCGGCGTCGGCCCGCGTCCGGTCGCCGTCCCCGTTGACCCAGACGACCTGGGCGAACAGCGGGCGGCGGCCGGCGGCGCGGCCGCGGAAGACGTCGGTGACCCGGTGCACCCGGGCCCCGGTCCCCGCGGCGGCCGCCTCGTCCGGCCACAGCGCGACGGTCGTCGTCCCGGAGCGGTCGGGGGCGGCGAGGGCGACGGTCCCGGCCGCCGCCGCGACGGTCGGTCCGCTGGTGGTGTGGATGGTGGCGTACACGGGGAGCCCCTCTCCTGCGGGGGACCGGCGGCCCCGGTCCCGTCGACGGGAACGATCCGGCGGCGGCCGGGCCGGGACATCCGTGGCAGCACGGATCCCCGGTACGGAGGAACGGCGCGGACCGGTACCCAGGGGCGCGCTGCGCGCGGATACTCCCGCCGTGGGCACCGGGACGGCGGTCACCGACGGCGGCCGCTTCGTCGGCCGGGACGCCGAGCTGGCCGGGCTGACCGCACGGATCGCGGCGGCCGCCGCGGGCAGCGGCGGCCTCGTCCTGCTGTCCGGGCCGGCCGGCATCGGCAAGACCCGGACCGTCGAGGAGGCCGTCGCCGGCTCGCCCGCGCCGGTGGTGTGGGGCCGCTGCGTCGACGACCCGGGGGCGCCGCCGCTGTGGCCGTGGCGGCGGGTGCTGCGGGCGCTGCCGGCCGCCGCCGCGGCGGTGGCCGGCGCCCTGGCCGAGGTCGACCGGGCCGGCGGGGGCGCCGACCCCGACGCCGCGCGGTTCCGGCTGGCCGCCACCGCGACCGACGCGCTGCTCGACTGCGCCGCGGACGCCGGGCTGGTCGTCGTCCTGGAGGACCTGCACTGGGCCGACGAGAGCTCGCTGCGGCTGCTGCGGCACCTCGCCGGCGAGCTGGCCCGGTCGCGGCTGCTGGTGCTGGCCACCCACCGGGACCCCGACGGCGCCCGGTCCGGCCGGCCGCTGGACGGCGCGCTCCCCGGCCTGCTGCGCGAGCCGGGCACCGGGTCGGTGACCCTGCCGCCGCTCACCGAGGACGACGTCCGGGCCTACCTCCCCGCCGGCACCGCGACCGACGACGTCGTGCGGGCGGTGCACCGGCGCAGCGGCGGCGTCCCCCTCTACCTGCGCGCGGTCGCCCGGGCGCCGGCCGACGGCGGCCGGCCGGACGGGCGGTCGGAGCTGCGCGCGCTGGTCCGCGCGACGCTGACCGCGCTGCCGCCGGCGGCCCTCGACCTGCTCGACGCCGCGGCCGTGCTCGGCGAGGAGGTCGACGCCGGCCGGCTGGCCGCGGTCACCGGGCGGCCACCCGCCGAGGTGGCGGCCGGCCTGGACGCCGCCGTCCGCGCCGGGGTGCTCACCGCGGTCCCGGACTCCCCCGGCCGCCGGCGGTTCGCCCACGCCGTCGTCCGCGACGCCGTCCACGCCGACCTGGCCCCCAGCGTCCGGGAGGAGCTGCACCGCCGGGCCGGGGAGGCGCTGGAGCTCCTGGCCGACACCGACGACGCCGTCGCCGGGCTGGTGGTCGGGCACTGGCTGCGGACCCCCGCCGACGCGGCGACGTTGCGCCGCGCCGCGGCGTGGGCCCGGCGGGCCGCCGCCACGGCCACCCGGCTGCTCGCCTTCGACGAGGCCGCCCGGTTCCTCGGCACGGCGCTGGACTGCGTGCGGCGGGCGGGTGCGGACGACGCCGAGCGCGCGGGGCTGCTCGTCGACCTGGCCACCGCCGAGTTCCGCGCCGGGCGCTTCGACGCCGCGCTCGAGCACGCCCTGGCCGGCTCCGACGCCGCGGCCGCCGCCGGCGACCCGGCGCTGCTGGCCGCGGCCGCGCTCGCCGTCCACGACGTCGGCGCACCGGAGTTCCCGCCCTCGCTGGTGCGCATGTGCGAGCGGGCGCTGGCCGCCGTGGACGGCGGGCGCTCCCCGGCGCTGCGCTCCCGGCTGCTCTCCCAGCTGGCGTCGGTGCAGGCCGATGCGGGCCGGATGGGCGCCGCGGCCCGCAACGCCGCGGAGGCGCTGGACCTGGCCCGGGGCTGCGGCGACTCCGAGGCGGTCCTCGACGCGGTCCGCGCCCGGATGAAGGCCAGCCCGACCGCCCTCGGGGTGGCCGAGCGGATGGACCTGGGCCGGCTGGCGATCGAGCACGCCGCCGGCACCGGGCAGCCGCTGGTCGAGCTGTGGGGCGCGAAGTGGCGGATCGACGCCGGCCTGGAGACCGGGGACATGGACGTCGTCCGCGACGAGCTGGACCGGGTCTCCGCGCTGGCCGCCGGCACCCGGCTGCCGCTGGTCCGCTGGCACGACCGCCGGCTGCGCGCCTCGCTGGCGGCCCTGCTCGGCCGGTTCGACGAGGCGCTGGCGCTCAACGAGGAGGCCCGCACCATCGGGTCCAGCGAGCTGGCCGGCGACCTGTCCACCGTCGGGCTGTCCGACGCGTTCGGCCTGCAGCACGTGCTGGTCACCGGCCACGGCAGCGCGTGGGACGACGAGGTGCTCGCGACCCTCGACCGGGCCAGCGACGTCCCGGTGGTGCTGGTCAGCCGCGCCCTGGTGGACCTGCTGCGGGGCCGGCGGCAGGAGGCCGCGGCGCGGTACGAGCTGCTGCGGCAGCGGCTCCCCGACCCCGACTTCGTCGCCTCCGGCGGGGTGCCGCTGAACCTCGTGCCGCTGGTCGAGGCCTTCGGGGACGTCGCCGCCGCCGAGCTGCTGCACGAGCAGCTGGCCCGCGAGCCGTACGCCGCGGGCGGCGCCGGCGTCTACTGCCAGGGCTCCTACGCCTCGCTGGTGGCCCGGCTCGCGGTGGTGCGCGGCCGGCTCGACGAGGCGGTCGACTGGTTCGAGCAGGCCCTGGCGGTCGACACCGGGACCGGCGCGCGGCCGGCGACCGTGCTCGACCGGGTGGGCCTGGCCGGCGCGCTGCTCGACCGCGGGGAGCGCGCCGACCTGGCCCGCGCCGGGCAGCTGGCCCGCTCGGCCGCGGCCGAGGCGCGGCGGCTGGGCATGCCCGGGCCCGAGCGGCAGGCCGCCGCGCTGACCGAGCGGGCGGGCCGGGCCGCCCGCGCGGCGGACCCGCTGACCGCCCGGGAGCGGGAGATCGCCACGCTCGTCGCCCGGGGCTGGACCAACCGGCGGATCGCCGAGGAGCTGGTGCTGTCCGAGCGCACCGTGGAGAGCCACGTGCGCAACGTGCTGGCCAAGCTCGGCGCGGCCAACCGCACCGAGCTGGCCACGCTGGTCGCCCGCGGCCCGGACTAGGCGAGCAGCGCCTCGACCGCGGCCGTCGCGTCCCGGATGCACGCGGGGACGCCGACGCCGTCGAACGCCGCCCCGGCCACCGCGAGCCCCGGCACCCCCGCCACCGCCGCGCGGACGGCGGCGACCCGCTCGCGGTGCCCCACCAGGTACTGCGGCAGCCCGCCGCCCCAGCGGACGACCCGGGTGGCCACCGGCTCGGGCCGGGCCAGCTGCAGCAGGTCGGCGACGTCGGCGACCACGGCGGCGGCCAGGTCGGCGTCGTCGCGCTGCAGCTCCTCCTCGGCGCGGAACCGGCCGACCGAGGAGCGCACCAGCAGGTGCTCGCCGGTCAGGTGCGGCCACTTCGCCGAGGACACGGTGACGCCCTTGACCAGCCGGCCGGTCACCGGCGGGACGAGCAGGCCGGAGCCGGGCGGGACGTCCTGCGCCGGGAACGCCATCGCGACGACCGCCATCGAGGCGTACGGGATCCCGGCCAGCGGCTCGACCGCGCCGGGGGCGACCGCGCCGAGCAGCCGCGCCGCCTTCGGCGCCGGTGCGGTGACGAGGACGGCGTCGGCGGCCAGCGTCTCCGGCGCCGCGGCCGGCCCGACCGCGAGCTCGAAGCCCCCGGCGGCCCGCGTCAGCCCGTGCGCCGGGGTGCGCAGCCGGACCTCGGCCCCGGAGGCCGCGACGAGGGCCGCGGGCAGCGAGCCGATGCCGTCGGCGACCGTCACGAACACCGGGGCGTCGGCGTCGAACCGGCTGCGCGCCCCGGCGTCTCGCGCGGCCGCGGCGGCGCCCAGCACCGACCCGGCCTCCGGCAGGTGCGCGGCCAGCTGCGGCATGGCCGCGGCCAGGGAGAGCTCGTCGGCCCGCCCGGCGTAGACGCCGCCGAGCAGCGGCTCGACCAGGCGGTCGACCACCTCGTCGCCCAGTCGCTCCCGCAGCAGCGCGCCGACGGCGACGTCCCCGTCCAGGCGCAGCGGCGGCAGCCCGGCCTCGGCGGCCACCCGGGCGACGCCGTCCGGGGTGAGCACCCCGGCGAGGCCGTCGGCCGAGGCGGGGACGCCGAGCACCGTGCCCGCCGGCAGCGGGAAGCGGCCCTCCGGCAGGACCACGGCGGCCTGCGTGGTGGCCGGGCGCACCAGCCGGTCGGCCAGCCCGAGCCGCTCGACCAGGTCGACCGCCTCCGGCACCCGCGCGAGCATCGCCTCCGGGCCGGTGTCGTACCAGTGCCCGGCGAGCTCGACCCGGTCCAGCTTGCCGCCGACCCGGCCGCCGGCCTCCAGGACGACGACCTCGTCGTCCGGCCGCCGGCGGCGCCACTCGAAGGCCGCGGCCAGGCCGGTGATCCCGGCCCCGACGACGACGAGGCGGCGCGGGGCGGAGCTCACCGCGCGGTCAGGTCGTGGACCAGCTCCACCACCCGGGTGAGCACGTCCGGGTCGGTCTCGGGCAGCACGCCGTGGCCGAGGTTGAACACGTGCCCGCGGGCGGCGCGGCCCTGCTCGACCACCCGGCGCACCTCACGCTCGACGGTGCCCCGGTCGGCCAGCAGCACCGCCGGGTCGAGGTTGCCCTGCACCGACCGGGCCGGGCCGATCCGGCGGACGGCCTCGTCCAGCGGCACCCGCCAGTCGACGCCCACGACGTCGGCGCCGGCGTCCCCGATGAGCGCGAGCAGCTCGCCGGTGCCGACGCCGAAGTGGATGCGCGGCACGTCCCGGTCGCCCAGGCCGTCGAACACCGCCCGCGAGTGCGGCAGCACCCGCTCGGCGTAGTCGGCCGCCGACAGCACGCCCGCCCAGGAGTCGAACAGCTGGATCGCCGAGGCGCCGGCGTCGACCTGGGTGCGGAGGAAGGTCGCGGCCGAGACGGCGAGCTTGTCCAGCAGCCGGCCCCAGGCCTCGGGCTCGGCGTACATGAAGGCCTTGGTGCGGGCGTGCTCCTTGGAGGGGCCGCCCTCGATCAGGTAGGTGGCGAGGGTGAACGGCGCCCCGGCGAAGCCGATCAGCGGGGTGGCGCCCAGCTCGGCGACCAGCCGGCGGACGGCGGTGGCGAGGAACTCCAGCCGCTGCGGTTCCAGGTCGGGCAGTGCGTCGACGTCGGCCACCGACCGCACCGGGCTCGCCACGACCGGCCCGACGCCCGGCTTGATCTCGATGTCGACGCCGGCCACCACCAGCGGCAGCACGATGTCGGAGAACAGGATCGCCGCGTCCACGCCGTGCCGGCGGACCGGCTGCAGGGTGATCTCGGTGACCAGGTCGGGGTCCTGGCAGGCCTCGAGCATCTTGGTGCCGGCGCGCAGCGCGCGGTACTCGGGCAGCGAGCGGCCGGCCTGCCGCATGAACCACACCGGGGTCCGGCGGACCGGGAGACCGCGCGCCGCGCGGACCAGATCGGAGTCAGCAGGGTCCGCAGCAGGGGTCACGACCGGCGATCCTCCCAGATCGGATGCGGCGCGTCGGCGACGCCGGGCCGGGTGCGGACCTACCCTGCGGACGTGGAGCCACGCAGCCTGGCCGGGCGCCCGGGAGAGGGCCCCGGCGAGGGACCGGCCTCCGGCGAGGAGCCGCCGGCGCACTTCCGCGCCGCGCTCGAGGCCCTCGCCGGTCTGCAGGTGCGCCCCGAGATCCTCGTCGAGCGGATCCCCGCGCCGCAGCGGCTGGCCCCCTGGGCGCACGCGCTGGGGGCCCGGATCGGCGACCCGGACGCGGCCGAGGACGAGGACCCGGAGGAGATCGCCAGCGGCCGGTTCATCGTGCTGCACGACCCCGCCGGGCACGCGGCGTGGGACGGCACCACCCGCTGCGTGGGCTTCCTGTCCGCCGAGACCGACGAGCACCTGGTCGACGACGCGATGTTCTCCGAGGTCGCCTGGAGCTGGCTGACCGACGCCCTCGCCGAGGCCGGGGCGACCTACCACGCCCTGGGCGGCACGGTGACCCGCACCGCGTCGACCCGGTTCGGGGACCTCGCAGGGCCCGAGCACACCGTCGACGTGGAGATCCGCGCGTCCTGGACGGCGGAGGACACGGCCCTGGACCGGCACCTGGCCGCCTGGCTCGAGGTGATGGGCAACGCGGCCGGGCTGCCGCCGCCCGGGGTGCACCTGCTGGGTCCCACCGGACCGGCCGGGGGCGGGACTCTCTAACATCGGGGGGCCGGACAGACGACGACGAGGGCGAGAAGGTGACCCAGTCCTGAGCACCGAGCCCCTCGAGACCGGGCCCGCCGCCGAGGCGGAGGAGACCGCTCCCCCCGCCACCCCGCTGCTGGCCCCCCGCGACGGGCTCCCCGCGGTCATCGACACCTCGACCGCGCTGGTCGAGTACGCCGAGGCCCTGCGGGCGGGCAGCGGGCCGGTCGCCGTCGACGCCGAGCGCGCGTCCGGCTACCGGTACGGGCAGCGCGCCTACCTCGTGCAGCTGCGCCGCGCCGGCGCCGGGACGGGGCTGATCGACCCGGTCCCACTGCCGGACCTGTCCGTCGTCCAGGACGCCATCGCCGACGCCGAGTGGGTGCTGCACGCGGCGAACCAGGACCTGCCCTGCCTCGCCGAGATCGGGCTCGTGCCGCGCCGGCTGTTCGACACCGAGCTCGCCGCCCGCCTGGCCGGGCTGCCTCGGGTGGGTCTGGCCGCCGTCGTCGAGTCGCTGCTGGGCTACTCGCTGGTGAAGGGCCACTCGGCCGCCGACTGGAGCACCCGCCCGCTGCCCGAGGAGTGGCTGGTCTACGCCGCCCTCGACGTCGAGGTGCTGGTCGACCTGCGCGACGCGCTGGCCGCGCTGCTCGAGGAGCAGGGCAAGACCGAGTGGGCGCGGCAGGAGTTCGAGGCCGTCCTCGCCGCCGGCCCGCCCGCGCCGAAGCCGGACCCGTGGCGGCGGACCTCCGGCGTGCACGGGCTGCGCAACCGCCGCCAGCTGGGCATGCTGCGGTCGCTGTGGCAGGCCCGCGACGACCTGGCCCGCAAGCGGGACGTCGCCCCCGGCCGGGTGCTGCCCGACGCCGCGATGGTCTCCGCGGTGCAGGCCGACCCGCAGACCGAGGGCGCGCTGCTGGAGCTGCCGGTCTTCCGCGGCCGCGCCAACCGCCGCCTGGTCGCCACCTGGTTCGGCGCGCTGGCCCGCGGCCGCGCGCTGCCCGAGGACGAGCTCCCGCCGCACAGCCGCCCCGGCGAGGGGCCGCCGCCGGTGAACCGCTGGGCCGACCGCGACCCCGCGGCCGCCACCCGGCTGCAGGCGGCCCGCACCGGCCTGGCCGAGCTGTCGACCAAGCACGACGTCCCGGTGGAGAACCTGCTCTCCCCCGACCTGGTGCGCCGGCTCATGTGGAGCCCGCCCGAGCCGCGCGACGCCGCCTCCCTGGCCGCCGCGCTGCGCGCCGGGGGCGCCCGCGACTGGCAGGTCGAGCTCACCCGCGACCTGCTCACCGACGCCGCCGGCCGCGCCTGACCGCTGCTCCCGAGTGGCCGGGTCCGGCTCCGGCGAGGAGGCTCGGACGGGCGCCGTGCCCAGGTCGTGGGGACGGCGCTGCCGATCCGGTGCCCGGGAGCGAGGGGCGGTCATGATCAGGGTCATGGTCGTGGACGACAACGACCTGGTCCGCGATGCCCTCGTGGAGCTGCTCGACTCGGCGCCGAGCCTCTCGGTGGTCGCCGAGTGCAGCGACGGCGAGGAGGTCCCGGAGGCCGCCCGGCAGGCCCGCCCCGACGTCGTCCTCATGGACATCGCCATGCCGCGGGTCGACGGGCTCGAGGCCGCCCGCCGGCTGCTGCTCGAGGACCCCGGCTCCCGCGTCGTCGTGCTGACCGGGAGCCTCACCGTCGACCACGTCCGCCGGGCCCACGCCCTGGGCGCCGCCGGGTTCCTGCTCAAGGACGGCAACCCGGCGGAACTGCTGGCCGCGATCCGGACGGTGGCCGAGGGCGGCACCGCCTGGAGCGCCTCCGCGGAACCGCACCTGCCGCCGAACTGAGCGCACGGGCCGCTCACCGTCCGCAGGCAGACGCGCATGCCTCGTGACGACGCGGCGGCGGCGCCGGCCGCGCGTCCGGTCCGCCCGTCCGATCGGGCCGCGGCCGCCGCCCGGGCGCTCATACTCCGCGGACGTCGGTTCCCGGCGTCTCGGACACGCGCCCGGCGGGGGGAGGATGCGACGACGACTCGGCCGGCTCCCGGGCCGCAGCCGCATGACCCTGCGCCGTGAGCTCGTCGCGTTCGTCACCGTGGCCCTCGTGGCGCTGTTCCTCGTCGCCGCGGGCACCTACCTCCTCGCCGGCCGGATCGCCCGGGACCGGGCGCTGCGCGAGGCCGAGGGCACCGTCACCCGGCTGGCCGACGTGCTCATCGAGCCGCTGATCTCCAACGTCCTCGACGGGGAGGAGGAGGACCTGCGCGACCTCGACCAGGTCGTCGCCATCCGGCTGAGCGACGGGTCCATGACGAGGATCGTGGTCTGGGAGGCCGACGGCGAGGTCGTCTACTCCAGCGACGAGGACCTCCGCGGCCGGCGGATCCCGCCGAGCCCGGAGCTCACGGCGGCGATCGAGGGCCGGGTGAGCTCGGACATCGACGAGGAGCCGGAGACCGAGGGGCCCGGCCAGGAGGCGGGGTCGCAGCTGGAGGTGTACGCACCCCTGGACGCCGGCGACCGCCGGCTCGCGCTGGAGGCCTACTTCGACACGGCGATGGTCGAGGAGGACGCGGACCTGCTGCGCTGGCAGGCCGTGCCCCTGGCGCTCGGGGCGCTGATCGTGCTGCAGCTGCTGCAGTTCCCCATCGCCGCGTCCATGGGGCGCCGGCTCAGCAGCATCGAGGCGGAACGGACCGAGCTGATCCGGCGGCACTTCGCGGCGTCCGAGCGGGAGCGGCGGGCGATCGCCGCCGACGTGCACGACGGCCCGGTGCAGGACCTGGCCGGGGTCAGCTACGGGCTGGCGGGGCTGCGGCCGCACCTGCAGGGCCGCCAGCAGGCCTCCCTGGACCGGATGGTGACCGCGACCCGCAACGCCGTCGCCTCGCTGCGCCGGCTGATGACCGACATCTACCCGCCCGACCTCAGCGGCACGGGCCTGCCGACGGCGATGGACGACCTCGGCACCAAGCTCCGCGAGGACGGCGTGGAGGTGGAGGTCGAGGCCGAGACGCTGCCGGCGATGGACTCCGCCTCCGCCGCGGTGCTCTACCGGACCGCCAAGGAGGCGCTGACCAACGTGCACAAGCACGCGGGCGCGACCCGGGTGTGCGTCCGGCTCGAGGCCGCGGAGGTCGCGAGCGGGCCGGCGGTGCGGCTGGTGGTGGAGGACGACGGCGTCGGGCTGCCCGGGGACGGGGACGGCCGGCCGGACCCCGGCGAGGGCCACCTCGGGCTGCGCCTGGTGCACGAGCGGATCGAGGAGGCCGGCGGCACCGTCACGCTGCGCGGCGGGGCGGAGGGCGGGACGGTGCTCGAGGCCGTCCTCCCGGTCGCCGCCGAACTCCCGCCGTCCTGACTCCGCCCGCCTGGCCGGGCTGCCCCGGGTGGGCCTGGCACCGACGCCGCCGGCCGCGCCTGGACGCGCGACGGCCCCGGCGCGAACGCCGGGGCCGTCTGCGGCCGGTGCCCGCGCCGGCGGCGAGGAGTCCTCGCCGCCGGCGCGGGCCCTAGCGTCCTGTGGCGGCGGTCCGCCTCCGGGCCAGGGCGTCGACGCTCGCCGCCAGCAGCAGCACCGCGCCGGTGATGACGAAGTTCAGCGCCGCGGAGGTCTGCAGCAGACCGAGGCCGTTGTCGATGATCGCGATGACCAGGCCGCCCAGCACGGCGTCACGGACCCGGCCGCGACCGCCGAAGAGGCTCGTCCCGCCGATCACAGCCGCTCCGACCGCGTAGAGCAGGGTGTTCCCACCGCCGGAGCCCGGCGTGACCGAGCTCAGCCGGGCCGCCGCCACCAGGCCGCTGACGGCGGCCATCGTGGAGGAGAGCCCGAACACCAGGACGCGGATCCGGGTGACGCTGATGCCGGCGCGCCGCGCCGCCTCGGCGTTGCCGCCGACCGCGTAGACGTGCCGGCCGAAGGTCGTCCGGCCCAGCAGGAACGTCAGCAGGAGCAGGCAGACGACGACCACGGGGACCGCGTACGGGATGCCCTCGAGGTCGACCAGCGGGGAGAGCGCCCGGTCACTGTTCATGATCCCGGTCAGCGCCAGCACCACGACCGCGATCACCGCGATGCGGGCCCCGACGACCGCGAGCGGCTGGGAGGCCAGCCCCCGGGCACGCTGCAGCCGCCAGCGGTTGAGCTGCACCGCCGCGTACAGGGCGATGACGACGAAGGCGAGGATCCACCCCGCGGTCACCGGGATGTACTCGTTGACCAGCCCCCGGATCACCGGCTCGCGGATCGGCACGGTGCCGCCCTGGCCGATGATCCACAGCGTCACGCCCTGGAAGCCCAGGAAGAGGGCCAGGGTCACCACGAACGACGGGATCCCGATCAGGCCGACGAGCATGCCGGTGACCAGCCCGATCACCAGGCCCGCGAGCAGGGCGGCGAGGATCGCGACGGGCCACGACACCCCGGCCTCGGCCAGCAGCTGCGCCGAGATGGCGGCGCACACGCCGCTGACCACACCGGCGGACAGGTCGATGTCCCCCAGGAGGAGGACGAAGACCAGCCCCATCGCCAGCAGGGTGATCGGCGCCGCCTGCACCAGCAGGTTGGTGATGTTCAGCGGCGTCAGGAAGGTCTCGGGCCGCAGCGCGAAGAACAGCACCGTCAGCACGACGATGCCGAGCACGGCCGGCAGCGCCCCGAGGTCGCCCCCGCGCACCTTGTCGACGTAGCCGCGGATGGCGCCGCCGAGGCTCTCGTCGGGCCGGTCGGCCTCGAAGCCGGACGGCGCCGCGCCGGGCTCGAGGGAGCTGGTGGAGACGGTGGTGCCCGCCATCAGATGGTCACCTCCGCGGCGGCGGCGGGCGCGATGCCGATGCTGCCGGAACGGCCGGCGGTGATCAGCTCGACGACCTGCGCCCGGTCGACCGTGTCGATGGGCACGTCGGCGGCCATCCGCCCCAGGTAGAGGGCGGCCACCCGGTCGGAGACCTCGAAGACGTCGACCATGTTGTGGCTGATGAAGACGACCGCGTGTCCGGTGTCGGCGAGCCGGCGGACCAGGTCGAGCACCTGACGGGTCTGGGCGACCCCGAGTGCGGCGGTGGGCTCGTCGAGGATGACGACCTTGGACTCCCAGAGCACCGCCTTGGCGATGGCCACCGTCTGCCGCTGGCCACCGGAGAGGCTGGACACGAGCTGGCGGACCGACTTCAGCGTGCGGACCGACAGCCGCGACAGGGTGTCCCGGGCCGCCTGCTCCATCGACGCCTCGTCCAGCAGGATCCCCCGCTTGCGCTCGCGGCCGAGGAACATGTTCTGGACGACGTCGAGGTTGTCGGCGAGCGCGAGGTCCTGATAGACGACCTCGATGCCGAGCGCGGCGGAGTCGCGGGGCCCGGAGATCGTGACCGGCTGCCCCTCGAAGAGGATCTCGCCCCCGTCGATCGGGTGGATGCCGGCGATGGACTTGATCAGCGTGCTCTTCCCGGCGCCGTTGTCACCGACGAGCGCGGTGACCTGACCGGGATAGACCTTCAGGTCCACGCCGTGGAGGACCTGGATGGCGCCGAAGTGCTTGTCGACGCCGCGGAGCTCGAGGATCGGGGTCTGGGCCCCGGCCTGCGGAACGGTCATGCGGAGATCCTCCTCTGGACACGCACTCGGGGCGCCCCCCATGAGCCGGAGGACGCCCCGAGTGTCGGGATCACTGGATGCCGAGCTCGCTGCACGCAGCGGCGTACTCGCCGGTGCAGAGCTCCTCGGCCGTCACCTGACCGTTCTCGGTGACCTCCGTGACGTTGTCCCGGGTGATGCTGATCGGGTCGAGCAGCACCGACGGCACGTTCCGGCCACCCTCGGCGTCCTCGGACTCGCCGTTGACGATGTCGGGCTGCTCCTCGCCGTTGATCAGCGAGATGGCCAGCTCGGCGAGGGCGTTGGCCTCCTCGGACGCCGGCTTGAACACCGTCATGCACTGACGGCCGGCGAGGATGTTCTGCAGGCCCTCGACCGAGGCGTCCTGACCGGTCACCGGCACCTGGCCGGCCTGGCCGTTGCGCTCCAGGGTCTGGATCGCGGCGTTGGCCAGCGTGTCGTTGGCCGCGTACACGCCCTGGATGTTGCCGCCGGTCTGCGTGTACATCTGCTCGAAGATCGTCGCGGCCTGGTCCGGGTCCCAGCCGGGCACGGCCTGCTCGGCGATGTTCGTGTAGGTCGGGACCGCGTCGAGGACCTCGTGCGCGCCGCTGGAGAACAGCGTGGCGTTGCTGTCGTCGGGCGAGCCGTTGAGGTAGGCGATGTTCGCCTGCACGTCGCCGAGGCAGGCGGCCAGGCCCTCGCCCTGCAGGCGGCCGACCTGGGCGTTGTCGAACGAGACGTAGTACTCGGCCGAGCCACCCAGGGTGAGCCGGTCGTAGTCGATCGTCAGGACGCCCTGCTCCGCGGCGCGCTCCTGGATCTGCGCGCCCGAGGCGTTGTCCAGGTTGACGATCGCCAGCACGGTGACGCCAGAGGTGATCATCTGGTCGGCGATCGTGGCCATGCGCTGGGCGTCGCCCTCGGCGTTCTGGATGTCGTAGTCGATGCCGGCGTCCTCGAACGCCTGCTCCAGCAGCGGGCGGTCGAAGGCCTCCCAGCGCGGCGAGGACTCCGTGTCGGGGAGGATCACGCCGATCCGGCCGGCGGCCTCGCCGCCACCACCACCGCCGCCGTCACCGCCGCCGTCGCCGTCGTCGCCGCCGCAGGCCGCCAGGCCGAAGACCAGCGAGGCCGCCAGAGCCGTCATCGTGATGCGCCGTCGCGCCATCAATCTCCACCAATTCCGTCGGGTGATCGGCACGTTGCCGGCGGCCAATATGCGCTTGCTGTCACATAGTTGACAATCGACGCATCTGGTCGTTGCCGGACCGTGACCTCGCCTCGCGCGCGTCCGTCCGCACGGCGAGCGGGAGGGCTCCCACCGGTGACCGGCGGGCAGTTCGCCCTCCTGGGGGGACGCGTCCACGTGCCGGCTCGACCCGGCGGTTACCAGCGGGTAACTTGAGCGCGGTCGGCCGCTACCGGCCGGTAACCACCTGCTGCGGAGGTCCTGTGTCACTGGAAGAGCGGCGGCCACGCTCGCTGCGCGAGGTCGTCTTCGTCGACGGCGTGCGCACCCCCTTCGGCAAGGCCGGCCCGAAGGGCATCTACGCCGAGACGCGCGCCGACGACCTTGTCGTCCGCGTCATCCGCGAGCTCCTGCGACGCAACCCGTCGCTGCCGGCCGAGCGGGTCGACGAGGTCGCCATCGCCGCGACCACCCAGACCGGCGACCAGGGCCTGACCATCGGCCGCACCGCCGCCCTGCTGGCCGGGCTGCCGAAGTCGGTGCCCGGCTACGCGATCGACCGGATGTGCGCCGGCGCGATGACCGCCGTGACCACCACCGCCAGCGGCATCGCGTTCGGCGCCTACGACGTCGCCATCGCCGGCGGCGTCGAGCACATGGGCCGCCACCCGATGGGCGAGGGCGTGGACCCCAACCCGCGGATCGTCAGCGAGAAGCTGGTCGACCCCTCCGCGCTGGTCATGGGCTCCACCGCCGAGAACCTGCACGACCGCTTCCCGCACCTGACCAAGGAGCGCGCCGACGCGTTCGCCCTGGCCAGCCAGCAGAAGTACGCCAAGGCCGTGGCCAACGGGCAGATCGGCCCGGAGCTGGTCACCGTCGCGACCCGGTCGCAGCAGAACGGCTGGGGCCTGGCCACCGTCGACGAGCCGCCGCGCCCGGGCACCACGCTCGAGCAGCTCGCCACCCTGAAGACGCCGTTCCGGCCGCACGGGCACGTGACCGCCGGCAACGCGGCCGGCCTGAACGACGGCGCGACCGGCTGCCTGCTGGCCGCCGAAGAGGTCGCCGAGGAGCTCGGCCTGCCGGTCGGCATGCGGCTGGTCGGTTACGGCTTCGCCGGCGTCGAGCCCGAGGTCATGGGCATCGGCCCGGTGCCCTCGACCGAGAAGGCGCTGGCCCGCACCGGCCTGTCGATCGACGACATCGGCCTGTTCGAGCTGAACGAGGCCTTCGCCATCCAGGTGCTGGCCTTCCTCGACCACTTCGGCATCGCCGACGACGACGAGCGGGTCAACCCCTGGGGCGGCGCGATCGCCGTCGGCCACCCGCTGGCCTCCTCGGGCGTCCGGCTGATGACGCAGCTGTCGCGGCAGTTCGCCGAGCGCCCCGACGTCCGCTACGGCCTGACCGCGATGTGCGTGGGCCTCGGCATGGGCGCGTCCGTCATCTGGGAGAACCCGAACTGGGAAGGGGCTGCAGCCTGATGGCCATGCCGACTGGGAGCGCGACCTTCGAGAACGAGGTCGTCACCGAGGCCCGGGTCCGGTTCCTCGCCTACCCGGGCCTGGCCGGGGAGATCGCGCTGATCACCCTGGACAACGGCCACGACCACACCCGGCCTTCGACCTTCGGCCCGGGCGGGCTCGCGTCCCTCGACGCCGCGCTGGACGAGATCGCCGCCCACACCCCGGCGCCGGCCGCCATCGCCGTCACCGGCAAGCCGTTCATCTTCGCCGTCGGCGCCGACCTCTCCGGCGTCCCGTCGGTCACCGACGCGGCGACGGCGCGGGAGATCTCCGAGACCGGCCACCGGGTCTTCCGGCGGCTCAAGGACTCGGCGATCCCGACGTTCGCGTTCGTCAACGGCGTGGCGCTGGGCGGCGGCCTGGAGCTGGCCCTGCACTGCCACTACCGGACCATCAGCGGCGGCGCCGCGGTCGCGTTCCCCGAGGTGTTCCTCGGGCTGGTGCCCGGCTGGGGCGGCACGCAGTTGCTGCCGAACCTCATCGGCATCGACCCGGCCGTCACCGTGATCGTCGAGAACGCCCTCGCGCAGAACAAGGTGACCGCGGGGCCGAAGGCGGCGGGGCTGGGCATCGCCGACGCGCTGTTCGAGCCGGCCGACTTCCTCGAGCGGTCGCTCGAGTGGGCCGTCGGCGTGCTCGACGGCTCGGTGGCCGTGCAGCGGCCCGAGGTCGACCGGTCGGCCTGGGACGCGGCGATCGAGCGGGCCCGCGGCATCGTCGCCGGGCGCACCCGCAACGCCTCCCCCGGCGCCGTCCGCTCGGTCGAGCTGCTCGACCTGGCCCGCAACGGGGTGGACGGCGACGCCTTCACCGCCGGCACCGCCGCCGAGGACGACGCCCTCACCGACCTGCTCATGAGCGACGAGCTGCGCGCCGGGCTGTACTCGTTCGACCTGGTCAACAAGCGGGCCAAGCGGCCGGCCGGCGCGCCGGACAAGGGCCTGGCCCGCAAGGTCACCAAGGTCGGCGTCGTCGGCGCCGGGTTGATGGCCTCCCAGCTGGCGCTGCTGTTCGTCCGCCAGCTGAAGGTGCCCGTCGTCCTCACCGACATCGACCAGGCCCGCGTCGACAAGGGCGTCGGCTACGTGCACGGGGAGCTCGACAAGCTGGCCCAGCGCGGCCGGCTGAACGCCGACAAGCTCAACCAGCTCAAGGGCCTGGTCACCGGCTCGCTGTCCAAGGACGTCTTCGCCGACGCCGACCTCGTCATCGAGGCCGTGTTCGAGGAGATGTCGGTCAAGCAGCAGGTGTTCGCCGAGGTCGAGGCCGTCGTGTCGGCCGAGTGCGTGCTGGCCACCAACACCTCGGCGCTGTCGGTGACCGAGATGGCCGCCAAGCTCGAGCACCCGGAGCGGGTCGTCGGCCTGCACTTCTTCAACCCGGTGGCGGTGCTCCCGCTGCTGGAGGTGGTGCGCGCCGAGCGGACCGACGACGCCACGCTGGCCACCGCCTTCGCCGTCGGCAAGGCGCTGAAGAAGTCCTGCGTGCTGACCGCCGACGCCCCGGCGTTCGTGGTGAACCGGCTGCTCACCCGCTTCCTCGGCGAGGTCACCTCGGCGGTGGAGCAGGGCACCCCGGTGGCGGTCGCCGACCGCGCGCTGGACCCGCTGGGCCTGCCGATGTCGCCGTTCGACCTGCTCACGCTCGTCGGCCCGCCGGTGGCGCTGCACGTCGCCGAGCGGATGCACGAGGCCTTCCCCGACCGGTTCACCGTGGGCGAGGGCCTGCGGCGGATGGTCGAGCTCGGCAAGTCGTCGGTGTACAGCGAGCCCGGCGTGGTCGACCCCGACCTGGCCGGCATCGACGCCGGCGACTCCCCGCTGACCGAGGACGAGGTCCGCGAGCGGGCGGTGCGGGCGCTGGCCCAGGAGATCCGGCTGATGCTGGACGAGGGCGTCGTGCAGGCGGTGCAGGACATCGACCTGTGCATGCTGCTGGGCGCCGGCTGGCCGTTCTGGCTGGGCGGGATCAGCGCCTACCTGGACCGCACCGGCGTCAGCGAGGCCGTCACCGGCTCGCGGTTCCTGCCGAAGGGCGAGGCCTCGCTGCCCGCCTGACGCCCCGGCCGGGATCAGGTCACCTGATCGTCGAGCGTCCTCCCTCGCGGTGCACCGTGAGGGAGGACGCTCTGCGGTGAGGGAGGACGACGGCCCGGGCCCCCCAGCGTCGAGGGACCCGGGCCGTCGTCCGTCCCCGGTCCAGTTGCGCGGCCGGGACGGACTCTGCGGGCGTTCTCCCCACCCTGCCGGCGCTACAGGACCCGCATCGTCCGGAGTACACCCGCAGAGTGACGGCCGTGAGTCCGCCGTTGTGCGCTTGGCCACCTCCTCGGCGGCTTCCTGCGTGGAGACGTGCACACTCGCCGCCCGTGCCACGGGTCTACGGCGGTCGGCAGGCACCTCGCGGCGGTTGTCCCCGACCTGCCGGCGGACAGGACCCGCATCGTCCGGGGAACACCCGCGAGATCGGCGCCCCCGGCGGGCGGTGCCGCGGCGGGTCGGTCACCACCGCTCTGCAGCACGGCACCCGCGACGGCACGGCGGCACCGCCGCGGGCCGTCAGCGGAACTTGCGGGTGAGGCTGTCGATGTCGCGCTGCACCGAGGCGATCTTGACGTGCGACAGGCCGCCGTTCGCCCCGGCCAGCATCATCGCCTCGTGCGCGGCGCGCAGGGTGTCCCAGACGGCGTCGGCCTCGCCCTCCAGCGTGGTGCCGAGCGCGCCCACCTCGTAGCGCAGCCCCGACCCGGCGATCACCGCGATCGCGGCCTCGACGTGCGCGTGCGGGTCCTCGCGGGTGCCGGGTGGCGAGGGCGCCACCTGGATCTCGGCGATCACCCACTCGCCGGTGGGTCCCGTCACTGCTGCGCGCCGTCCAGCGGCTCGACCACCCGGTCCGCGTCGTCGGAGGCGCGGTCGGCGAGCACCGCCGTCCACTCCACGACCCGGCGGGCCACGTCCTGCTCGGTCAGCCCCGCGTCGGCGAGCACCTGCCCGCGGCTGCCGTGGTCGAAGAACTGCTGGGGCAGGCCGAGGGTGCGCACCGGCACGTCGCACTGCCGGTCCTGCAGCACCTGGGTGAGCGTGGTGCCGACGCCGCCGGCCCGGCCGCCGTCCTCGACGGTGACCACGAGCCGGTAGCCGGCGGCCAGCGTCGCGAGGTCGTCGGACACCGGCAGCACCCAGCGCGGGTCGACGACGGTGACGTCGACGCCGTGGTCGGCGGCGCGCTCGGCGACGGCCAGGCACATCGGCACCATGGAGCCGACCCCGACCAGCAGCACGTCCCGCCGCTCGCCGCGGCGCAGCACGTCGACCGGCCCGCGCCGCTCGAGCGCCGGCAGGTCCGGCGGCAGCGCACCCTTGGGGAAGCGGACGACGGTCGGCCCGTCGGTCACCGCCACGGCCTCGCGCAGCGCCTCCCGCAGGGTCGCCTCGTCGCGCGGCGCGGCGAGTCGCAGGCCGGGCACCACGGAGAGGATCGACATGTCCCACATGCCGTTGTGCGAGGCGCCGTCGTCGCCGGTCACCCCGGCCCGGTCCAGGACGACGGTGACCGGCTGGCGGTGCAGCGCCACGTCCATGAGCAGCTGGTCGAAGGCGCGGTTGAGGAACGTCGAGTAGACCGCGACCACCGGGTGCAGCCCGGCCATGGCCATGCCGGCCGCGGAGGTGAGCGCGTGCTGCTCGGCGATGCCGACGTCGAACGTGCGCTCGGGGAAGCGCTCGGCGAACGGCGCGAGCCCGGTCGGGTGCAGCATCGCGGCGGTGACGGCGACGACGTCGGGCCGCTCGCCCCCGATCCGCACCAGCTCGTCGGCGAACGCGTCGGTCCAGGCCAGGCCGGTCTTGCGCACCGCCGCGCCGCTGTCGGGGTCGAACACCCCGGTGGCGTGCCAGGCGTCGATCTGGTCGGTCTCGGCCGGCGGGTAGCCGAAGCCCTTGGTGGTGACGGCGTGCACGATGACCGGCCCGCCGAAGGACCGCGCCCGCCGCAGCGCCGACTCCAGGACCTCGACGTCGTGCCCGTCGACCGGCCCGACGTACTTCAGCCCCAGGTCCTCGAACATGCCCTGCGGCGACAGGACGTCCTTGAGGCCCTTCTTGATGGCGTGCAGCGCGTCGTAGAGCGCCGAGCCGAGCACCGGCGCGCGGTGCAGCGCGTGCCGCACCTGCAGCAGCGCCTGCTCGTAGCCCGGCCGCAGCCGCAGCGAGGCCAGCGCGTCGGCGACCCCGCCGATCGTCGGCGAGTAGGAGCGGCCGTTGTCGTTGACCACGATGACCACCGACCGGTCCCGGGCCGAGGCGATGTTGTTCAGCGCCTCCCAGGACATGCCGCCGGTGAGGGCGCCGTCGCCGACCACGGCGGCGACCGGGCGGGCGTCGCCGCGAATGGCGAAGGCCTTGGCCAGGCCGTCGGCGTAGGACAGCGCGGTGGAGGCGTGGCTGTTCTCCACCCAGTCGTGCTCGCTCTCGCTGCGGCTCGGGTAGCCGGAGAGCCCGCCGCGCTGGCGCAGCCGCTCGAAGTCGTCGACGCGGCCGGTCAGCATCTTGTGCACGTAGGCCTGGTGGCCGGTGTCGAAGACGATCGGCTCGCGCGGGGAGTCGAACACCCGGTGCAGCGCGATGGTCAGCTCGACCGCGCCGAGGTTGGGGCCCAGGTGCCCGCCGGTGCGGGCCACGCTGGTCACCAGGGCGTCGCGGATCTCCGCGGCCAGCGCGGGGAGCTGGTCGGCGGGCAGGGCCCGCAGGTCGGCGGGACCGCGGAGCGAGCGCAGGAGCGACACGAGGTGGTCAGCGTCCTCTCTGTCGGCGACAGGGCAGGGGCAACGCGGACGCCGCCGTCGCACCACTGTATCCGCGACCCACCGCACCTTCCGGTCGAGCGACCCGACTGGATGCGGGTCACAACCGGGGCACCCAGCGCTCGCCGCGCAGCGCCGCAGCGACGGCCGAGACCGAACGCGCGGCCGCGGCCAGCCGGGCGCCCTCCCGCTCGTAGGCGGTCATCGCCGCCTCCATCGCGTCCGCGGGCAGGTGGTCGCCGAGCTCGACCCGGACGGTGCGCCACCCGGCGCGGGCGGCCTCCAGCCCGGCGGCCACGTGGTCGCGGGCGAAGCGCGCGAGCAGCACGGGGTAGCGCCGCAGCACCTCGTGCGCCCGGTAGTCGGGCGGCACGAGGTCGAACAGCCAGGCCACCGCCGTCCGCTCCCAGTCCGGGGCACCCGGCGGCCGCACGGCGTCGGGCCAGCCGGGCGGCAGGCGGTCCTCGGCGGCGTCCACCGCACCATGATGCCCCAGAGGTCGAACGCGTGTTCGACCGGCGCGCCTACTCGACGGGGCGCTTCAGCCAGAACTGCTCGAAGCCCCAGGTGCCGGCGCCGCTGGAGTGGTAGCTGACCAGCTCCCACCCCTCGCCGCCGAGCCGGTTGAGCACCGAGCTGGTGTCCCCCGCCTGCCGCTCGAGCTTGCCGCCGGGGAGCTTCACGCTCACCCCCGCGCGCTCCGAGACGGCGTCGTTGGCCGTGATGACCGAGGCGTACTCCCAGGTGGTCACCCGTCGACCGTAGCCGGACACCGGCCCGCGCCCGGCATCGACCGGGTCAGCGGCCGGGCGCTGCTCCCGCCGACGTCGCCGGCCAGGCATCGATCAGCGGCGGCTGCCAGCAATATGGTGCGCGGGACCGCGACCGGATCAGGAGACGACGCCGGTAGCGATCCAGCCCTGGACTTCGAGCGCCCGGAGCGTTGCCAGGAGCTCGGCAGAGTTCGACATCGCCTCCGCCGCGTCGCTAGAGCTGGCCCTCAAAGGCTGGGCAGAAGGATGCAACCGCCGACCCGACGAGCGTCGCTGCGGCGTCGTAGGGAACGTTGTCCGGGCCGTTCATGAGTTCGACGCCGATCGTGTAGATGTCCCCACGGCCGGACTCCAGATAGACGCAGACGCCACGGCCGGCGAGCAAGAGGTCCTCATCGCTGTAGGTACCCCAGTACGCGTCCGTCCCCATGACCATCAGGTAGGCCTGCTCTTCGAGGCTGTGGCCGTCGGCCGAGGGCATAGGCGGCGCTGCTGGAGGGTCGGACCAGGACGTCTCGGCTGGCGGCTCGAACGTCATCTCCTCCTCGACGGAGGGAGCTGCGGCGGTGATCGTGACGGTGGGAGACGCCGCCGCCTCGGGAGTTCTGTCGTCCTTCGCGGTGACGACCATGGCGGTCAAAAGCGCGGCGACCATGAGCCCGGCAAGGCAGCTCAGCGTCATCACCGCGACGCGCAGCCCGCGGTGCGGGGGGCGCTGCGGCGCAGGCATGTATCCGTGCAGGATTCCACTCCGATCCGGTACCGACTGTCTCCGGTTTCCCAGTGTGCGGATCTTGCTTCCGGTTCTCCATGGCGCAACGGTCAACTCACTCGTTGGTGGTGTGGCATGCCGACCCTCGCCGCTCGAGAAGCGCAACGCGGCTGCTCCGCGTGCGGGCGGCGTCTTCCATCACGCCGCCATGCGGGCTACGAGCGGCGGCCGTCCGGGAGGAGCGGGAGGGCTTGGGGGTTTCCGCCGTTGCCTCTCGTGCACCCATCCGGGCATCCGTGCGGCATCAGCTCATGCCCAACCGCTTCACGACCCACTTGTCGGGATAGCTCGAACCGATCGTCCTGCCGCTCAGCGCCCTTGGTGGTCAGGCTCGAGCAGGGCCACGCACTCCACGTGCGCGGTCATCGGGAAGGCGTCGAAGCCGCGCAGCCCGGCCAGCCGCCAGCCCTCGGCGGCGAACACCGCCACGTCCCGGGCCAGCGCGGCCGGGTCGCAGGCCACGTAGACCACCGCCCGCGCGCCGGAGCCGGCCAGCACCCGGCTGACCGCCGCCCCGGCACCGGCCCGCGGCGGGTCGAGCACGACCACCGACGGCCGGTCGCCGAGCCCGGCCAGCAGCTCGGCCAGCCCCTCAGCGTCCACCTCGCCCTGCCACACCTCGGCCTGCGGCAGGCCGGCGAGGTTGGCCTCGGCGGCCGCGCAGGCCCCCGGGTCGGCCTCCACGCAGACCACCCGGCCCGCCGCACCCACCGCCGGCGCCAGGGCGCCGCCGAACAGGCCCGCGCCCGCGTACAGGTCCAGGACGGTCTCCCCCGACCGCACCGTGGCGTACCCGGCGACGGCGGACACCAGCGCGTCCGCGGCGGCCGGGTGCACCTGCCAGAAGCCGGTGCCCTCGACCTCCCAGTCCCGTCCGCCGGCGGTGCGCGCGGCCCGGGAGGCCGGCTCCTCGGGCAGGTCGCCGCCGGGGCGCAGGACGCGCGACGAGGTCGGCACCCCGCGCCGGTCCAGGCGGGTGGTGGTGACCTCCCCCGCCGAGTCGATCGCGACGTCCACGGCCCCGGCGCCGGGCCAGCGTCGCTGCAGCACCGCGGCGGCGGCCGGCTCGATGGTGATCGGGCAGTCGGCGAGCGCGATGACGTCGTGCGAGCGGTGCCGGCGCAGCCCCGGCTCCCCGCCGCGGTCGACGGCGAAGCGGGCGCGCGAGCGCCACCGCAGCGGCCCGCCCGGCAGCTCCTCGACGACCAGCCCCGCGACCACCGGGTCCTCGCCGAGCCCGGCGAGGCGGCCCAGCTGCTCCCGGACGACGGCCGCCTTGAGCCGGTGCTGCTCGGCGAAGTCGACGTGCTGCCAGTCGCAGCCGCCGCAGCGGCCGGGGCCGCTGTACGGGCAGGGCCGCTCGACCCGGTGCGGCGAGGCCTCGAGCACCTCGACGGCGTCGGCCCGGCAGTAGCCGGGCTGGCGGTCCTCGGTCACCTCGACGACGACCCGCTCCCCCGGCAGGGCGTGCCGGACGAACACGACGCGGCCCTCGTGCCGGGCCACGCAGTGCCCGCCGTGCGCGACCGGGCCGACCGCCACCTCGAACCGGCGGCCGGTCCAGCCCATCCCCCGGTCCGGCCGGGTCGCGCGGGGCGCGGGGCCGGCCGGTCGGCGCCGCCGGTCAGCCATAGGGAGTGGCGTCCGCGTCGTCGGTGATGCCCCGGCGCAGGTCGCCCGGCGCGGGCCCGCCGCGGCGTCCGTCGTCCTCCCCGCGCCCGACCGAGCTCTCCAGCTGCCAGGGCACCGTGGTGATCATGACGCCGGGCTGGAACTGCAGGCGGGCGCGCAGCCGCAGGGCGCTCTGGTTGTGCAGCAGGTTCTCCCACCAGTGGCCGACGACGTACTGCGGGACGAACACCACCACCAGCTCGCGCGGGCTCTTGCGGCGCACGGCCTTCACGTAGTCGACGACCGGCCGGGTGATCTCCCGGAAGGGCGACTCCAGCACCGTCAGCGGCACCGGGATGTCGTAGCGCTCCCAGTCCGCCTGCAGGCCGCGCAGCTCGGCGTCGTCCACGTTGACCGTGAGCGCGGTCAGCACGTCCGGGCGGGTGGCCCGGGCGAAGGCGAGCGCCCGCAGCGTCGGCTTGTGCACCTTGGAGACCAGCACGATGGCGTGCACGCGGCTGGGCAGCAGCCGCGAGTCGGTGTCCGGGACGAGCTGCTCGGAGACGTGCGAGTAGTGCCGGTTGATCGCCCGCATGAGCACGAACAGCACCGGCATCACCAGCAGGACCAGGTACGCGCCGCGGGTGAACTTGGTGACGATGATGATCAGCAGGACGACGGTGGTCAGCGTGCCGCCGATCGTGTTGATCGTCTGCGACCGGCGGATCCGCCGGCGCTCGGCCGCGTCGGTCGTCGTCCGCAGCTCGCGGTTCCAGTGCCGCACCATGCCCCACTGGCCGATGCTGAAGCTGGTGAAGACGCCGACGATGTACATCTGGATCAGCCGGTTCGGGTCGGCCTCGAACGCCACGATCAGCAGCGCCGCGAACCCGGCCAGCAGCAGGATGCCGTTGCTGTAGACGAGCTTGTCGCCGCGGGTGTGCAGCTGGCGCGGCATGAAGCGGTCCTGCGCGAGCACCGAGCCCAGCAGCGGGAAGCCGTTGAAGGCGGTGTTGGCCGCCAGGATGAGCACCAGGGCGGTGAACGCCTGCACGTAGAAGAAGCCGACCGAGGTGTCCCCGCCGAAGGTGGCCGCGGCCAGCTGCGCGATGACGGTGCGCTGCGGCTCGGTGTCGCAGTTCGCGAAGCCCTCGAGGTCGCAGGCGTTCTCGGCGTACTTGACGTCGGCCAGCAGCGCCAGCGCCGTCACCCCGGCGAACATGGTCGCGGCGATCCCGCCCATCAGGGCGAGCGTGGTGGCGGCGTTCCGGCTCTTCGGCGGCTTGAACGCGGGGACGCCGTTGGCGATGGCCTCCACCCCGGTCAGGGCGGTGCAGCCGGACGCGAAGGCGCGCAGCGCGAAGAACACCAGCGCCAGGCCGGCCACGTTCTCGTAGCCGGGCTCCGGGGTGATCGACCACGCGGCGCTCTCGGCGCGCACCGGGTCGTCGGTGAAGAAGTCGCGGATCAGGCCGGTGACGATCATGACCATGATCCCGGCGACGAACAGGTACGTGGGGACGGCGAAGGTCTTGCCCGACTCCCGCACGCCGCGCAGGTTCGCCGCCGCCAGGACCGCCACCAGGCCCAGCGCGATCGCGACCCGGTGCTCGTCGAGCGCCGGGAACGCCGAGATGATGTTGTCGGTGCCGGCGGAGACCGACACGGCGACGGTGAGCACGTAGTCCACGAGCAGGGCGCTGGCCACCGTGAGCCCCGCGAACTGCCCGTGGTTCTTCATCGCAACCTCGTAGTCGCCGCCGCCGGACGGGTAGGCGCGCACCACCTGGCGGTAGGACAGCACCACGGTCGCCAGCAGGACGACGACGCCGACGGCCAGCCACGGGGCGAGGAACAGGAACGCCGTCCCGGCCAGGGTGAGGACGATCAGCACCTCCTGCGTGGCGTAGGCCACGGAGGACAGCGGGTCGCTGGCGAAGATCGGCAGCGCCAGGTACTTCGGCAGCAGCGACTCGCCGGCGCGGTCGCTGCGGACCGGCCGCCCCAGGACGAGCCGTTTCGGGAGTTGTCCGAGGTCGGACAGCGATGGCACGGCGGCGATGGTACGGAGCGCGGGGCCCGCCGTGCCCCGACACCGCCCGTGAGAGGGAGGACACCTCGACGGGCCGCCCCGACGCCCCGCGCGGGTGTAGCTTCGCGCGCGGTACGGGCGAGGGCCCGCACGGCGAGATCCGGGGAGCGACAACGTGCACGTGGTCGTCATGGGCTGCGGCCGCGTCGGCTCGGCCATCGCGCGGCGGCTGGAGGAGGTCGGCCACAGCGTCGCGGTGATCGACCAGGACCCGGAGGCGTTCCGCCGCCTCGGTCCCGACTTCGCCGGCCGGCAGGTCACCGGGCTCGGCTTCGACCGGCAGACGCTGCTCGACGCCGGCATCGACTCCGCCGGCGCCTTCGCCGCGGTGAGCAGCGGCGACAACTCCAACATCATCAGCGCCCGGGTCGCCCGCGAGACGTTCGGCGTGCAGCACGTCGTCGCCCGCATCTACGACTCCAAGCGCGCCGAGGTCTACGAACGGATGGGCATCCCCAGCGTGGCCACCGTGCCGTGGACGGTGAACCGCCTCCTGCGCGAGCTGCTCTCGGTCAAGGTCAACGAGCTGTGGCGCGAGCCCACCGGCCAGGTGCTGATGCTGCGGGTGACCGTCACCGACGCGTGGGTGGGCCACAAGCTCGTCGAGCTGGAGAAGGCCACCGGCGCGCGGGCGGCCTGGCTGGTCCGGTTCGGGCAGGCGCAGCTGGCCACGTTCGGCACGGTCCTGCAGGACGGCGACCAGCTCGTCCTCGCCGCGACCGACGCGATCACGCCGAAGGTGCACGAGATCGTCGAGCGCGGGCCCGAGGGAGGGCAGGACTGATGCGCGTCGCCATCGTCGGCGCCGGCGCCGTGGGTCGCTCCATCGCCGGCGAGCTGCTGAGCAACGGGCACACCGTGATGCTCATCGAGAAGGACCCGCGCAAGGTGCGCACCCGGGCGGTGCCGGGCGCCGAGTGGGTGCAGGCCGACGCCTGCGAGGTCTCCTCGCTGGAGGAGGCGCAGCTGGCCACCTGCGACGTGGTGGTCGCGGCCACCGGCGACGACAAGGCCAACCTGGTCGTCTCGCTGCTGGCCAAGACCGAGTTCGCGGTCAACCGCGTCGTCGCCCGGGTCAAGGACCCGCGCAACGAGTGGCTCTACACCGAGGCGTGGGGCGTGGACGTCGCCGTCTCCACCCCGCGGGTGCTGGCCGCCCTGGTCGAGGAGGCCGTGACCGTGGGCGACGTCGTCCGGCTGATGTCCTTCCGCAAGGGCGCGGCCAACCTGGTGGAGATCACCCTGGCCGAGGACACCCCGTGGGTCGGCCGGCCGCTGCGCGACGTGCCGCTGCCCCGCGAGACGGTGCTGACAGCCGTGCTGCGCGGCGACCGGGTCATCACGCCCAGCCCGGACGAGCCGCTGGAGGCCGGTGACGAGCTGCTGTTCGTCACCCACGCCGACGTCGAGGAGCAGCTGCAGGAGGTCCTCTCCGCGGCCCGCCCCGTCTAGGAGGCCGAGCCCGTCTCCCGGACCGCCGGCCCCGGTCCGGCCGCCGGGGGCTGCGCCGGCGCCGAGCGGTGGCGGTGCAGCCGGGCGACGACCCACAGGGTCACCGCGACCTCGACGACGGTCACCGGGATGCCCAGGAGCAGCGACACGACGCCGAGCACCGTGGCGTCGCCGTCCTCGCTCTGGAAGTACAGCGGGCCGGTGATCGCCGCCCGGACCAGGAAGACGACGCCCCACAGCACGGTCAGCCAGCCGTAGGCACGGACCAGGCGGGGGTCGTCGCGCCAGTGGCACTCCGCCTCGGGGTCGGCGGCGCGCTCGCCGGTGTGCGGGTCGCGCTCGCCGGGCCGCAGCGCCGCCGAGGCACGGTGCAGGCGGCCGCGCAGCCCCGGCGGGTGCGCCGCGTGCGCGGCCATCGCGCCCAGGTGGCTGGGCGCCAGGAACTCGGCGATCACGCCGACCAGGGGCCAGCGGACGACGACCGACCCCAGCAGCACGACCCCGATGGCCGCGTTGCGGATGATCCCGATGACGTAGAAGTCGCGGGCCTGCCCGGAGTAGGCCGCGATCGCCACGGCGATGCCGACGGCGAACAGCCCGCTGAAGGCCTGCTGCACGCTCTCCCGCCGCACCAGGCGGAGCAGGAAGACCAGGACGGCGGCGCCGATCGCGCTCCAGATGCCGACCCGCAGCCCGCCGAGCGAGTTGGCGACGATGAACGCCACCGTCGGCAGGGTGGCGTCGACCATGCCGCGCCAGCCGCCCAGCTGGTCGAGCACCAGGTGCCGGTCGAACACGCCGGCCCGCGTGGCGGCGACCGCCTCCTCCGGACCGGGCCGCTCCTCCCCCGCCGCGCCCTCCGCGGGGCGCTCGCTGCCGGCCGCAGCCGTCACCCGAGGCCCAGCTCGTACCAGGGGTTGTAGATGACCTCACGCCCCTCGAAGGAGCCGAACCGGCCCCGCGCGGTGAGCGTGCGCCCGGGCTCGATGCCGGGGATCCGCCGGCGGCCCAGCCACACCAGCGTCACCGAGCCGGAGCCGTCGAACAGCTCCGCCTCGAGCGTGGGCACGGTCTCGCGCGGGGTGTAGACGACCGACTTCAGCCGGCCGGTCACGGTGACCACCGCGCCCTTGCGGCAGGCGCTGACGGCCTCGCAGCCGGTGTTGGCCACCTCCTCGCGCAGCAGTTCCGCGTCGCGGGTCTGGTCGTCGGCGGTGAGCCGCTGGAGGGTCCGGGTGAACCAGCCGGCCGGCCGGGTCTCTGTCACGGCTCCAGGGTAGTCCCGCCGGCGCGCCGGTCGCGGCGGGTCCGCAGCCAGTCCCGGGCCGTCGCCCAGGCCGGGCCGGCCGGGTCGATCAGCACCATGTGGTCGCCGGGCACCGGCCGCACCTGCACCCGGTCCCCGGCCTGCGCGGCGGCCGCCGCGTAGCGCTCGCTCTGCTCGGGCGGGACGACGTCGTCGCCGGTGCCGTGCACGCACAGGACGTCGGCGCCGGTGGGCAGCAGCCGCACCGGGTCGGCGAGGGCGAGCAGCTCCGGGGTGGGCGGCCCGCCGAGGAACTCGCGCACCGCGCCGCGGCCCAGGCCCTGCGCGTCGGCCCGCCCGAGGTCGAGCACCCCGGCCTGCAGGACCGCGGCGGCGACCCGCACCCGCGGGCCGGCGCCCGGCGACCCGGCGGGCAGCAGCGCGCGGCCGGCGGCCCAGGCGGCGAGGTGACCGCCGGCGGAGTGGCCGACCACGGCGACGTCGCCGAGGTCGAGCCCGTGCTCCTCCGCCAGGCCGGGCAGGGTGTCCAGGGCGGCGGCGACGTCCGCCACGGTCGCCGGCCAGCCCCCGCCCGCGCCGACCCGGCGGTACTCGACCGCGACCGCGGCGAAGCCGGCCGCGGCCAGGTCGGCGGCCAGCGGGCGGGCCAGCTCCACGCCGTAGGCGGACCGCCAGAAGCCGCCGTGCAGCACGACGACCACCGGCGCGGGGCCGGCCGGGGCGGCGCCGGGGAGCGTCAGCTCGAGGAACTGGTCGGGGTGCGGCCCGTAGGCGACGGTCGTGCTCAAGCCTGCGGCGGGGTGGCCGGGCGGGCGGCGTCCGGTCCCGGCTGCTGCCGGGCCTGCTGCCGCGCGGCCTGCTGGGCCGCCACCTGGGCGGCGGCCTGCGGCGGCAGGGTGAGCGGGAGCTGCTCGCGCACCGGCATGGGGTCGGTCCCGCGGACGACGACGATCCCGCGGAAGACGTCCTCGAGCGGGGCGGCGGCGCCGGGGTCCTCGGCGGCGGGGCCGCTGATCATCCCGCGTAGGAACCAGCGCGGGCCGTCGACGCCGAGGAAGCGGGTGGCCCGGCGCACCGGGGCCGGCGCGGCCTGGCCCTGCGGCGCGGCGGGCGTCACCCGGACGTGCCCGGCGAGCTCGGGCCCGAACGGGCCGTCGACCTCCTTGAGGCTGCCGCCCTGGCCCGAGGCGCTGCGCGCGAGGTCGGCGCGGACGTCGTCCCAGATGCCGGTGGCCCGGGGCGCGGCGAACGCCGACACCTGCAGCAGCGAGTCGCCGTAGCGCAGGGTGGCGCCGATGACCTTCTGCTGCTGGTTGACGTCGACCCGCAGCTCCATGCCACCCACCGCGGGCAGCCGCAGCGAGCCGAGGTCGATGCGGCTCCGCCCGTCGTCGGGGGCGTCGGCCGCGTCGTAGGGGCCGGTGGTCTCCTCGACCTCGCGGATCCGGATCTGCGGCTCGGGCGGGACGCCCTTCTCCCGCAGGCTGCGGTCGATCCGGTTGCGCCGGCGTCCGAACGGCATCTCAGGCCTCCCCGCCCACGCCGGTGGAGCCGTGCCCGCCGTCGCCCCGCTCGGTGCCCGGCAGCTGCTCGACCGGCACGAACCGGGCGCGCACCACCGGCTGCACCACCAGCTGGGCCACCCGGTCACCGCGCCGCAGGGTCAGCGGCGTCGTCGGGTCCAGGTTCACCAGGTTCACCTTGATCTCCCCCCGGTAGCCGGCGTCGATGGTCCCCGGCGCGTTGACCAGGCTCAGCCCGAGCCGGTGCGCCAGGCCCGAGCGCGGGTGCACGAAACCGGCGTACCCCTCCGGGATCGCCACGGCCACCCCGGTGCCGACCAGGGCCCGCTGCAGCGGGGCGAGCTCGACGTCCTCGGTCACCGACAGGTCGGCGCCGGCGTCGCCCGGGAGGGCGTAGCGGGGCGGGACGGCCTCCGGCCCGGACAGCCGCACCGGCACCTCCACCTCGGCGGGACCGGCGGCGACGGGGGGATGCAGCACGGGCCCGATCCTAGGAGGACCGCCCCGCGGCCACCGGAGGCCGCCGCGGCTCAGCGCGGCGACCGGCGCAGGTCGGTGAGGATCCGGCGGGCCAGCGTCTCGGTGGCCTTGCGGTTGCCGCGGCCCCCCAGGGCGGCGCCCAGCAGGAAGGGGGCGGCGGCGGGGGCGCTGCGGGCCAGGCGGCGCCCGAGGCGGCGGCGCAGGGCCCGGAAGCCGGCGCTGCCGAGCACCGTGCCGAGCCCGGCCGTGCCGGCCCGGTCGACGGCGTGCTGCGCCGACCAGCTGGCCAGGTAGGCCGCGGCCCGCTCGCGGGCGTCGCCGTGCGGCGCCCGGCCGTGCAGCTCGTGCAGCTCGCCGAGCAGCACGACCTCCACCGCCGCGACCAGGACCGTCTCGGCGGCGAGCTCCAGGGGCAGCGCGAGGAGGGACGGCGGCGCGAACCAGTGCGCCGCCGACAGGCCGCCGGTCGCCGCGCCCACCGCGGCGGTGAGCCGGCCGGCGCGGGCGACCAGCGCGTCGGCGATCTCCTCGTCCGAGGCGCCGGGGTGGGCGGCCCGCAGCCGGGCCGCATCGCGGATCGGCAGCCGCGGGGCGGCGGCGGCCAGCAGGCCGCCCAGCGGCCCCGCGGGCCCCCGCTCGTCGTCCGGGGCGGCCGACGGCCCGGCCCCGCCGCGCGCCCGGCCGGCGCCCAGCACCGCGGTGACCGCCGCCGCCACGTCGCGCAGCGTGCTGCCCACCGCGCGGGCGCCGCCGGCGGTCCCGCCGGTCGTCCCGTCGGTCGCCGTCGCGCGGCCCGGGTCGCCGAGCAGACCGGAGACGGCGTCGGCGAGCAGCCGGGCCGCCCGGGCGGCGCCGCCCTCGGGCGCGTCCGGGGTCGGGCCGCCCGGCGCGGGGACGGGCCGCGGTGGCGGCACGTCCCGCGCGGGGCCGGTTCGGGAGGAGTGCGTCACGGGCGGACCTCAGGCAGCGCAGTCCCGGCAGAACAGCTGGTCGCCGCGGGTCGAGGCGAGCCGGCTGCGGTGCTGCACCAGGAAGCAGCGCGAGCAGGTGAACTCGTCCTCCTGCTTGGGCAGCACGCGGACGGTGAGCTCCTCGTTGCTCAGGTCGGCGCCGGGCAGCTCGAGGTTCTCGTTGAAGTCGGTCTCGTCCACGTCGACGGACGAGGACTGTGCCTCCGCGCGCCGCGCCTTGAGTTCCTCGAGCGAGTCCTCGCCGAGCTCGTCCGCCTCGTTGCGGCGCGGGGCGTCGTAGTCGGTGGCCATGGGATGTGCCCCTCCTCCGGGGTGCTGTCGGGCTCTCGCCCGCCTCGTCGACGGTGGCCCGGGGGCCACCGTCCTGGCCGGTCGCACGGGGCGACCGGGTGGTCGGTCCCGGCGCCCGGCACGTCTCGCCGGGCGCTGGGGATCCGCCGCCGGGCCACCCCGTTCCCGGCTCGCGGGCCTGGCGGCGGAGGACCGGCAGGCCCCCCAACGCCGTGCGGCCCCGGTTTGTGCCCGGCTGGTCGCGTCCGACACATCCGCGCCGGATCGGGCCCGGGGGGCCGCGGAGCGCCAGAGGTTACCCTGCGGCCGTGTCGACTCCTGTGGGTGCTGATCCGGCCGTCGTGGGCCCCTACCTCGCCACCGCGCTGGGCGACGAGCGCTGGCGGCGGGTCACCGTCGACCTGATCGCCGCGGGCATGTCCAACCTCACGTACGTGGTCACGCCCGAGGGCGGTTCCGCGGACGACGCGGTGATCCTGCGCCGGCCGCCCACCGGCGCCGTGCTGGCCACCGCGCACGACATGGCGCGGGAGCACCGGGTGATCTCCGCGCTGGGCGGGACCGCCGTCCCGGTGCCGCGGACGCTGCACCTGTGCACCGACACCGCCGTCCTCGGGGCGCCCTTCTACGTGATGGAGAAGGTCGACGGGGTGCACGTCGTGGACGCGCTGCCCCCCGGCTACGCGGACGAGCCGGCCCAGCGGCGGGCGATCGGCGACGGGCTGGTCGACGTGCTGGCCGACCTGCACGCGGTCGACCCGGCGGCGGTCGGGCTGGGCGACTTCGGCCGCCCGGAGGGCTTCACCGCCCGCCAGGTGCGGCGCTGGGCCAAGCAGTGGGACGCCACCCGCGACCGCGAGCGGCCGGAGATGGACGCCCTGGCCGCCCGGCTGACCGAGACCGTGCCGGCGACCCAGCGGTCCGGGGTCGTCCACGGCGACTACCGGCTGGACAACTGCCTGCTCGACCCGGGCACGCCGGGCCGGATCCGCGCGGTGCTGGACTGGGAGATGTCCACGCTCGGCGACCCGCTGACCGACATCGGCATGCTGTTCATCTACTGGCCCGAGCCCGGCGAGGTGCCCCCGGCGGTGCAGACCGCGGTCACCGCGCTGCCCGGCTTCCCCACCCGCCGGGACATCGCCGAGCGGTACGCGCAGCGCAGCGGCATGGACCTGTCCGACCTGTCCTGGTACGTCGGCTTCGCCTACTTCAAGTTCGCGGCGATCGTGGCGGGGATCGTCGCCCGCTCCGCGGCCGGCGCCATGGCCGGCAAGGACACCAGCGGCTTCGCCGAGCGCATCGACGGCTGCGTGGAGCGAGGACGCGCCGCGCTGGACGACGATGCGATCTAGGGCGAGCGGCCGCCCCTAGACTCCCGCGCCGTGGGACTGGAGCAGCGGTGAGCACGACCACCGACCGTCCGGCGGTCCGCCCGCGCAGCGGACGCCGTCCCCTCCCCCCGATCATCTTCCTGCTGGTGCTGGCCATCGCCGCGCTCGGCGTGTGGTGGAAGGTGTTCGGGGACGCCGCCGCCGAGGAGGAGCGGGAGGACGCCGCCTGCGCGGTCGCCTCCACCGCCCCGCCGCAGCTGGACCCCTCCACGGTGCGGCTGCGCGTGTTCAACGCCACCGACACCGCCGGGCTCGCCCAGCAGGTCGCCGCCGACCTGCAGGGCCGCGGGTTCACCGTGGAGGAGATCGCCAACGACCCGACCGACCGCGAGGTCACCGGGGTCGGCGAGATCCGGCACGGCCACCCCGGCACCGAGGTCGCCTCCTACATGGCCGTGTACCTCGAGGGCGCCGGCGACTGGCTGGACACCCGCGCCACCGACCTCGTCGACGTCGTCATCGGCCCGGAGTTCGCCGGGCTGCGGACGCCGGAGGAGGTCGCCGCCGTGCTCAACCCGGCGTCGAGCGCCGCGGCGGAGTGCGACCAGGCCGTCGCCGGCTGACCCCGCCCGACCCCGCGCCACGATCAGGTCCCCTGATCGTGGCGCGTCCTCCCTCACGGTCTGCGGTGAGGGAGGACGCGCTGGCGTGAGGGAGGACGCGCTGCGGTGAGGGAGGACGCCGGTCAGGCGTGCAGGCGGGTCACCAGGTCGACGAACGGCCCGGCCACCGACGGGGCCACCGCGATCGCCATCGGCTCCGCGAACGGCCGGCCCGGCAGGCCGGTGACCACCGCGCCCGCCTCCGCGGCCACCAGCGCCCCGGCGGCGTGGTCCCAGGGCTTGAGACCGGTCTCGTAATAGGCGTCCGCACGGCCGGCCGCCACGGTGCACAGGTCCAGGGCCGAGGAGCCGTGCCGGCGGATGTCGCGCACCTGCGGCAGCAGCTCGGCGACGACCGCGCCCTGCACGCGCCGCTGCTCCACCCGGTAGCCGAAGCCGGTGAGGACGAGGGTCTGCTCCAGCGACGCCGGGCTGCTCGCCCCCAGCCGGACGGGCTCCGGCCGGGCCGGAGAGGTCTCGAAGGCGCCGCCGCCGGCCGTGGCCGTGTAGCGCTCCCCGGTCAGCACGTTGTGCACCACGCCGGCGACCACCTGCCCGTCGACCTCGGCCGCGATCGACACGGCGAAGGCCGGCAGGCCGTACAGCAGGTTCACCGTGCCGTCGACGGGGTCGACCACCCAGCGCACGCCGGTGGTGCCGGGCCGCTCGCCGCCCTCCTCCCCCAGCAGCCCGTCGGCGGGCCGGGCGCCGAGCAGCCGGCCGGTGATCAGCTCCTCCGCGGCCCGGTCCACGGCGGTGACCACGTCGGTCGGGCTGGACTTCGTGTCCACCTGCGCCGCCGCGCCCGCCCGTTCCCGGGCGATGAGCGCGGCGGCCTCGGCGGCCGTGGCGACGGCCAGGTCGAGCAGGGCGGCGGGCGGCGGGGGCGCGGTCACCCCGCGATCCTGCCCCGCCGGACCGGTCCCACCCTTCCGGGGCCTGCCGCGGGCCCGCGGGGCGCGCGCGGCGCGGCGGGCCTCTTAGGGTGACGCCGTGCAGGGCTTCGGCGTGGACATCGGCGGCAGCGGGATCAAGGGGTGCGTGGTCGACCTCGAGCGCGGTGAGCTGCTCGGCGAGCGGGTGCGCATCCCGACGCCGCAGCCCTCCCTGCCCGAGCCGGTGTTCGACACCGTCGCCCAGATCGTCGGGCAGTTCGGCTGGACCGAGCGGATCGGCGTCACGTTCCCCGGCGTCCTCAAGAAGGGCATCGCCCACACCGCGGCCAACGTGGACAAGAGCTGGCTGGGGACGCACCTGGCCGAGGGGGTCGAGGAACGCATCCCGGGCACGGTGCAGAGCCTCAACGACGCCGACGCCGCCGGCATCGCCGAGATGCGCTACGGCGCCGGCCGCGGCCACGACGGCGTGGTGCTCATGCTCACGTTCGGCACCGGCATCGGCAGCGCCCTGTTCACCGACGGCGTCCTCGTGCCCAACACCGAGTTCGGGCACATCCAGGTCGACGGCGAGGACGGCGAGAAGAGCGCCTCCGCGGCCGCCCGCGAGCGGGAGGACCTCAGCTACCCGCAGTGGGCCAAGCGGGTCGACCGCTACCTCGACGTCCTCGAGGCCGGGGTGTGGCCCGACCTGATCATCGTGGGCGGCGGGGTGAGCAAGAAGGCGGACAAGTGGGTGCCCCTGCTGTCCACCCGCACGCCGGTCGTGCCGGCCCAGCTGCTCAACGACGCCGGGATCGTCGGCGCGGCGCTCGCGGCCGCGGAGGGCATCGGCCGCTGAACCGGGTCCTCGGACCCTGGTCACCCGCACCGGTGACCGTTCGGCGTCGCCGTGCGCCCCGTCCGGGCGAGGTCGCGCCCGCGAACACGGTGGAACCACGCCGAGGCGTCGTTACAATGGAGGAGCCCCGCCCCGTCGCTCCCAGCCGAGAGGCATCCCCCAGCCGCGCGCCGGTCAAACGACGCGCCGGGCCCCGGGGTCCCGCTCAGCGCTCACCGACGGCGGTCGAGGCCGCTACCCGGGGACCGATCGGTTCCCCGGGGAACGGGACCCAGCACGGGAAGGAACCCTGAGTGCCCGCCGAAACGCCCGCACCGGACACCGCCACCGCCGCCAGTCGCGCGAGGACGGCCGCCGGCAAGGCCGCCCCCGCGGCGGCCCGCAGCAAGAAGGCCCCGGCGAAGACCGGCACGAAGAGCCGCACCAAGCCCAGCATCGCCCCGTCGCCCGGCGCGGGCGAGGGTGGCGCCGTGCTGACCGCGGTCGCGACCGAGGAGTCGGCCGTCGCGGTCGTCGACGCCGGGGAGGGTCTCAGCATCGACGAGACCGTCGTCGCCGGCCCCGACGGCCCGGACAACGAGCCGGCCGCCGAGGAGACCGCCGAGGGCGGCGACTTCGAGTGGGACGACGAGGAGGAGTCCGAGGCGCTGCGCCAGGCGCGCAAGGACGCCGAGATGACCGCCTCGGCGGACTCGGTCCGTGCCTACCTCAAGCAGATCGGCAAGGTCGCCCTCCTCAACGCCGAGGAGGAGGTCGACCTCGCCAAGCGGATCGAGGCCGGGCTCTACGCCGCCGAGCGGCTGCGCCAGGTCGAGGAGGAGGGCCAGAAGCTCTCCCCGCAGATGCGCCGCGACCTCAACTGGATCGTCCGCGACGGCGAGCGCGCCAAGAACCACCTGCTGGAGGCCAACCTCCGCCTGGTGGTCTCCCTCGCCAAGCGCTACACCGGCCGCGGCATGGCGTTCCTGGACCTCATCCAGGAGGGCAACCTCGGCCTGATCCGCGCGGTCGAGAAGTTCGACTACACCAAGGGCTACAAGTTCTCCACCTACGCCACGTGGTGGATCCGCCAGGCCATCACCCGCGCCATGGCCGACCAGGCCCGCACCATCCGCATCCCGGTGCACATGGTCGAGGTCATCAACAAGCTCGGCCGCATCCAGCGCGAGCTGCTCCAGGACCTCGGCCGCGAGCCGACCCCGGAGGAGCTGGCCAAGGAGATGGACATCACCCCGGACAAGGTGCTGGAGATCCAGCAGTACGCCCGGGAGCCCATCAGCCTCGACCAGACCATCGGCGACGAGGGCGACAGCCAGCTCGGCGACTTCATCGAGGACTCCGAGGCCGTCGTGGCGGTCGACGCGGTGAGCTTCACGCTCATGCAGGACCAGCTGACCAGCGTGCTGCAGACGCTGTCCGAGCGGGAGGCCGGCGTCGTCCGGCTGCGGTTCGGCCTGACCGACGGCCAGCCGCGCACGCTCGACGAGATCGGCCAGGTCTACGGCGTGACCCGCGAGCGGATCCGCCAGATCGAGTCGAAGACCATGTCCAAGCTGCGCCACCCCAGCCGCTCCCAGGTGCTGCGCGACTACCTGGACTGACGAAGGACCCCGCCGCAGGACGGCCGGCGACCCCTCGGGGCGCCGGCCGTCGTCGTCCGGATGTCCGGCGCGTGTGCCGCACGTTGCCCCGAGGGGCCTGTGTTGCGACGAGGTCACGATCTCACCCTCTGGTGCCGGACGGGCCGTGTACGACCACACCTGTCGGGTATCCGGCGTAGCGTTGGCGACGTTCAGAACAGCAGCGGACCCACCAGCCGGAGCAGGCCGGCGCACGGAACCCCACAGACCGACCGACGACAGACCAGCACCACCCAGGCATGAGTCCCTGCTGGACCCCACCGGCACCACCGGTCGCGGGTGTCCCGTCTCACGGCGGGTCCCACGGCCGACCCGCCGCCAGTGGGAACACGGGGAGCCATCCTGGCGCTGTGCAGGAGGCCGATCCGCATTCGCGGGTCCGTGCGGCAGAGAGCGAGTGATGAGCCAGATGACCCAGACGCTGACGACGACGATCCCCGCCGACGACCTCGTCGTCCCCTTCCACTGCGACCGCTGCGGTGCGCTGGCCAAGGTGCGGGTCGTCCTCCCCAGTGGCAGCGACCTCGTCTTCTGCGGGCACCACGCCCGGGAGTACGAGGGCAAGCTCCGTGACATGGCCGCCGACATCATCGAGACCGACGGCGAGTAGACCCTCTCGCAGTACACGGAGGCGCTATCGTCGCGGACAGCGATGAAGCCCTCACCCGACGCCGCCGCCGGTGTCCCCCGTTCGCGTGAAGCGGACGAGGGCCCGGCGGCTCCGTCGTTCCCGGGTAGCCCCGGTCGACGGCCACCCGAGGAACACCCCATGCCGCAGCACCCCGTGACCTCCGACGAGACCGCCCGGCTGGACGGGCCCGTCCCCGCCGCGCCGGAGGCTGCACCCCCCGCACCCCCCGCACCCCCCGCACCCCCCTCGCCGCCGGACGCCGCCCCCGAGGCCGCCCAGCCCGCGCCGGGGACCGCTCCCGACCCCGCGTCGGCGACCGCCGCCGAGTCGGCCGCCCCGGCCGAGGTCCCCGCCGCCGAGGAGGGCCCCGTGGCCGCCGGCCCCGCCGCGGCCCCGCTGTCCGACGACACCCGTCCCGTCCCCCGCGACCGCGGCCCCGTGCCGGGGGACCCCGCGCCCGCCACCGGCGAGGACACCCCGCCGGCCCCGGTCCAGCCGGCCTGGGACGCGACCGCCGACATCCGCTTCGCCCCCGGTCAGGCGCCGGGTGAGCTCGCGGGTGACCAGCCGCCCCCGCCGCCGTCCGGGATGCGCGACACCGCCCCGGTCCTCGGCCCGGCGCCCACGCACGGCACCGCGCCCGACACCGGCCACGACAGGCCCCACGCCGCCGTGCACGACACCGCGGCCATCACCGACGCGCCCGCCGACGACACCGCCGTGATCGGCGGCACCGCCGCGCTGCAGGACACCGCGACGATCGGCGGGCCGCCGGCGAACGTGGACACCGCGGCCCCCGAGCCCCTCGTCCCCGGCTTCGGCGCCCCGGCCGGGGACGGTCCCGGCGGGCACGACCGCGGCGGCGACCGCCCCGACGGGCACGACCGCGGGGGCCCCGGTGGCGACGGCCCCGGAGCCGGTGGCCCGGGTTCTCCCGCGGGCGCCCCGCGCCGCCCGTGGTGGCGGCGCCCGGCGGTCCTCGCCCCGGCGGCCGCCGTCGTCGTCCTGGGCGGCGCCTACGGCGTGGACCTGCTCGTCGCCGGGGACGACGTCCCGCGCAACACCGTCGTGGCGGGCGTGGACATCGGCGGCCTCTCCCCCGCCGAGGCGGCCCGCGAGCTCGGGCAGGTGGAGGAGCGGATCTCCGCCGAGCACACGCTGCAGGTCGGCGAGCAGTCCCGGCCGTTCCTGCCCGCCGAGGCCGGAATCGCGCTGGACGTCGACGGCACCGTGGACGCCGCCTCCGGGCAGCCGCTCAACCCCTGGACCCGGCTGACCAGCTTCTTCACCGAGCGCGAGATCGACCCGGTCCTGTCCGGCGAGGCGGCGCTGACCGAGCGGGTGGACGCCCTCGCCAACGAGGTGGACCTCGTGCCGGTGGACGCCGGGATCGCCATCGAGGGCACCACCGCCACCGTCACCCCGCCGGCGGCCGGCACCGCGCTGGACCGGGAGGGTGCCGTCGAGGCGATCACCACCGCCCTGGCCACCGCCGACCCCGCGGAACCGATCGAGCTGCCCGTGGAGGAGGTCCCGTTCGCGGTGACCGCCGAGGAGGCGCAGCGGGTCCTCGACGAGGTCGTCACCCCGGGCCTCGCCGCCCCCGTGACCGTGGACAGCTCCGACGGGACCGCCTCGGTCGAGGTGCCCGTCGAGGCCATCGCCGCCTCGCTGACCTTCACGCCGCAGGACGGCCAGCTCGCCGTCGGCATCGACCCCGCGCGCCTGGCCGAGGCGATGGGCGAGGACCTGACCGCCTTCGGCGAGCCCGCGCAGGACGCCCGCTTCGAGGTGGCCGGCGGCGCGGTGCAGGTCGTCCCGTCGGTCGACGGCACCGGGATCGACCCGGCGGCGCTGGCGACCTCGCTCGTCGACGTCCTGCCCTCCCCCGCGCCACGACAGGTCGTCGCCGAGCTCGGGCCCGTGCCGGCCGACCTGACCACCGAGGAGGCCCAGGCGCTGGGCATCCGCGAGGAGATCAGCAGCTTCACGACCTCGACCGGCAACAACGCCAGCGGCACCAACATCCGCGTGGTCGCCGAGGAGGTCGACGGCGCCCTGGTGCTCCCGGGCGAGACGTTCAGCCTGAACACCTACACGGGCCCGCGGGGCACCGCGCAGGGCTACGTGCCGGCCAACGTCATCAGCGGCGGGCAGTTGTCCACCGCGGTCGGCGGCGGGATCAGCCAGTTCGCCACGACGATGTTCAACGCGGTGTTCTTCGCCGGGCTCGAGGACGTCTACCACAAGCCGCACACCTTCTACATCAGCCGCTACCCCGCCGGCCGCGAGGCGACGGTGTACGAGGGCCAGATCGACCTGCAGTGGCGCAACGACTCCGACACCGGGGTCTTCGTCGACACGCAGTGGGTGCCGGCCGCCGGCGGGGGCGGCTCCATCACGGTCACCTTCTACGGGACCAAGCGCTTCGAGATCGAGGCCGTCGAGGGGCCGCGCACCAACTACCGCGCGCCCCGGTCGCTGGAGAAGCCGGACGACGGGTCCTGCATCTCCCAGACCGGCGTGCAGGGCTTCGACGTCACCGTGACCCGCATCTTCCGCGACCTGCAGACCGGCGACGAGATCCGGCGGGAGACGTTCAGCACCTCCTACGCGGCCGAGGACAGCATCCGCTGCGTGCCGGTCGCGCCGGAGCCCGACCCGGCCACCACGGACCCCAACGCCCCTCCCGCGTCCGGCCCGGCGCCGGCGCCGGGTCCCGCCGGACGCCGTCCGGGCGGGCGCCGGGCGGCCTGAGCCGCGGCGGCCCGCCGGCCGCGACACCCCTCGCCGTCCCCCTCCCCGCAGGTCCGGCGTGCACACTGGTCGGATGAGCGCCGTGCTGCCCGGGGGCTCCCCGGCGCACGCCGGCGAGCCCCCCGACCTCCCGGCCGACGGGGGCCCGTCCGGCAGCACCGCGTCCGGCGCCGGCCGGTCCCGCACGCCGGCCCGGTGGACGGCGCCCATCCGCGTCCCGGCGCAGGTGCTCGGCCGGACGGTGGCCAAGGCCTGGCAGGACCGGATCCTCGGGCTCTCCGGCGAGGCCGCGTTCTGGCAGGTGCTCGCCATCCCGCCGCTGCTCATCGCGCTGCTCGGGTCCCTGGGCTACCTCGGCGACTGGATCGGCGGCGACACCGTCACCCGCATCGAGGACCAGCTGGTCGACGCCTCGGCCAACGCCCTCACCGCCGACGTCGTCGACGACCTCGTGCGGCCCACGCTGGCCGACATCCTCGGGTCCGGGCGGCTGGACATCGTCAGCCTCGGCTTCCTGCTCACCCTGTGGGCGGGCTCCTCGGCGACCGCGACCTTCATGAACACGATCGTGATCGCCTACGACCAGCGTGACGTGCGCGGCCCGATCGCCACCCGGCTGATGGCGCTGTGGCTGTTCGTCGTCGGCCTGCTGCTGGCCGTGCTCACCCTGCCGCTGCTGGTCCTGGGGCCCGGCCTGCTGGTCGACCTCTTCCCCGCCGACTGGCAGGGCACGGCCACCGTGCTGGTGAACGCCGTCTACGGCCCCGTCGTCCTGATCGGGCTCGTGCTGGCGCTGACGAGCTTCTACCACGTGATCCTGCCGCGCCGGTTGCCGTGGCGCCGGCACCTGCTCGGCGCCCTGCTGGCGATGACCTTCTTCTTCCTCGCGGCCACGGTCCTGCGGGTCTACATCTCCGACATCCTGGTCACGGCGCTGCCCTACGGCGCGCTGGCGACCCCGATCGCCGTCCTGCTGTTCTGCTTCTTCTTCGGCATGGCGCTGCTGCTGGGCGCCGAGCTCAACGCCACGGTCCAGGAGCGGTGGCCCGCGCCGCTGCGCCGGCACGAGAAGCGCCGGCAGCAGCGCCGTGCGGAGAAGCTGGAGCGGGCCCGGAGGATGTAGCGGGCTCAGTCCTTCTTGAGCTGCTCGTAGATCTCCTTGCAGGCGGGGCAGACCGGGCTGCCCGGCTTGGGGCTCTTGGTGACCGGGAAGACCTCCCCGCACAGCGCCTCGACCAGGGTGCCCATCACCGCGCTCTCGGCGATCTTGTTCTTCCGCACGTAGTGGAAGACCTCGTTGGCGTTGCCGGTGTCGCCCTCGCGGACGTCGGGCTTCTCGAGGATGTCGGTGCTGCTCACGACGGTGCTCCCAGGGTCGGGGACGGGGCTCGTCCGGGCGGACCGGACACCGACGTCCATGATGACAGGGTGACCGCCGCACCTCCCTCCCCTCCTCTGCAGCTGTCCTCCGAGGTGGCCGACGCGCTGGCCGCCGGCGCCCCGGTCGTCGCCCTGGAGAGCACGCTGCTGGCCCACGGCCTGCCGCGGCCGGACAACCGGGCCGCGGCCGACGACGTGGAGGGTGCGGTCCGGGCGGGGGGCGCGGTACCGGCCACCATCGCCGTGCTGGACGGCGTGGCGCACGTCGGCCTGACCTCCGCGCAGGTCGACCGGGTGTGCGCCGACCCCGACCTGGCCAAGCTCGGCGTGCGGGACCTGCCCGTGGCCGCCGCGCTCGGCGTCTCCGGCGCCACCACCGTGTCGAGCACCGCCCTGCTGGCCGAGCGCGCCGGCATCGGGGTGTTCGCCACCGGCGGCCTGGGCGGCGTGCACCGTCAGGCAGGCGAGACCTTCGACGAGTCCGCCGACCTCACCGCCCTGTCACGCACCTCGCTGGCGGTCGTCTGCGCGGGCGTGAAGTCGATCCTCGACGTCCCGGCCACCCTCGAGCGGCTGGAGAGCCTGTCGGTCACCGTGATCGGCTACGGCACCCGGACCTTCCCCGGCTTCTACGTGGCCGACTCCGGGTCCACCGTGGACTGGTCGGTCGACGACCCGGCGCAGGCCGCCGCGGTGCTCGCCGCGCGGCGGGGGCTGTCCGCCGGGGCGGTGGTGGTGGCCAACCCGCTGCCCGTCGAGGAGGAGCTGGACCGCGGCCTGCACGACCGGGTCATCGCCGACGCCCTCGCCGCCGCCGACGCGTACGGCGTCCGGGGCAAGGCCGTGACGCCGTTCGTGCTGGACCACCTGCACCGCGCTAGCGCGGGGGCCACCCTCGCGGTCAACGTGCGGCTGGTGCTGCGCAACGCGGAGCTGGCCGGGCGGATCGCCGCCGCGCTGGCCGCGCTGCCGGCCTGACCGGGAGCGGGACGCCGGTGGCGCGGTCCGTCGTCGTGGTCGGCGACGTCGCCACCGACGTCGTCGCCGTCCTGTCCGGGGAGCCGGCGCCCGGCTCCGACCGCCCGGCCACCATCCGGACGCGGGGCGGCGGGGCGGGCGCGAACGTCGCGGTGCACCTGGGCCGGCTGGGCGTGCCGGTCACCCTGGCCGGCTGCGTCGGGGCGGACGCCGCCGGGACGGCGCTGCTGGCCGAGCTCGCCGCGGCCGGGGTCTCCGCCGCCGTCCGCGCGGTGCCGGACACCGGGACCGGCACGATCGTCAGCCTGGTCGAGCCCGGCGGGCAGCGCAGCATGCTCGCCGACCGCGGCGCCAACCTCGCGCTCACCCCGGCCGACCTGCCCCCGGTCGGCACCGGGGACCACCTGCACGTCTCCGGCTACACGCTGCTGGACCCGCGGCCGCGGACGGCGGGGCTGGCCGCGCTCGCCGCCGCGGCGGCGGCCGGGGCGACCACCTCGCTGGACCCGGCGTCGACCGGCCCGCTGGCCGCCTACGGCGTGGACCGCTGGCTGGCCGACACCACCGGCGTGACGCTGCTGCTGCCCAACGCCGACGAGGCCCGGCTGCTCACCGGCTGCGCCGACCCGGCCGATGCCGCCCGGGCGCTCGCCGGCCGGCACCCGGCCGTCGCGGTGACCCTCGGCGCCGACGGGGCGCTGTGGTGCGCCGGCGGGCGGCTGGTGCACCGCCCGGCGCTACCCGCCACGGTGGTCGACACCACCGGCGCCGGCGACGCGTTCACCGCCGGCCTGCTCGCCGCGTGGCTGGCCGACCCGGGCGCCGACCCCGCCCGCCTGCTGGACGCCGGGGCCGCGCTGGCCGCCGAGGTGGTGCGGCGGCCCGGCGCCCGCTGAGGCCAACCGTGACCTGATCGTGACCGGGACGAAGGCAAGGGTGTCCTAAGTTCGGTGAGCCAATCCTCACCTCGTCGGGTTCGACGGGGCGGCTCGCACCGGGCCGCGAGGACGACCCGACCGGCGCTCGCGCGCCACCCCGACCGGAAGGACCCCATGCGCCGCGCCCCGCGCCTCGCCGCGCTCACCACCGCCGCCCTGCTCGTCGGCGGCCTCGCCGCCTGCGGCGACGACTCCTCCGACGACGCCTCGGGTGGCGGCGGCGACACGTTCACCATCGAGCACGCCTTCGGCACCACGACGATCGAGGGCACGCCCGAGCGCGTCGCCACGGTGCAGTGGGCCAACCACGAGGTGCCGCTGGCCCTCGGCGTCGTCCCGGTCGGCATGGCCGCCGCGAACTTCGGCGACGACGACGGCGACGGCCTGCTGCCGTGGGTGTCCGAGCGGCTCGAGGAGCTGGGCGCCGAGACCCCGGTGCTGTTCGACGAGACCGACGGCATCGACTTCGAGGCCGTGGCCGACACCGAGCCCGACGTCATCCTCGCCGGCTACTCCGGGCTGACCCAGGAGGACTACGACACCCTCAGCGAGATCGCCCCGGTCGTGGCGTTCCCCGAGGCGCCGTGGGCCACCCCGTGGCGGGAGATGATCGAGATCAACGCCGCCGGCATGGGCATGGCCGAGGAGGGCGAGCAGCTCGTCGCCGACCTCGAGGCCGAGATCGCCGACACCGTCGGGCAGTACCCGCAGCTGGCCGGCCGGTCGACGATGTTCCTCACCCACGTCGACACGACCGACCTGAGCGAGGTCAGCTACTACACGCCGTTCGACACCCGCAGCGCGTTCTTCGAGGACCTGGGGCTGGCCACGCCGGCCAGCGTCGAGGCGGCCTCGACGGACTCCGAGCAGTTCTCGGGCACGATCAGCGCCGAGCAGATCGACACGCTGGACGACGTCGAGATCATCGTGACCTACGGCGACCAGGAGCTGGTCGACGCGCTGGCGGGCGACCCGCTGCTGTCGCAGATGCCGGCCGTGGCCAACGGCGCGATCGTCCTGCTGCCCGACACCCCGCTGGGCACCGCGGCGAACCCGACCCCGCTGGCGATCTCCTGGGTGCTCGAGGACTACGTGGGCATGCTCGCCGAGGCCGCCGACAAGGCCGGGGCCCCCGCCGCGTGATCGACCGCTCCCCGGTCGCGGCCCCGTGACCTCGGCCCACCCCGTCCCGACCCCGGACGCCGCCGCACGGCGACGTCCGGGGTCGGTCCGGTTCCTCTGGCTGCTCGTCGTCCTGGGGGTGCTGGCCCTGCTGATGGCCGCCTCGGTGGCGATCGGCTCCCGCGGCGTCGGCTGGTCCGACGTCCTCGCCGCCCTCGGCGGGTCCTCCGACACCATCGAGGAGGCGGCCGTGACCAAGCGCATCCCGCGGACCGTCCTCGCCGTGCTGGTCGGCGCGGCCCTCGGCCTGGCCGGCGCGGTGATGCAGGGCGTGACCCGCAACCCGCTGGCCGACCCCGGCGTCCTCGGCATCAACATGGGCGCCTCGCTCGCGGTGGTCGCCGGCCTGGCCTGGTTCGGCCTGTTCAGCGCGACCAGCATCATCGTCACGGCGATCGCCGGCGCCGCCGTCGCGGCCGTGTTCGTCTACGCCGTCGGCTCGCTGGGCCGCGGCGGCCCGACGCCGCTCAAGCTCGCGCTGGCCGGCGCGGCCACGTCGGCGGCGCTCACCTCATTCATCACCGCCATCGCCCTGCCCCGCGGGGACATCGCCGCCAACGTGCAGTCGTTCCAGGTCGGCGGGGTGGGCGGCGCGGTCTTCGCGAACATCACGCCGGTGCTGCCGTTCCTCGCGGTCGGCCTGGCGATCAGCCTGCTGTCGGCCCGCAGCCTGAACTCCTTGGCGCTGGGCGACGAGCTCGCGGCGGGCCTGGGCGAGCGCGTCGCCCTCGCCCGCGGGGTCGCGGCGCTGGGCTCGGTGCTGCTGTGCGGCGCGGCCACCGCGGTCGCCGGCCCGATCTGGTTCGTCGGCCTCGTCGTCCCGCACCTGTGCCGGCTGCTCGTCGGCGTGGACCACCGCTGGCTGCTGCCGTTCTCCGCGCTGGCCGGCGCGTGCCTGCTGGTCGCCTCCGACGTGATCGGCCGGGTCGTCGCCCGCCCCTCCGAACTCGACGTCGGGATCATCACCGCCCTGATCGGCGCCCCCTTCTTCATCGCCGTCGTGCGCCGCCAGCGGGTGCGCGAGCTGTGACCGTCGTCGTCCCCGCGCCGGCGGCCACGGTCGACGCGGTCGCCCGCGCGCGGGTCCGCCGCGCCGCCCGCCGCCGCCTGGTGATCGTGGTGCTGCCGGCGCTCGTGGTCGCCGCGTTCGTGCTCACGCTGATGGTCGGCCAGACGTTCTACCCGATCGACGAGGTGGTGCGCGTCGTCCTCGGCGAGCGGGTGCCCGGGGCCACGTTCACCGTCGGGCGGCTGCGGCTGCCGCGCGGCGTGCTCGCGATCGTCGCCGGCCTCAGCTTCGGCCTGGCCGGTGTCACCTTCCAGACGATGCTCCGCAACCCGCTGGCCAGCCCCGACGTCATCGGCATCACCTCCGGCGCCGGCGCCGCGGCCGTCTTCGGCATCGTCGTCCTGTCGCTGGGCGGGACGGCGGTGTCCACGCTGGCGGTCGCCGCGGCCCTGGGCGTGGCGCTGCTGATCTACCTGCTGTCGTTCAGGGGCGGCGTCGCCGGCACCCGGCTGATCCTCATCGGCATCGGCGTCGGCGCGATGCTCAACAGCGTCACCTCCTACGTGCTGACCAAGGCCGGCCAGTGGGACTACCAGGAGGCGCTGCGCTGGCTGACCGGCAGCCTCAACGGCACGACGTGGGAGGCGGTCGCGCCCGCCCTGGTCGCGCTGCTGGTGCTGGGGCCGGTGCTGCTCGGCCAGACGCGCAACCTCTCCGCGCTGCAGCTGGGCGACGACGCGGCCGCCGCGCTCGGCGTCCGCGTCGAGCGCACCCGGCTGGTCGCCATCGTCTGCGCAGTCGGCGTGATCGCCTTCGCCACGGCCGCGTGCGGGCCGATCGCCTTCGTGTCGTTCCTCGCCGGCCCGATCGCGGCGCGCATCGTCGGCCCCAACGGCTCGCTGCTCGTGCCCGCCGCCCTGGTCGGCGCCCTGCTGGTGCTGGTCGCCGACCTGGTCGGCCAGTTCGCCCTGGAGACCCGGTTCCCGGTCGGCGTCGTCACCGGGGTGCTGGGCGCGCCGTACCTCATCTACCTGATCATCCGCACCAACCGCGCCGGAGGCTCGCTGTGACCGCCACCCACTCGCTCACCGCCGAGGAGCTCACGCTCGCCTACGGCGAGCGGACGGTGATCGAGGGCCTGGACCTGGTCGTGCCGGCGGGCCGCATCACGGCGATCGTTGGGGCCAACGCCTGCGGCAAGTCGACGCTGCTGCGCTCGATGTCCCGGCTGCTGTCCCCGCGCGCCGGCCGGGTGCTGCTCGACGGCAGGGCGGTGCACCGGATGCCGGCCAGGGAGCTGGCCCGCACGCTCGGCCTGCTGCCGCAGTCGCCGATCGCGCCGGAGGGCATCACCGTGGCCGACCTCGTCGGCCGCGGCCGGCACCCGCACCAGGGCGTGTTCTCCCGGTGGAGCCGCGAGGACGACGCCGCGGTGGCCGCCGCGCTGGAGGCGACCGCGACGACGGAGCTGGCCGACCGGGCCGTCGACGAGCTCTCCGGCGGGCAGCGCCAGCGGGTCTGGATCGCGATGGCCCTGGCCCAGCAGACCGACCTGCTGCTGCTGGACGAGCCGACCACGTTCCTCGACGTCGCCCACCAGGTCGAGGTGCTGGACCTGCTCACCGACCTGAACCGCACCCGCGGGACGACGGTCGTGATGGTGCTGCACGACCTGAACCTCGCCGCCCGCTACGCCGACCACCTGGTGGCGATGGCCGACGGCCGGATCCACGCCGGCGGGAGCCCGGCCGAGGTGCTGACCGAGGACTGCGTGCGCGCGGTCTTCGGCCTGGACAGCCGGGTGGTCGTCGACCCGACGTCGGGCGCGCCGCTCATGCTGCCGCTGGGCCGCCACCACGTGGCGACGCCGGCCGAGGTGAGCCCGCGCGGCTGACCGCGGGCCCCGGGTCTCAGTGCTCGATGACCCGCCCGGGCTCGATGGCGCGGCGGGTCCGCACCGGGTCCTCGAGGGTGCGCTCGGGCCGGTAGCGGTGGGCGTCGACCCGCTTCTTCGGCGGGCCGTCGTTGGCCATGACGACGGCGATCCAGGGCAGCACCGTGCCGAGTACGGCGAAGATGATCGCCAGCCAGAGGATCTGGTAGAAGGCCGCGGCCAGCACGATGCTCATGAGCCGGACGGCCATGGTGAGGACGTAGCGCCGCTTCCGGGCGGCGTGCTGCTCGGCCAGGCTGGGCGCGGCCTCGGTGATGAGGACCGGCTCGGCTCGCCGGGATCGTGCGGACTGCTGGCTGGAGGCCACGAGCGCCCTTCCCTGGACTCGCCGGGGGGTGGTGGCGAGGAGTCGGCGAGCGGATCCGTCGGCCCCGGAGCCCCCCGGCTCCTGGCGCCCATCGTGCCACCCGATCGCGCACGATGCAGGTGGCTCCGGGCGCTTTCTCCGGCGCAGGTCAGGAGCCGGCGGCGGCCTTCGCGGCCTGCTTCTTCTCCTGCTTGGTGCGGCGCACCTCGGCCAGCGACTCGGGGCCGGTGATGTCGGCGACCGAGCGCCGCGACCCCTCCTCGCCGTACTCCCCCGCCGCCTCCCGCCAGCCGGGCGGGGTCACGCCGTACTGCTTGCCGAGCAGGGCGACGAGGATCTTGGCCTTCTGCGCGCCGAAGCCGGGCAGCTCCCCGATCCGCTTCAGCAGCGTCTTCCCGTCCGGCGCGTCGGCCCACAGCGCCTCGGCCCGCCCGTCGTAGCGCTCGACCAGCAGCCGGCACACCGCCTGCGCCCGGCCGGCCATCGACCCGGGGTAGCGGTGGACGGCGGGCGGGCCCTGGAACCAGGCGGCCATCCGCTCGGGGTCGGCGTCGGCGATCTCCGTGGCCGAGAGCGTCTCCACGCCCATCCGGTCGGCGAGCAGGCGCGGGCCGGCGAAGGCGCGCTCCATCGGGAACTGCTGGTCGAACAGCATGCCGAGGAGCAGGGCCAGCGGGTCGCGGCCGAGCAGCTCGTCGGCGCGCGGGTCCTGGGTCAGCGTCAGCGGGGGCACCGGGGAATCGTGCCGCATCGCCCGCGCCCGGGGGGACCGCGCCCGGGGGGACCGCGGGCCGCGCCGGCCCACCGGCGAGGATGGACCGGTGCGCGCGGTGGTGAGCAGGGTGGCCACGGCGGCCGTGTCCGTGGACGGCACCGTGGTCGGCGAGATCGGCCGCGGGCTGCTGGCGCTGGTGGGCGTGGGCCGGGCGGACGACGCCGACCGCGCCCGCGCCCTGGCCCGCAAGGTGCACGAGCTGCGCGTCTTCCCCTCCCCCGACGGCGCGGCCTCGGCCGCCGACCTAGGCCTGCCCGTCCTCGTGGTCAGCCAGTTCACCCTCTACGCCGACACGCGGAAGGGCCGCCGCCCGTCCTGGGCCGACGCGGCGCCGGGCGAGGTCGCCGAGCCGCTGGTGGAGGAGGTGGTGGCCGAGCTCCGCCGGCGCGGCGCGACGGTCGCCACGGGCGTGTTCGGGGCCCGCATGGCCGTCTCGTCGGTCAACGACGGGCCGATGACGCTGCTGCTCGAGGTCTGACTTCCGCGGGTGTAGTTCGATCCCCCGCCCCGGCGGGTAGGCCCGTGACGCAACACACGCCCTGTGCGTTTGCTGTGAAGCGTCCGATCGTGGAACACGCAACCGGGTTGCAGCCGTTGGACTGGCCGTACCACGACGGACACACAAGTGAGGGCCCCCCAGCCGACCGAGGCCCTCGGACAGACGCCCGGTCGCCCCGCCGCCCATCGACGCCCGGCGGGGCATCCGAACCAGAGGCAAGGACGAAGACAGATCGTGACGCTCCTGCAGTCTTCCCCCAACGACGCCCTCGAGGTCCGCTCGCCCCGCCGCGAGCCCGACACCAGCGGCCTGGTGTCCACCGACCTCGTCCGGGTGTACCTGAACACCATCGGCAAGACCGCCCTGCTGACCGCCGAGCAGGAGGTCGAGCTCGCCAAGCGCATCGAAGCGGGTCTCTACGCCGAGCGGCTGCTGGCCGAGCGGCAGCTCACCCCCGCCCTGCAGCGGGACTACAAGGCCCTGGCCGTCGACGGCAAGGCCGCCAAGCGGCACCTGCTCGAGGCGAACCTGCGGCTCGTGGTGTCGGTGGCCAAGCGCTACACCGGCCACGGCATGACGTTCCTGGACCTCATCCAGGAGGGGAACGTCGGCCTGATCCGCGCGGTCGAGAAGTTCGACTACACCAAGGGCTTCAAGTTCTCCACCTACGCCACGTGGTGGATCCGCCAGGCGATCACCCGCGCCATGGCGGACTCCGGCCGCACCATCCGGCTGCCCGTCCACCTGGCCGAGCAGGTCAACAAGGTGGTGCGCACCCGGCGCCGGATCCACCAGGAGCTGGAGCGCGAGCCCACCGCCGAGGAGCTGGGTCTCGAGCTGGACATGACCCCCGAGCGGATCACCGAGCTGCTCGAGTACAGCCGCGACCTGGTCAGCCTCGACCAGACGGTCGGTGCCGACGAGGAGTCCCGGCTCGGTGACTTCATCGAGGACGCCGACGCCGCGGTCGCCGAGGACGCCGTCGCCTTCCAGATGATGAAGGGCGACGTCCGCAACGTGCTGCAGACGCTGGAGGAGCGGGAGCGCGACGTCGTCGTCCTCCGCTTCGGCCTGGACGGCGGCCAGCCCCGCACCCTGGAGCAGATCGGCAAGCAGTTCGGGCTGTCCCGCGAGCGGGTCCGCCAGATCGAGCGCGAGACGATGGCCAAGCTGCGCGACCCGCAGCGAGCCGACGCCCTGCGCGACTACCTGGCCTGAGTTCCCGACGGCGAGAGGCCCGTCCCCTGCGGGGGGCGGGCCTCTCGCCGTCCTCCCCCACCTCAGCGCGTCCTCCCTCACCGCAGCGGGGGGGGGGGGGGGGGCGCCCCGCGGGGGGGGGGGCGGCGGGCGCGCCGCGCGCCCCTCTCCCCCCCCCCCCCCCCCCC
>NZ_JBJGZO010000025.1:0-68009 GCF_054050575.1 Blastococcus sp. SYSU D00868
GAGCGTGGTCTTGTGCCTGCCCACCCCCCCCGCCCCCCCCCAGCCCCCCCCCCCCCCGCCCCCCCCCCCCCCCCCCCCCCCCCCCCCCGCCCCCCCCCGCGACGCCAGCGACCGCCCGCCGAACCACAGCGGCGGGTGCGGCCGCTGCACCGGCCGTGGCTCGAACACCACGTCGGAGAACCGCACCCACTCGCCGTCGAAGGACGGCTGCTCCGCCGTCCACAACTCCTTGAGCACCGCCACGTACTCGTCCATCACCGCGCCGCGCCGCTCGAACGGCACCCCGAGCGCCGCGAACTCCCCCGGCGCCATGCCGACGCCGAACGTCAGCGTCACCCGCCCGCCGGAGAGGACGTCGAGCGTCGCCACGGCCTTCGCCAGGGCGACCGGGTGGTGGTAGGGCAGCACGATGACGGCGGAGTTCACCCGGATCCGCGTCGTGGCGCCGGCCAGGAACGCCATCGCGGTGAACGCGTGCGGCCAGTGGGCGCCCATGTTCGCCGTCAGGGGCGTGGGGACGACGAGGTGCTCGCTGACCGAGACGGCGTCGAAGCCGAGGTCGTCGGCGGTGCGGGCGATCCGCTGGAAGTCCGCGGAGGTCAGCTGCGCCTGCCAGGCGTCGCCGCCGGGCGGGTACCGGCCGGGCGGGTAGCGGTCCAGCCCGGGCAGCCCGGTCGAGAACCTCACTGCGGCGACCTCCCGGTGTGGTCTGCTCCGCGCCGTGCTGACGACCAGCCTCGACGCCGCCCGCACCGTAGCGGTGCGCGAGGTGCCCGACCCGGCCGTGCAGCGGCCCACCGACGCCGTCGTCCGGGTGACCGCGACCTGCATCTGCGGCTCGGACCTGCACTCCTACCGCGGCGCCGGCGCCGGCCTGCCGCTGCTCATGGGGCACGAGTTCCTCGGCGTCGTGGAGGAGGTCGGCTCCGCGGTCGCCACGGTGGCCCCCGGCGACCTGGTGGTGCCGCACTTCGCGGTGGTCGACGGCACCTGCGGCAGCTGCCGCCGCGGCGTGCCGGGGTCGTGCGCACGGCTGTCCTTCTACGGGCTGCCGGACGCCGAGGGGCTGCCCACGGTCGGCGGCCAGTCCGAGCGGGTGCGGGTGCCGCTGGCCGACGGCACCCTCGTGCGGGCCGCCGACCGCCCCGACGACGTCGCCGACGCCGACCTGCTCGCGCTCTCCGACGTGATGGGCACCGGCCACCACGCCGCGGTCAGCTCCGGCGTCGGGCCCGGGTCCACGGTGGTCGTCGTCGGCGACGGCGCGGTGGGGCTGTCTGCGGTCCTCGCCGCCCGCCGGCTGGGCGCCGAGCGGGTGGTGGCGATGTCCCGGCACGCCGACCGCGCGGCGCTGGCCCGCGAGCTCGGCGCCACCGACGTCGTCGCCGAGCGGGGCCGGGACGGGGTCGCCGCCGTCCGGGAGCTGCTCGGCCGGGACGGCGCCGACGCGGTCTGCGAGTGCGTGGGCGGCCAGGACGCCGTCGACACCGCCGTCGCCGTCGCCCGCCCCGGCGGCGCGGTCGGCTTCGTCGGCGCGCCGCAGGCGGTCCTGCCGTTCCGCCGCCTGTTCATGAGGAACGTGCGGGCCGGCGGCGGGGTCGCGCCGGTGCGCGCCTACCTGCCCGAGCTGCTCGACGCCGTGCTGACCGGCGGCCTGCGGCCCGGCCGGGTGTTCGACCGGGAGCTGCCGCTGGCGCAGGCCGCCGAGGGCTACCGGGCGATGGACGCCCGGGAGGCGGTCAAGGTGCTGCTGCGGCCCTGACCGCTACTTCTGCGCCTGGCGGCGCATCGACCACATCTGCGCCGGCCGCTCGAACTGGGTGGCGACCTCCCAGGAGACCGCCGTCGCCGTCTCCTTGCGGAAGTTGCCCACGGTCACCCGGGCCAGCTCCGGGTCGGCGGCGACGCGGGCGGCCAGCTCGCGGGCGCGGGACTCGACGGCGTCGGCGTCCACGGCCTCCCAGGCCAGGCCGAGCTCGACGGCCTTGGCGCCGTTGATCTCCTCGCCGAACAGCACCATCGCCGCGGCGGCCTCGCGGCCGATCAGCCGGGACAGGATGACGAAGTGCCCGCCGCCGGGGTGCATGCCGCGCTTGAGGAAGCCGGCCAGCAGCCGCGCGTCGGAGGCGACCACCCGCAGATCGGTGGCCAGCAGCATGTTCATGCCGGCGCCGACCGCCGAGCCGCGGACGGCCGCGATCGTCGGCACCTTGACCTGGCCCAGCCGGTAGAAGGAGTCGTAGATCGACGACATGCCGTCGTAGAGGTCGGGGCGGGCCGGGTCCTCCCCGGCTGCGGTCAGGGTGGCGACGTCGCCGCCGGCGCAGAACGACCTGCCGACCGCGGTGACGACCAGCGCGCCGACCTCGGGCCGGGCGTCGACCTCGTCGAACACCCCGATCAGCTCCCGGGCCATCGCCGGGGTCAGGGCGTTGCGCCGGTCGGGGGCGTTGAGCGTGACCACGGCGACGCCGCCGTCCACCTCGAGCAGGACCTCACCGGAGCCGGACTCGGACACGCGCGCACCTCTTCTGCCTCGGGAACCCTTCGCAGGCATCAGACCACGCCCCCCGGGACACGGGCCAAGCCGGGCACCAGCGCGGCACAAGCCGGCCGCCCGACGCTGCCTGCCGTGAAGCGATCCGCCCCCGTCCGCGCCCTGGTCCCCGCCCTGCTCGCCGCCGCCCTCGCCGGCTGCACCAGCGCAGTCGCCGGAACCGCCGAGCCCGACCTCGGCACGGCGTTCACCCAGCGCGCCGGCGAGGTGTCGCTGACCGACGCCATCGGCGACGAGCGCCACTACCTCAACCACCTGGTCGCCCTCGACGACGGCACCTACCTCGCGCTCATGGCCGGCACCAGCGAGGACGACGCGTTCCTCGTCCGGCTGGCACCGGGCCAGGACGGTCTCGAGGTGGACGGCACGGTCCCGCTCCCGCCGATGGACAGGGAGACCGGCCTGCACGTCGCCGCCGACGGGACCGTCGCGGTCTTCGGCACCGTCGACGCCGAGACCGGGGAGGACCTCGTCTTCGCCACCGTCGCCCCGGACGCGGACTCGGCCGAGGTGGTCGACCTGGAGCACGGGTACGGCGACTTCCCGCCCACCGTGGGCGGCACCGCCCTCAGCCGGGACGGCGCGGTCCTCTTCGTCTCGTTCGGCCACGACGGCGACGTCCCGGGCCGGGTCGTCGCCTTCGACACGGGCACCGGCGAGGTCGTGGACGACGTCGACGTCGACCCGGGCAGCGGCCCCGGCGAGCACTACGCCGGGCACCTCGCCCTCCGCCTCGACGGCGGCGTGGCCGTGCTGGTGAGCGCCTACGACGAGCGGGCCGCGAGCGGGGGCGACGACGACACCCCGCGCGCCGTCCTCGTGGAGTACGACGCCGACCTCGAGCCGGTCGGCGAGCCGGTGACCCTGCTCCCCGACGCCGTGGAGAGCATCAGCCGGGAGCTGTTCGTCCTGCCCGGCGGCGGCTACGCCGCGGTCGCCGTCGACGGGGTCTACCAGTCCTCGGAGATCCGGCTGGTCGTCGTCCGCGACGGTGCGGTCGAGCAGGTCCACGAGCTCGACGAGGTGGTCGACCTGGACGTCGTCCCCGACGACGTCGACCTCGGCCCCGGCGGCCACCACCTGTACGTGCCGTGGAGCGGGAGCGGCGGGACCCAGGGCGTCACCACGATCGACCTGACCACCGGCGAGGCCGTCGCCGAGGTCGCGCTGTGCGACGGCCCGGGCTTCGCCGCGACCGTGGCCGTCGGCGCCGACGGGACCGAGCTGGTCGCCGGCGGCGGCTGCGGCGAGGGCGACCCCGAGGAGCTCGCCGTCCTGCTCCGCTGACCCCTTCCCCGCGCACGCCCCCCGGAGGAGCCATGTCCCGCCGCACCGTCCGCGCCGTCCCCGTCGCCGCGCTCGTGGCCGCCGTGCTGTTCACCGCCGGCTGCTCGACGGCCGACACCTTCCGGGAGCCGCCGATCGTCGACTCCCCCGGCGTCGGCGGGCTGCCCGAGAGCTTCGAGCCGGCCGGCCCGCCGGCCGACGCGTCGGGCTCCGACCAGTACGTGGGCGACGTGGACGCCGGCGCGCTGGCCGGGCCGGACGGCGACGTGTACGCGATCGCGGCCGCCCCCGGCGGCTCGGTGGTCGTCCTGGCCGGCACGCGGCTGGACCCCGCCCGGCCCGCCGTCCTGGCCGAGCTGGTGCCCGGTCCCGCCGGCCCCGCCGTCCGCCGCGTGGTCGCGATCCGGCCGGTCGACCCGCTCGCCGACCTGCACGTGGCGCCGGACGGGACGGTGCTCGTCCTCGGCGAGCCGGCGGACGGCGGCGGCACCCTCCTCGTCCGGCTGGCCCCCGGCGCGACGCAGGCGGAGACCGCCCCCGTCGACACGGGTGCCCGGACGCCGTACGGACCGGCTCCGGTCGAGGGCTCGGCGCTCACCCCCGACGGCGCGACGCTGGTCCTCACCGTGCTCGACCTCGCCGGCGGCGCCCCCGAGGCCCGGCTGGTCACCGTCGACGCCGCCACCGGCGCAGCCACCGGCAGCCGGGTGATCGACGTGGGCACGCCGGAGCACGTGGTGGCCACCGAGGTCGCGGTCCGGCCCGACGGCGGCATCGCGGTGCTCCTGCTCGCCGCGCTGCACGGCGACGGCGCCGTCGACGACCCGGTGCTCGCCGGGTTCGGCCCCGACCTGCGGCCCACCGGGGACCTCGAGCACCTGGCCCAGCACGCCGACGCCGCGCGCGGCACGAGCCTGCAGCTGCTGCCCGACGGCGGCGCCGCGGTCGTCGTCGACGTGGTCGGCCTCGGGTACCCGCTGGTGTGGCTGGTCGTCGTCCGGGACGGCGACGCCGAGGTCACCAACCTCGAGCCCCTCGGCGCGCACCGCCCCGCGGCGGCCGTCGCGGTGGCGGCCGACGGGCGCACCGCCGCGGTCCCCTACTCCGGCGACGACGGCCGGGCCGGACTGGCCACCGTGGACCTCGGCACCGGCGCCGTCCGCGCCGACCTGACCACGTGCGCCACCGAGGGGACCAGCCCCCAGGCGGTGGCCGTGCCGGCCGGGGTCGCGGTCGTCGTGCAGTGCCGCGAGGACACCGGCGTCCGCGCCGCCGTCGCGCTGGTCGCCTGAGCGCGCAAGCGGCGCACCAGCTGCCCGCAAGCCCGCCGCCGCAGGGTCCTCCCCGTGACCAGGACCCCCATGCCCGCGCCGCTGTTCGTCGCGGCCGCCGCTCTCGCCCTCGCCGCCGGCTGCAGCACCTCCGTCGACGGCACCCCCTCGTCGTCCGGCCCCGGGACGGCGAGCGCGCCCGCCCCGGCCGCCGCGCCGGACGAGCTGCTCGGCCGGGTGGACCTGCAGGCGCTGTTCCCCGGCGTGGCCGTGCGCGAGTTCGAGGTGGCCGCGCGGCCGGACGGCAGCTACCTGGCGCTCGTCCTGCCCGACGACAGCGAGGTCGGCGGCGGCTGGCTGGTCGAGCTGCGGCCGGGCGGCGACGGGCTGGCGGCCGGGCAGGTGACCGACCTGCCGCGGTTCGACGCCGTTCCCGGCCTGCACGTCGCGCCCGACGGCACCGCCGTCCTGGTGGACCCGCTGGCCGAGGACCCGTCGGTGATCGGCGTCGCCGCGCTGCCGGTGGGCGCCACGGAGGTCGAGCTGCGGCAGGTGGACAGCGGCTTCGACGTCCCGGCCGACACGGTCGCCTCCGCGCTGTCCCCCGACGGCGGCACCGTCTACCTGGCGGCCACCTGGCGGGAGCCGGGGTACCGGCAGGAGCTGCTCGCCGTGGACGTCGACGCGGGCGCCGTCACCGCGGCGGAGCCGGTCGACGTCGCGGACCCCACCGCCGTGCCCACCACCCGCGTCGAGGCCACCGCCGACGGCGTCGTGCTGCTGACCACCGACCGCAGCGACGGCGAGGCCACCGCCACCGTCGCCTGGTACGGCACCGACCTGCGCCCGGACGGCGACCCCGTCCCGCTGGCCGAGGAGGGCGGGCAGTCCGACGGCTACGCGCTGGCGGTCACGCCGGACGGCGCGGCGGTGGTGAGCGTGTTCGAGCCGGAGGCCGAGACGTCCCGGCTGCTCGTGGTCGACGCCGACGGGATCCGCACCTCGATCGACCTCGACGAGGCGCGCGAGGCGCCCTACGACGTCACCGTGGACGCGAGCGGCCGGCGGGCGTACCTGCCGGTGAACGACCGGGACGTCCGCACCCAGCTGGTCACCGTCGACCTCACCACCGGCGAGCGGACCGGGACCGTGCTGTGCGAGCTGGCGACGCTGAGCCGGGTCGCCGGCGCCGCCGACGGGAGCACTGCCGTCGTCACCGGCCTGTGCCCCGACGACGGGGACGACGCCGGCAGGTCGGCCTACCTGATCGGCTGACCCGGCTCAGGAGCCGAGGACCTGCTCGACGGCGTCGGCCAGCAGCCGCTGCCCCTCCGGGGTCGGGTGGACGTCGCCCGGGTACACCAGGCCGGCGTCGACCGCGCTGCCGCCGGCGGCCTCGGCGACCGGGCGGAAGGCCTCGAACCCGCTGGCCACCTCGGCGTCGTGCGCCGCGGCGGCCGCGGCGAGGGCCTCGTTGACCCGGGTGATGCCGAACGTCGTCAGCGCGTCGCCGTAGTCGAGCGTGTAGTAGCCCACGACGACGATCCGCCCGTCGTAGCCGCCCTCGTCCCGCAGGGCCGCGAGGATCGAGTCGACGTTGCCCCGGACCTGCTCGGCGAGCGCGGCCACGCCCTCGGCGGTGCCGCACGCGCCGGTCGACCGGCAGATGAAGGCGTCGTTGGCGCCGATCTGCAAGGTGACCAGCTCGACGCCGTCGTCCTCCTGCAGCGCCTGCACCGCGAAGTCGAGCTGCGGCCCCTCGTAGTCGGTGTGCAGCGGGTAGGCGTCGCGGAAGCCCGGCTCCTGCCCGCGGACGTTGGTGCAGCCGTTGCTCTGCGCCGCGACGTCGCCGAAGCTCGCCGTCGTCTCGCCCGGGCAGGTGGCGTCGACCAGCTCCAGGTCCCGGTCCTCGGCGACCAGCTGCGGATAGCCGACGAAGGCGTCCTCGTCCGCGTAGCCGCCCGGGGCGTTGCCGACGTAGCCGAAGGGCACCGAGTCCCCGAGCGCCAGGTAGCCGCCGCCCTCCTCCGGCTCGGCGCTGCTCTCCGCCGCCCCGCCGGAGGGGGCGTCGTCCGGGGCGTCGTCCGGGGCGTCGTCGCCGGAGCCGCAGGCGGCGACCGCCGTCGCGGTGAGGACGGCGAGCAGGGTGCAGCGGAGCCGCGTGCGCATGGGTCTCCTCGTCGAGACGCCGCCGCGGGCGGGGACCCCCGTGGCCGACCGGATGTCAGGCGGCCACCGTAGGGCGCGCCCCTGGGTCGTGCAGCGTGCGACGCGACTCAGCCCGCGGGCGGGCACCAGGCCGGGTCGCGGCCGGTGCGGCCCAGCAGGCGGTCGAACTCCGGCGCGTCGTCGGGCACCGGCACCGGCGGCCCGAACAGGCCCTCCGGCGCCGGGCCGTCGGCGGTGACCGAGGAGACGAAGCCGAAGGCGGCCTCGGCCGCGCCGGGGTCGGGCCGGTAGTCCTGGCCGGTGGCGACCGCGAGGTCCCAGCCGTGCACCAGCACCTCGTCGACCGCCACGGCCGCCATCGCCGGCGCCGGCATCGTCACCCCGCCGGCCTCGGCGTCGCCCTCCCAGGCGGCCGGGTCGCGCCAGGCGGCGGCCAGCGCGTCGAGCCGCTGCGGGATGCGGGTGCGCCAGTCGGGGGTCAGCGCCGCGGCGTCCGCGCTCGCCGTCCCGCCCGGCTGCTTCTCCGCGCCCAGCCGGAAGGCCAGGGTGAGGCCGTCGAGGTGGTCGAGGAGGGCGGCCACCGACGTCCCGGCGCACGGGGTGGGGCCGGCCAGCTGGTCGTCCCGGACGGCGGTCACCACCCGGGCCGTCTCGGCGGCCGCCGCGGCGAGGGCCCGCTGCATGCTCTCCATGCGGGTCCGACCGCCCCGGCCGGCGGAACTCATCGCCGGTCGATCATCCCCGGCACGGGCGGGGCCGCCGGCCGGCCGCGGCCCCGCACGCGGCGCACGACCAGCAGGACGGCGACGGTGTCGAGCAGCGCGCCGGCGACGACCAGCGCCCAGCCGACCGCCGTCGGCCCGGTGACGAGCAGCACCACGCCCGCGGCCAGCACGGCCATCGCGACGGCGGCCAGCAGGAACTCCCGGGGGGCGGCACCCATGGCCCCGGATCCTGGCACGCAAGGCGGTTGCGAGTGGCGCCCAAGCGCGGCGGGCGAGCCTGGCGGGGTCCCATCCCTCCCCCTCCGGAGCTCCGCGATGACCGCCCGACCCCCGCTGCCCCTCCTGCTCGGTGCCGCCGGCCTGCTGCTGGTCGCCGGCTGCTCGACCGGCGTGGCCGGGGCCGCGACGCCGCAACGGCCGCCGGCGGTGAGCGCCGGTCCCCTCACCGAGGAGCTGGGCGGCGAGCTCGACCTGGGCGGGGCCGTCGGCGACCCGGAGGCCCGGCTCTACGACCTCGCCGCGCACCCCGACGGCTCCACCGTCGCCCTGCTCGGCGTCCCGACGGGTACGGGTCCACCGGCTGGCTGGTGCGCCTGGTGCCGGGCCCGGACGGCCCGCGGGCGGACGCGGTCACCGAGGTGCCGGGCTTCGTCGAGTACTCGCAGGTGCTCGCCGCCGACGACGGCACGGTCGTCGTGGTCGGCGTCGCTCCCGGCACGGAGGGCTACGGGCTGGTCGTCGCCGCGGTGCAGGACGGGGAGGTCACCGAGCACACGGTCGACACCGGCGTCGACGGCACGCCGGACACCACGGCCGCGGCCGTCACGCCCGACGGCGGGACGGTGTACGTCGCCGGGTACTGGCGCGAGGACGGCGAGGGCAGTCGGCTGCTCGCCGTCGACGTGGCCAGCGGCGAGGTGCGGGAGAGCGCGCCGCTGGGGCTGGAGACGCCGGGCGAGGCGGTCCTCTACGACCTCGCGACGGGCCCCGACGGCGACCTGCTCGCGCTGGCGGCGCTCGACCGGGACGCCGACGGCGAGGAGTCCGGCGCCGTCCTGGTCCGCTACGGCGCCGACCTGGAGCTCGCCGCCGAGCCGGTCGAGCTGGTCGCCGACGACCCGGACAGCACCACCGGCGGCCTGCAGGTGCTGCCCGACGGCACGGTCCTGGCCACCGTCACCGCCGGCCACTTCAGCACCGGCGACCCGCGGCTGGTCGTCGTCCGCGACGGCGCGGTCGAGGAGTCGATCGAGCTGGCGGACACCTCCGACGCGCCGCACCACCTCGCGGTGGACCCCGACGGCCGCTACGTGTACCTGCCGTACAACACCACCGGGTACGAGCCCGCGCTGGTCACGCTCGACCTGACCACCGGCGAGGTGGTCGCGTCGGTGCCGGTGTGCGGGGAGAGCGGCGGCGGGGTCGGCTACGTCGTCCTGGCCGCGGACGCCCAGACCGTCACGGCCGGCTCCGTCTGCATCGCCGGCGGCGGCACGTCGACCGTCTCCGTGATCGGCTGAACGGCCGTGCCCGGACACCTCCGCCGCACCGCCCGCGGGGCCGCCCTCGGCGCCGCGCTGCTCGTCGCGGCCGCCGGCTGCTCCGCCGCCGGATCCGGCCCCGGCGACGCCGCCGGGTCCACCGCGGCGCCGGCGGTCGGCGACGGCGGCGCCCTGGACACCGTCGCCGCCTCGCTGGCGGTCCGGGAGCTGGGCGGGGTCACGATCGCGCAGGACGCCGCCGTGGGCCCCGACGGGGAGCCGGTCCTGCTGTTCGCCGTCGACGCCGACGAGGACGGCCCGCTGGCCGTCGTCCGTCCCACCGCGACGTCCGGCTGGGGGCAGGTGGTCCTCGACGCCTCCGACGGCCCGATCTGGGGCTCCGGCCTGGACGTCGCCCCCGACGGCACCGTGGTGGTGGCCGGCTACGGCGGGGACGCCGTGGCCGTCTCCCGGATCGCCCCGGACGGCACGGTGTCCACCGTCCCCGTCGCCTACGACCTGCGCCCGGACCGCGGCTCGGTGACGAGCACCGCCCTGTCCCCGGACGGGGCCGTGCTGTACCTGGCCGCGCACCGGGTCGGCGAGGACGCGGTGCGGCTGCTCGCCGTCGACGTGGCCACCGGGCGGGTGTCCGCCGAGCGGGTCGTGCCCTCGACCGGGCGCAGCTGGAACCACGCCGAGGCGATCGCGGTGTCGGCCGACGGCACGGTGCTCGTCGGGCTGGACACCCAGTCGGTGCCCGACGGGCCGCAGACCGCCGAGCTCGCCCGCTTCACCGCCGCCCTGGAGCCGGCGGGCGCGGTGCCGCTGCTGCCCGGCGCGCCCGCCTACGACATCCGCGAGCTGGCCGTGGCCCCGGACGGCGCCGCGGTGCTGGCCGTGCACGAGGGCGCGATCTCCGACGCGGCCGGCGTGCTGGCGCTGGTGCTGGTCGGCCCGGGCGCGACGACGGCGGTCCGCGTCGCGACCGTCTCCGAGGAGCCGGCGGTCGACGTCCTCGCGGTGGACCCGGCGGCCGGGCACGCCTACCTCGGCGGGCTGCGGCAGCCCGGCGGGGTGGACGCCGTCACGGTCACCCCGGTCGACCTGGCCACCGGCGCGGTCGGCGTGGCGGTGCCGCTGTGTGACGGCTGGAGCGTCGACGCATTGGTGGTCGCCGCCCCCGAGGGTCCGGCCCACGCCGCGGCGACCTGCGATGTCGACGTCAGCGAGACCACGCTCGTGACGTTGGTCTGAGGCCCGCGCGGCCGGACCGGCCGGGCGTCGGTACCGTCGGCTGGGACGCCGACGTCGGAGGGGGAGCCGATGGACGCCGCACTCATGCTGCCCAGCGCCGGCCCCGACCCGATCGGGCTGGACGACGCGCTGGCCGCCGTCGTCGGCTACGCGGTGGGCCGCCGGCCGCTGCGCTTCCGCGCGCCCAACGCCCGCGAGGGCCGCTGGGTGCGGGTGCGCGCCTTCGCCTTCGACCGGTTCGACCGGCAGCCGGCGGAGACCGCGCCGCGGATGACCGACCGGGACGTGCTGCTCGCCGAGGGGCTGCACGGCCGGCTCGACCCGATCGGCTGGACCGCGGTGCGCGCCGCCCTCGACGCGGCGCTGCCGGTTGCCGGGGAGGCGGTGCACCGCGCCGCGGGGCGGGCGTTCTGGGAGCTGCCCGAGGAGCAGACCAGCGTGCTGGCCGAACCGGGCACGGTCGGCGCGGCGCTGCGGTCCCTGGCGGAGGGGCCGCACGGGCCGTACGTGCTGGCGGCGCTGCACCACCGGTGGCCCGAGCTGTTCCCGCTGCTCGACGGGATCACCCGCCGGCAGCTGTGGCCGCACACCGCCGAGGGCGACAGCGGCGTGCACGCGGTGGTGCTGCGCGAGCTGCGGGCCAACGCGGCCGGGTTCTCGCTGCTCGAGGCGCGGGCCGGGGCGGCGCTGGGGCAGCGGGTGACGCGGCTGCGGCTGCACGACGTGCTGCTGTGGCTGTCCGGGTCGCTGCGGATGGAGACCGCGGTCGCGCTGGGCCGGACCGCCGAGGAGTGGACCGGGGTGCGGGAGCCGGCCGCCGCCGGCGCCCGCTGAGCGCTACCGGCGCGGGACCTCGATCCACTCGCCGGCCTCGCGCAGCGGCGCCTTGAGCACCTTGCCGCCGGCGTTGCGCGGGAGCGGGCCGGCGAGCACGCGGACGAACTGCGGCACCTTGAAGTCGGCCAGCCGCCGCCGCGCGAACGCGGCCACGTCGGGCACCAGGTCCGCGGCGGCCACGCCGGGCCGGGGCAGGACGACGGCACCGACCTTCTCCCCCATCACCGGGTCCGGGACGCCGACGACGGCCACCTCCACCACGTCCGGGTGCTCGACCAGGACGTTCTCCACCTCGACCGAGTACACGTTCTCACCGCCGCGGTTGATCATGTCCTTCGCCCGGTCGACGATCCGCACCACCGGGCCGGCCGGCAGCTCGTCGATCCGCGCGACGTCGCCGGTGTGCAGCCAGCCGTCGACGAACGTCTCCGCCGTCCGCCCCGGGTCGCCCCAGTAGCCGGCGACCACGTTGGGCCCGCGGACCAGCAGCTCTCCCACGCCCGCCGGGTCGGGCCGGTCGATCCGCACGTCGTTCACCGGCGTCGGGAAACCGACGGCGTCGGCGTGCTCGGCGGCGTACTCGTGCGGCAGGAAGGTGGCCAGCGCGGTGGTCTCGCTGAGTCCGAAGCCGTTGCCCACGCGGGCCCTGGGGAAGGCGGCGACCAGGCGGCGGACGAGCTCCGGCGCGATGGGCGCGCCGCCGTAGCTGACCGTCCGCACCGAGGAGACGTCGGTCGCGGCGAAGTCCGGGTGGCGCAGAACCAGCTCGTAGATGGTCGGCACGCTGGTGATCAGCGTGATCCGGTGCTCGGGCACGGCGGCGAGGAACTCAGCCGGCCGGAACTGCGGCATGACGACCGCGACGCCGCCGAGCTCGACCTGGGTCATCAGCTGCGAGCAGCAGCCGGTGACGTGGAACAGCGGCACCGAGATCAGCGTCGCGTTGTGCAGCGCGGGGTCGCGGTCGAGCTTCCGGCAGCGGACGACGTTCTCGATCGTGGTCAGGAAGTTCTCGTGGGTGACCATCGCGCCCTTGGGCCGGCCGGTGGTGCCGCTGGTGTAGAAGAGCGCGGCGACGTCGCCGGGAGCGGGGTCGGGGTCCGCCGCCTCGCCGGTGCCGCCGGGGTCGGCGTCGGGCAGCGGCTCGCCGGGCCGGACGACGTAGGCCGCGCCGCAGTCGGCCAGCACGTACTCGGCTTCGGCCTCGGCCAGCCGGGTGTTCAGCGGGACGACGACGGCGCCGGCCAGGTGCGTCCCCCAGAAGGCCAGCACCCAGTCGAGGCCGTTGCCGATCCGCAGCGCCACCCGGTCACCGGGGCCGACGCCGGCCGCGCGCAGCCCGGCGGCCACCCGCCGCCCGCGCTCGAGCAGCTGCGCGTAGGTCACGCTGCCGCCGCCGAGCTCGACGACCGCCGTCCGCCCGGGGTGCCGCCCGGCGACGTCGCGCAGCAACTCGACGACGTTGCGGCGCAGGCCCGTGTAGCGGCGGATCCCGTCGGGTCCGGCCGCGATGCCGCTGGTGTCGAAGGGCCGGCGCCCCCGGTCGTCCTGCACGTCGTCCTCCCCGCTGTGCGGTTGCTCGCGGCAACCATCTTGCGCCCGTGAGCGCCGCCACCCGGAGGCGGAGTCGAGGGTCCGGCGTCGTCGTGCCCTGCTCGCCGGGGTGGGCAGAGCACACCGAGTGTGGGAGGCAGGTTGCCCTCCCCGGCGGCGGGCATGGAGCGGCGGGTGAACGACCCCTTCGACCTGCAGCGGTTCGTCGACGCCCAGGAGGACGGCGGCACCTACGGGCACGCGCTGGCCGAGCTGCGCGCCGGCGCCAAGCGCAGCCACTGGATGTGGTTCGTCTTCCCGCAGCTCGCCGGGCTGGGCCGCAGCCCGACGGCGCAGCTGTACGCGGTCTCCGGGCTGCCCGAGGCACAGGCCTACCTCGACCACCCGGTGCTCGGGCCGCGGCTGGTCGAGTGCGCGCAGGCGCTGCTGGACCTGGCCACCACCGACCCGGTGCGGGTCCTCGGCCCGGTCGACGCGGTCAAGCTGCGCTCGTCGATGACGCTGTTCGAGCGCGCCGAGCCCGAGGCGGCGGTGTTCGGCGCGGTGCTGGACCGGTTCTTCGCCGGCGAGCGGGACCCGGCGACCACCGCCCGGCTCTGACCGGCCGGGGTACGGCGCGCGGGCGGACCCGGTCTCGGCCAGGGTGGACCCGTGAGCGAGGACAGCAACGGATCGGGCTACGTCGAGCAGGGCCGGGAGTACTCCCGCGACACGAACTACATCACCGACCGGATCACCGCCGACGGCTCGAGTGGTTGGCCGGTGGAGCCGGGCCGTTACCGACTGGTCGTCGCGCGCGCGTGCCCGTGGGCGAACCGCTCGACGATCGTGCGGCGGCTGCTGGGTCTGGAGCCGGTGCTGTCGATGGGCATCTGCGGCCCGGTGCACGACGAGCGCAGCTGGACGTTCGACCTCGACCCGGGCGGCCGGGACCCGGTGCTGGGCTACGAGCGGCTGCAGGAGGCGTTCTTCGCCCGGGACCCGCAGTACTCCCGTGGCATCACGGTGCCGGCGATGGTCGACGTCCCCACCAAGGCGGTGGTCACCAACGACTTCGCGCAGATCACCCTGGACCTGTCCACCGAGTGGACGAAGTACCACCGGGACGGCGCCCCCGACCTCTACCCCGAGCACCTGCGCGACGAGATGACCGACGTCATGCAGCGGATCTACACCGAGGTCAACAACGGCGTGTACCGCTGCGGCTTCGCCGGGTCCCAGCGGGCCTACGACAAGGCGTACTCGCGGCTGTTCACCGCGCTGGACTGGCTGTCGGAGCGGCTGGCGGACCGGCGCTACCTGATGGGCGACACGATCACCGAGGCCGACGTCCGGCTGTTCACCACGCTGGCCCGGTTCGACGCCGTCTACCACGGCCACTTCAAGTGCAACCGGCAGAAGCTGTCGGAGATGCCGGTGCTGTGGGCCTACGCGCGCGACCTGTTCCAGACGCCCGGGTTCGGGGACACCACGGACTTCCCGCAGATCAAGGAGCACTACTACGTCGTCCACGCGGACATCAACCCGACCAAGGTCGTCCCGATGGGGCCGGACACGTCGAACTGGCTGACCCCGCACGGGCGCGAGGACCTGGGCGGGTCCCCGTTCGGCGACGGGACGCCGCCGGGCCCGGTCGCGGCGGGCGAGGAGGTCCCGGCCGACCACGGGCCGGGGGGCATCGGTCACCGCTGAAGCCTCGAGGCGCGGAACGGCCCGCGCGGCGGCGAACCGTCCGCTGTGGACGGCGGCATCGCCTGTGGACGACGGAGGGGTTCCTGTCGCGCCCCGCTGCGAGGGTGCCCGGCATGACCGCGATCCCCCGCCCTGACGTCCCCGTCCGCTCGACGCCCGCGCTGCCCCGCCGGTGGCGGGAGCTGCTCGGCCCGCCGCTGTTCCCCGTCCGCAGCCTGTGGCTCGTCTGGCTCGGGCCCGACGGGCGCATGCTCGACCTCGTCATGCCGCTCGACGACGTGCCGGCGGTGCCGGATCGGCGGGTGACGGCGGGGATCGTGGCGCTGCACGACGCCGTCGCCGCGACCCGGCCGGGCCGGGCCGCGCACCTGGCGTTGTGCCTGTGCCGGCCCGGCGGTCCGGCGGCCACCGGCGCCGACGACGGGTGGAGCGCAGAGCTGCGGGACGTGCTGGACGAGCAGCTGGACGCCACCTGGAGCCTCCACCTGGCCGCCGACGGCGAGGCGCGCCCGCTGGTGCAGCCGCCGGACCGGATGTGGGCGGAGGCGTCGTGACCGGGGGGCGGGGTCAGTCCCCGCCGCCTCCCCCGCCGCCGTCACCGCCGCCGGCACCCGAGTCGGCGCCCGAGTCGGCGCCGCCGTCGTAGCCGTCGTGGTGCCGCGAGGGGCCGGAGTCGTAGCTGCTGCCCCAGTAGCCGCCCGAGTCCCCGCTGCCGCGGTCGATCCGGCGCCCGCGGGGGCGCCGGGACGCGTTGACGTTGCGGGTCGTGGCCAGGACGACCCCGGCCAGGACGGCGAGCAGCACGACGAGGAGCAGCCACTTCATGCCCGTCACTCTCGTGGAGACGGGTCGCCCGCGGCGAGTCCTGCGGCTCCGGGCACGTCAGTCGCCGCCGCCTCCACCGCGGTCGGCCGCCACCTCCCTCGGGAAGAACTGCTGTCCGAGGAGCTGCCGGAGTCCGACGGCCGCCCGAGTCCCACGAGCTGCCGCCGTCCCAGGACCCGCCACCGTCGCCGCTCCGGGCGGCGGTCCGGAGCGGGCTCGTCCAGGTCCCGGCCTCCGGGTCGTGGCCGGCGCCGGTGCGCCGCGGCCCCCACGCGCCCGCCAGACGCGCGCCGAGCAGGACGAGTGCGACCACGAGCGCGACGAAGACGACGGTGAACGGCACGGCGGTCACCGTGCCGCCCGGGGCGGCGCCTGCCCAGGGCGCGCGCCCGCTCGAGATGGGGTGAATCCGGCCGGGGCGGAGAGGTCGGGAGTCACTGGGACGCCGCATCGTCCGTGGTGCGTGACTCCAGCCCCCGTTACCTCCCCGCCTCGTGCCGCCAGCCCGCCCCGGGGGACCGACTGAGGGCACGACCGGTGTCAGCGGCCGGCCGGTGCGTCGCTCGCGGAGGAGAGCCGACGTCCCGGACCGGTCGGTTACGGACAGCCGGTCAGGCGGGCAGCGTCATGAGGACCTCCTCCGGGAGCGCGCAGTCCGCGCTCCTCCGGCCGTGTCGCTGGCGGGCCCGCGGTCGGCGGGCGGGGCCGGGCACGGCCGGGAGGAGGGTCAGTCGGGCGAGGTGCCCGGGCCATCGAGCAGCCCGCCGGCCGTTCCGGCCGGGGAGGAGTCGACGGGCAGGGTCCCGCTCCCCGGCATGGGGAGGACGGGCACGGGAGCCGCGTCGGGAGACGCGTGCGAGGAGCCGGACGACGAGGAGGAGCTCGTCGAGGACGACGACGTGGGCGCCGGTGCCGGCGGCCGCGGGGCTGCCGGGGAGCTCGGCGTGGTGGTCTGCTGCGGCCGGGAGGCGTTGCCCGAGGCGACGGTGCGCGCTCCGCCCGTCGCCGCCGGCCGGGGGGCCGCGGCGGCGATCAGATCCGGCACGGCGGCGGCGGAGGCGCTTCCCGCCGCGAGGGCCGAGACGTCGCCGGCCCCGGTGTCTGCGGTCGGCGGGACCGGAGGCGCCGCCGCGGGCACGCCGTCCGATCCGGGCTGCAGGACCGGGGACAGCGGCGGGACGACCGGCGCGACCGCGTCGACGACCGGCTGCAGCACCGGCGCGAGGACCTCGGTGACCGGCGCCAGCGGTGCGATGACCGGGATGAGGACCGGGGCGAGCACGCCGGCGACGGGAGCGACGACGTTCACCACCGGGGCGACGACCGGAGCGACCGCGTCGACGACGGGGGCGACGGCCTCGACCACCGGCGCCAGGACCTCGACCACCGGAGTCACGACCGGGACGACCACCTCGACCACCGGCTCGAGCACCGGGACGACCGGCGTGGCGACGGGAACGACCGTCTCCACCACCGGCTCGAGCACCGAGACGACCGGCGTGACGACCGGCGCGAGCACGTCGACCGGGGCCACGACCTGAGTCACGGGCGTCAGGGCGGGCGGCAGGACCTCCACGACAGGCGCCACGACATCCACCACGGGGGCCTCAACTGGAGGCACGGCGTCAACCACAGGTGCGAGGGTCTCGGCCACCGGCGCCAGGACCTCGACCACGGGAGGCGCGATCACCTCGACCACCGGCGTCACCAAGTCGACAACCGGCTGGAGCACCGGCGCGGCCACCTCGGCCACCGGCTCGACGACCGGCACGACCGCGTCCACCACCGGCGCCCCGACCTCCGCCACCGGCGCCACGACCGGCTCCAGCACCGGCGCGGCCACCTCGGCCACCGTCTCCACGACCGGCGGCACCACGGCGACGACCGGCTCGAGAACAGGCGCGGCCACCTCGGCCACCGACTCGACGACCGGCAGGACCCCGTCGACCACCGGCGCCCCGACCTCCGCCACCGGCGCCACGACCGGCTCCAGCACCGGCGCGGCCACCTCGGCCACCGTCTCCACGACCGGCGGCACCACGGCGACGACCGGCTCGAGAACAGGCGCGGCCACCTCGGCCACCGACTCGACAACCGGCAGGACCCCGTCGACCACCGGCGCCACGACCTCCGCCACCGGCACCACGACCGGCTCGAGCACCTCGGCCACCGTGTCCACGACCGGCGGCACCACATCGACTACCGGCTCGAGAACCGGCGCGGCCACCTCGGCCACCGGCTCGACCACCGGCGGCACCACGGCGACGACCGGCTCCACCACCGGAGCGGCCACCGGCTCGACGACCGGCACGACCGCGTCGACCACCGGCGGCACCACGGCGACGACCGGCTCCACCACCGGAGCGGCCACCGGCTCGACGACCGGCACGACCGCGTCGACCACCGGCGCCACGACCTCCCCCACCGGCGCCACGACCGGCTCCAGCACCGGCGCGGCCACCTCGGCCACCGTCTCCACGACCGGCGTCACCACGGCGACGACCGGCTCGACCACCGGAGCGGCGACCTCCGATACCGGCTCGACGGCGGGCTCGACGACCTCCGCCACGGGCGCCGTCACCGGGGTGAGCGTGTCCACCGCGGGCTCCACGACCGAGGCGACCGGCTCGACCGCCGGTGCCACGACAGGTTCCACGACCTCCATCACCGGCTCGGCCGCGGGGGTCACCGACGACTCGACCACCGTCGTGGCGACCTCGGCCGCCGGCGCGATGGCCGGCTCTACGGCCTCGGTCAGCGGCTCGACGGTCTCGTCGACCGGAGCCACCGTCTCGGCCACGGGCTCCGCCGCCGCGACCACCGGCGCCAGGACCTGCGTCACCGGGGCGGGGGCGGGCTCCGGCTCGGGAACGACGACCGGCTCCGATTCCGGAGCCACGACCGGTTCCGGCGCCGGGACGGGGTCCGGCTCCGGGAGGACCACGGGCGCCGGCTCGGGGGCGGGCGCCGGCTCGGGGGCGAGCGCCGGCTCGGGGACGGGCTCGGGAGCGGGCTGCAGCACCAATTCCGCCACCGGCTCGACCGGCTCCGCCGCCGGCTCCACCACCGGCGCCGCGGCCTGCACCGGAGCGGCCAGTTCGTCACCCGTGGCGGCGACCGGTCCCAGCAGCCCGCCGTCGTCCGCGCGAGCGGTGGAGGACAGCCCCACTCCCGCGACCACCAGCGCTCCGAGGAAGCCGACGAGCAGCAGCAGCCGGACCACCCACGGCTCCAGGGCGCTCGCCGGCGCGGCGCCGTCCGGGTCGCAGGCGGGCGCGGCGGACGGGCGCTGCCGTCCTGCGCGCGCGACCTGACCCCGGCTCATCGGCGCGGGTATGCCCGGGATGCGGTCGCGCGATACGCGTTCGGCCGGGCGAATTACACGGCCCCCGGCGTGTCAGACGATCCGCACGCGCAGCCGCCGGAACCCGCGACCCTTGTTCTCCATCTTCGTCACCTCGACCCGGCCCACCATCGCCGTCGACGCGACGTGCGTGCCGCCGTCGGCCTGGGTGTCCAGCCCGACAATGTCGACGATGCGCACCACCTCGATGTCGGGCGGCAGCAGGTTGGTCGCCGTCCGGATGATGTCCGGGATGGCGAACGCCTCCTCGCGCGGCAGGCTGCGCACCTCGATCGGGCGGTCGGCCGCGATCTCGGCGTTGACCGCCTCGGCGACCCGCTCCTTGAAGTCGCCCGGGACCTCGGCCAGGTCGAAGTCCATCCGCGCCGTCAGCGGTTCCATGTTGCCGCCGGTGACCAGCGCGCCGTAGTCGCGGAACACCACGCCGGTGAGCACGTGCAGCCCCGAGTGGGTGCGCATCAGGGCGGTCCGCCGCTCGTCGTCCAGCGCACCCCGGACGGCCGTCCCGACGGGCGGCACCGGGTCGCCCTCGGCCGGCACCAGGTACAGCTCGTCGCCGGTCCGTGTGCCGACGATCCGGGTCCGCACGCCGCCCCAGAGCAGCACCCCCTCGTCCGGCGGCTGCCCGCCCCCGCCCGGGTAGAACGCCGACCGGTCCAGCACGACGCCGCGCTCGGGGTCGACGCCGACGACGGTCGCCTCCCACTCGCGCACCGTGGCGTCGGCGAGGTCGAGGCGGTGGGTGTGGCCGTGCCGGTCTGCGCTCACGCCTGCATGCTGCCCTGCGTGCCGCCTCCTCCGCCGCCCCCCGATCTCGACGCCCTGGTCGCCCGCGCCGCCGCCCTGACCAAGCGGCGGCCGCGGGTGCTGCTGGGCATCGCCGGGGCGCCGGCCGCCGGCAAGTCCACGCTCGCCGCCTGGCTCGTCGACCGGCTGAACGCCCGCAAGCTCCCGGCCGTCGGCGTCCCGATGGACGGCTTCCACCTGGCCGACGCCGCCCTCGACGCGCTCGGCCGCCGCGACCGCAAGGGCGCCGTCGACACCTTCGACGGGTACGGCTACCTCGCCCTGCTCCGCCGCCTGCGGGCCGAGCAGGAGACGACGGTCTACGCGCCGGCCTTCGAGCGCGACCTCGAGCAGCCCGTCGCCGGCAGCATCGCCGTGCCGCCGGGCACCCGCGTCGTCGTCTCCGAGGGGAACTACCTGCTCCTCGAGGAGCCCCCGTGGCCCGAGGTGTGGGCCGCGTTCGACGAGGTCTGGTACGTCGGCCTGGACGACGCCCCCCGCCGGGAGCGGCTGCTCGACCGGCACGTGCGCTTCGGCAAGTCCCCGGACGCCGCTCGCGCGTGGGTGGACGCCGTCGACGAGCCCAACGCCCGCCTCATCGAGGCCGCCGCCGGCCGCGCCGACCTGTCCGTCGACGTCAGCGGCTGCGACCTCCGCACCTGATCGGCGCGCCCGGCAACAGGGACCGACGTCCCTGTCCGCCCCTGGACCGCGCGAGGACGGTGGGCCGCGCGGCGGTGCCGCCCGGGCGCTGCCGGCTCGAGGGGAGGCGCGGCATGTACGCACGGACCACGACGGTGACGGGCGACCCGAGCAAGGTGGACCAGGCGATCGGCCACATCAAGGACACCGTGATGCCGGCGGTCCTGGACATGACCGGCTGCGTGGGCCTGTCGATGCTGGTCGACCGCGAGTCCGGCCGGGGCATCGTCACCACGGCCTGGGAGGACGAGGCGGCCATGGCGGCCAGCCGCGAGAGCGTGATGGCCATGCGCGAGCGGGCCCGCGAGGTCATGGGCGGCGACGGCCCGATGGACGTGCAGGAGTGGGAGATCGCCGTCATGCACCGCAGGCACGAGGCCCCCGAGGGCGCCTGTACCCGCGTGGTGTGGAGCAAGGCCGACCCCGGGCACGTCGAGCAGGTCCTGGACGCCTACCGGATGACCCTCGTACCGCAGCTCGAGGACCTGCCCGGCTTCTGCAGCGTCAGCCTGATGATCGACCGCGAGCGGGGACGCGCGGCCTCGGCGGTCACCTTCGACGACCGCGCCTCGATGGAGGCCAGCCGCGAGGACGCCAAGCGGATGCGCGACACGTTCGTCTCCGCGATGGAGGTCAGCATCACCGACATGGCGGAGTTCGAGCTCGCCGTCGCCCACCTGCGCGTGCCCGAGATGGCCTGACCCGCGGCCGCGGCCGGCGTCTCCCCGAGACGCCGGCCGGACCACGCCGCCCGGCCCGGCTCAGCCCAACCGGGTGAGCGCCGGCCACAACCCGTCGCCGCCGCCGGCCACCAGACCCGCGCCAAGGAACCGCGACCAGGTCGCCTCCCCGCCGGCCTCGTCGCGCCACGACCAGCAGCGCCGGGTGAGGTGGTGCAGCCGGTGCTCCTGGGTGAAGCCGATCGCGCCGTGCACCTGGTGCGCCAGCCGCGCCACCACCTCCACGGCCGCCCCGGCCCGGACCTTCGCCGCCGCCGCGAGCAGCGGCAGCTCGGCCGCCCCGCGGTCCAGGCCCTGCACCGCCGCGTCCACGATCGCCGTCACCGCGGTCACCTCGCCGGCCATCTCCGCCAGCTCCATCTGGATCGCCTGGAACTTCGCCAGCGGGCGGCCGAACTGGACCCGCTCGCCGGCGTACTGCACCGTCCAGGCCAGCACCTGCTCCAGCGCCGCGGCCAGCTGCACCGACCGGGCCAGCGCGTAGCGGGCGCGGAACGCGTCGGCCTGCTCCGGGCGCAGCAGCGCGCCCGACGCGGCCACGCCGTCCAGCACCAGCGACCCGCGCGGCTCGCCGGCCAGGTTCACCGCCTGCGTCGCCGCCAGCCCGGACACGTCGACCAGCGCGAGCACCGCCCCCTCGATCCCCGCGGGCGCGGCGGCCAGCACGGCGAGGTGCCCGGCGACCCCGGCCCAGGGGACGTCGGTGGCCGTGCCGGTGAGCGTCCACCGGCCGGGGCCGTCGCCGTCGTCGGACGGCTCGGCCGTGACCGCGGGCGCCACCGCGACCGTGAGCGGCCGGTCCGGGGCGGGCAGGTCCAGGTCCGCGGCGAGCACCGCCGGCGCGGCGACGAGCAGCTGCTCGGCGACCGGGACGGCGGCGGCGCCGGCGGCCAGCGTGCGCACGATGGCCACCGCGTCGGCCAGCTCGCCACCCGACCCGCCGGCCTCCTCCGGGATGCCGACCCCGGTCAGCCCGGCCTCGGCCAGCGCGCTCCACAGCCCGGCGTCCCAGGGCCGGTCGGCGGTGAGCACGAAGGGCTCGAACGAGCCGAGGATGTCCCGGACGGTCTCGACCACCAGGTCCTGGTCCGATGCCATCAGCGCAGCCCCAATCCGCGAGCGACGATCCCACGCAGGATCTCGTTGGTGCCCCCGCGCAGCGTGTAGCCCGGCGCGTGCAGCTGCGCCTCGGCCAGCGCCCGGCCCAGCGGATCCGGCGAGTCCAGCGACGCCGGCACGTCGACCACCCGGCGCACCTCGTCCACCACGTCGGCCTCGAACGTCGTGCCCACGTCCTTCACCAGCGCCGCGGGGATGTTCGGCAGCTCGCCGCGGTCCAGCGCCGCCGCGATCCGCAGCGACAGCTGCCGCAGCGCCAGCAGCCGCGCCGACAACCGGCCCAACGTCGCCAACTGCGCCGGATCCTGCGACTGCGCCGCCCGGCGGGCGAACTCGGCCAGCAGCGGATAGGTGGACAGGAACCGCTCCGGGCCGGACCGCTCGAACGCCAGCTCGGCGGTCACCTGGTGCCAGCCCGCCCCTTCCTCGCCCAGCAACATGTCGCCGGGCACCACCACGTCGTCGAACACCACCTCGTTGAAGTGGTGCCCGCCGTCCAGGATCCGGATCGGGTTGATGCTGATCCCCGGCAGCGACAGGTCCACCAGCAGCTGGCTGAGCCCCGCGTGCCGGTTCGCCGGATCCGCCGGCGACGTCCGGACCAGCACGATCCCGTAGTGCGAGTGGTGGGCGTTCGACGTCCACACCTTCGCCCCCGACACCACCCAGTCCCCGTTGGCGTCCCGCGTGGCCTTCGTGCGGATCGAGGCCAGGTCCGAACCCGAGTCCGGCTCGGACATGCCGATCACGAAGAAGCACTCCCCCGCCGCGATCTTCGGCAGGATCGCCTGCCGCTGCGCCTCGGTGCCATACCGCAGCAGGTTCGGCCCGGACTGCCGGTCGGCGATCCAGTGCGCCGCCACCGGCGCCCCCGCGGCCAGCAGCTCCTCGGTCACCGCGTACCGCTCCATCGCCGACCGCTCGTGCCCGCCGTACTCCTTCGGCCAGGTCATCCCCAGCCAGCCCCGCTCCCCCAGCTTCTTCGAGAACGCCGGGTCCACCCCCGACAGCCAGGTGTCCACGTGCGTGCTGAAGGTGCCGGCGGCGAGCTCCGCGGCCAGGAACTCCCGCACCTCCGCCCGCACCCGCTCGGCCGCCTCGGACGGCGGCGCGGGCGCCAGGGTCAGTGCACTGCTCGTCATCGTCGCCGGCTCCCCACCTCGCTGTGGCCTGTCGGTCCCGGTTCTACCTGCCCGCGGCGCGCGGCACCCGCCGAGGGGGTCGGCCTCACACCCGGGCGATCGCCAGCAGCGCGACGTCGTCCGCCCGGTGCTCCCCGGTGAGCTCGGCCAGCAGCCGGTCGCACAGCTCGTCGGGCCCGGCGGCGCGGGCGGCGGCGGCGACCCGCAGCAGCGCGGCCAGGCCCTCGTCGATGTCGGCGCTGCGGCTCTCCACCAGGCCGTCGGTGAACAGCACCAGGGTGGCGCCCACCGGTAGCACCCCCGACCACTCCGCGGCGGGCGCGGGCGGGGCGCCGAGCATCCGGCTGGGGCGGACGTCGAGGTACTCCGCGCCGGCCGCGGTCACCACCAGCGGGCTGAGGTGCCCGGCCGACGCCAGCCGCAGCCGGCCGGTGGCCGGGTCCAGCGAGCCGAACAGCGCCGTCGCCATCCGCGTCAGCCCGAGCAGCGACCACCCGGCCTGGAACCGGTCGATGACCGCGCTGGGGCCCGGCCGGTCGGCCAGCAGCACCCGGTGGACGCTGCGCAGCTGACCCATCACCGCCGCGGCGGTGATGTCGTGCCCGACGACGTCGCCGACCGCCAGCGCCACCCCGCCGCCGGTCGCCAGCGGCACGACGTCGTAGAAGTCGCCGCCGACGTCGGCGCCGCGGCTGGCCGCCACGTACCGGACCGCCACCGACAGCCCGGGCACCGGCGGGGGCGCCGGCGGCAGCAGGTTGGCCTGCAGCGTGTGCGAGGTCCGGGTCTCCATCTCCAGCCGCTGCGCCTTGTCCACCACCTGCGAGACCTGCAGCGCCAGCTGCTCGGCCACCTCCACGTCGGCGGCGGTGAAGGCCCGCCGTCCCCCCGCCGACAGCGTCAGCACGCCGAGCAGGCGCCCCCCGACCACCAGCGGGACGGCGACCAGGCTGGTCGTGCGCAGTTCCCGCATCACCGCCAGGTGCCGCTCGTCGCGGGCGACCTGCTGCATCCACGCGTCGTCGGCGTCGCGCACCCACACCGTCCGCATCCGCTCGGCGGCCCGGACGGTCGGGTGCGGCGCCCCCGCCATCGGCAGGTGGACCTCCCGCAGCCGGTCGGCCAGGTGCTGGCGCTGCGGGTCGGCGTGCCGCGCCGCCGGGCGGGCGAAGCCGTGCTCGGTGACCAGGTCGATGACGCACAGGTCGGCCAGCCGGGGGACGGCGAGCTCGACCAGCCGCTCCACGGTCTCGGTGACGCCGCCTGCGGCCGACATGAGCCGGGCCGCGTCCAGCAGGAAGGCCGAGCGGGCCGCCTGCCGCGCCGTCTCCTCGTGCAGCCACACCCGCTCCAGCGCCTGCCCGGCCTGGCGGCCCACGGTGCGCAGCAGGTCGGCGTCGGCCGGCGCGAGGTCCGCGGGCACCCCGGGCTCGGTGAGGCTGATCAGCTCGCCGTCGCCCGCGACCCCCTGGACCAGCACCAGGGCGCCGCGCTGGCGGCCGTCGGCGGTCACCGGCACGAGGACCAGCGCGTCCGCCCGGTCGGCGGCCATGGCGGCGGCCAGCTCGGGCTCGGCCTCCTCCATCTCCGGCCCCAGCGGCACCACGCGGACCCCGCCGGGTCGCAGCAGCCGCGGCCCCCACGAGCCGGCGCTCTCCAGCGCGGCCCGCAGCCGGGGCGAGAGGCCCGACTCGGCGACGAGCTGCAGCGGCAGCCGGCCGGCGCCTCCGCCGGTCCCCGCCGCCCCGGCGCCGGCGGCTCCCGGCTCGCCGGACACCAGCCAGACCGCGCCGGCGGCCGCGCGCACCGCCGCCCGGCCGCGCTCGACCAGCACCTCGGCGACGTCCGGCACCGACACCGCCGCCGCCAGGTCGGAGACCACCTGGTGCAGCGTCCGCGACCGCGTCTCCGACTCCGCCGCGGTGCGCTGGGCGGTCAGCAGCGCCCGCTCGTAGCGGCGCCGCGAGGTCGCCTCGAACAGCGTGGCCCGGACCAGCAGCGGCGCCCCGGCGTCGTCCCGCAGCTCGACGGCGTTGACCAGGCAGGGCAGCAGCGTGCCGTCGGGCAGCGCCAGGTCCAGCGCCACCTCCCGCACCGCGCCCTGCATGTGCAGCAGCGGCGCCATGTGGGTCTCGTAGAAGACCCGCCCGCCGATGCTGAGCAGGTCGGGGAAGGAGGCGCCGAGCAGCTCGTCGGACTTGCGGCCGCACCACTGCGCGAAGGTCCGGTTCACCTTGACGATGCGCCCGTCGGGCAACGTCGAGAGGTACCCGCAGGGCGCGTTCTCGTACAGGTCGGCAGGGTCGTCCTCCAGCAGCCGGGCCAGCTCGGCCCGGTCGCCGGAGGTGTCGTCCACGGCCGAGGCCGTCATCGGCGCTCCGCGGGCACCGGCAGCCAGGCCCGGATCGCGGCGACCGTCTCGGCCGGGGCGCTCAGGTGCGGGCAGTGCCCGGTCGCGGCCAGCAGGACGAGGGTGCTGCCGGGCACGGCCGCGTGCACGAAGCGGCCCACCGGCTCCGGGGCGATCACGTCCTCGGCGCACTGCAGCACCAGCGTGGGGACGGCGACGGCGGGCAGGTCGGCCCGGTTGTCGGACAGGAAGGTGACCCGCGCGAACTGCCGGGCGATGGCGGGGTCGGTGCGGCAGAAGCTGTTCGCGAGCTCCTCGGTCAGCTCCGGCCGGTCGGGATTGCCCATGACCACCGGCGCCAGGGCCGCCGACCAGCCCAGGTGGTTGGCGTCCAGCGAGTCCAGCAGCGCGGCGACGTCGGCCCGGCTGAAGCCGCCGGTGTAGTCGCCGTCGTCGACGTAGCGCGGGTTGGGGCCGATCATCACCAGCGCCCCGAACAGCTCGGGGGCCTGCCGCGCCGCCAGGACGCCGATCATCGCGCTCACCGAGTGGCCGACGAGCACCACGTCGGTCAGCCCGAGCTCCCGGCAGATCGCCACCACGTCGTCGGCGTAGCCGCGCAGCGACCCGTACCGCACCGGGTCGTAGGCCGACAGGTCCGAGCCCCCGGCGCCCACGTGGTCGAACAGCACGACCCGGTGGTCGTCCTCGAACGCCGGCGCGACGTCCCGCCACATCGCCTGGTCGCAGCCGAACCCGTGCGCGAAGACCATCGGGCGCCCGCCGGGCGCCCCGCTCACACGCACGCGGTTGCGGGCGAGGACCGACACGGGCGCGAACCTACGTGACGCGGGCGCTCTTGTGGACATCCCGCCCGGCGCCGTTTCCCGGTCGAGACGGGACGCAGAGCCCTGTTCCCCGGGACACCGGCCGCCCTACCGTCCTCTGCGTCCTCAGTCGTTCCGGAACACATCGAGGTGTGCCATGACCGCCGCCGCGGTCCTCCCCCGCTCCCTGCCGCAGACCGCTGCCCAGCCCCCGGCCGCCCTCTCCGTTCCGTCCTCCGCGCCCGGCCGCGCCGTCGCCTCGCAGCAGGTCCTGCACCGGCTGGTGCGCCGCGAGCTGCGGCTGCTCGCCGAGCTCTCCACCTGGGCCACGGCCGACGACGCCGACCGCACCGCCGCGCTCACCGCGCACGCCGACCTGGTGGGCCGGGTGCTCCTGCAGCACCACACCACCGAGCGCGAGCTGATCTGGCCGGCCCTGCTCCGGTCGCTGCCCGCGGCCGACGCCGAGGACGCCCGGCAGCGGGTCGCCGCGTGGACCGCACGCTGCGCCCGCCTGGACCACCTGCTGCGCGACATCTCCACCGCCGCGCGGCAGTGGGCGGTCGCCGGCACCGCGCCGGCGCGGGACGCCTTCGCCATGGCCTGCCTGGTGCTCGCCGACGCCGTCGACGCGCAGATCGCCGAGGAGGAGCGGGAGCTGCTCCCGCTGCTGGCCGAGCTGCCCGCCGCGGAGTGGACGGCGATCACCGCGGCCGCCGGCTGCAGCCTGTCCCCCGGCGAGCAGCTGTACGTGCTCGGCCTGGCGCTGGAGGACGCCTGCCCCGACGAGCGGGCCCGGCTGCTCGCCGCCCTGTCGCCGGCCACCCGCCTGGCCTGGCGGCTGACCGGCCGGCGGCGGTACCGGGCGGCCGTCGTCCGGCTGCGCGGCGAGCCGCCCGCGAGGTGAGGGACGGCCTCGCTGCAGGGGCCCGCCGCGAGCCTGCGAGCGGTGGGGGGCAGGGAGGTCCTTCCTCAGTGGCGGGACGTGCCGCACTCCGAGCAGCGCTTGCGGTCCGCGCGCGTCCGGCTGGCGCAGTTCGGGCACGTCCAGGTGGCCTGCTCGACGGTGGTCGTGGTGCTCTGGAGGCTCATGGCCCCCTCCTCTCGTGCGGAGAACGGGCGCGGGTCTCGCGACCGTCACGTTCGACGCTAGGGACGCCGCGTGACGCGGAGGTGTCGTACGGGTTGCGGTCCTGGACGGGCTCGGTGAGACGGCTCACCGGCGGCCGATGAGTTCGGCCGCCGCGGCCGGTCGGACCGGCGTGACCCCCACCTTCGTGCTCGTGCCCGGCGCCGGCGGGCAGGCCTGGTACTGGCACCGGCTGGTGCCCGAGCTCGAGCGGCGCGGCGCCCCCGCGGTGGCCGTGGACCTGCCGGCCGACGACGACGCCGCCGGGCTGGCCGCCTACGCCGACGCCGTGGTCGCCGCGGCCGGGGACGCCCGGGACGTCGTCCTGGTGGCGCAGTCGATGGGCGGGCTGACCGCCCCGCTGGTGTGCGGCCGGCTGCCGGTGCGGCGCCTGGTGCTGCTCAACGCGATGGTGCCGCGGCCCGGGGAGACCGGCGGCGACTGGTGGACGGCGACCGGGCACGACGTGCCGGCCTCCGACGAGGTGTTCGTGCACGACGTGCCGGCCGAGGTGCTGGCGACGGCGCCGCCGCCGCGCGCCCAGTCCGGCCGGCCGTTCGCCGACCCGTGGCCGCTGCCCGCGTGGCCCGACGTCCCGACAGTCGCGCTGGCCGGCCGCGACGACCGCTTCTTCCCGCCGGGGTTCCAGCGGCGGGTGGCCGCCGACCGGCTGGGGCTGCCGGTGACGGAGGTGCCCGGCGGCCACCTGGCGGCGCTGTCCTACCCGGCCGAGCTCGCCGACCGCCTGGTGGCGCTCGACGGGTGAGCCGGTCCCGCGACGGGCGGCTGAGCGCGCACAATGGCGGGTCCGTCCCGAGCGAGCGACAGAGAGAAGCGCGTTGCCGTCCACCCCGTCCGACGTCGTCCCCGACCCCGAGCTGGCCACCGAGCAGGAGTACGTCACCGACCTCTACGCGCGGCTGGACGCCGCGCGCGACCTGGCCGCCCGCCGGCTGCGCCAGGCGATCACCTCGCCGGCGGTGTCCCCGCAGGACCTGCAGGAGCGCGACGCCACGGTGCGGTTCCAGTCCGAGCGCGTCACCGCGCTGGACGCGGCCGAGGCCGGCCTGGTCGTCGGCCGGATCGACCGGGCCGAGGACGGCGCCCTCTACGTCGGCCGGATCGGGCTGGCCGCCGACGACGCCGCCACCGACCCGGCGCTGGTCGACTGGCGGGCGCCGGCGGCGCGGCCGTTCTACACCGCCACCCCGGTGCACCCGCTCGGCGTCGTCCGGCGGCGGCACATCCGCACCCGGGGGCGCACCGTCGTCCGGCTGGACGACGAGGTGATCGACGTCGCCACCGCGGCCGGCACCGACGGCCTGCAGCTCACGGGGGAGGCGGCGCTGCTGGCCGCGGTCGGCGCGTCGCGCACCGGGCGGATGACCGACATCGTCCGCACGATCCAGGCCGAGCAGGACCGGATCATCCGCGCCGACGCGACCGGCGTGCTCGTCGTCCAGGGCGGGCCCGGCACCGGCAAGACCGCGGTCGCGCTGCACCGCGCGGCCTACCTGCTCTACACCCACCGGGAGCGGCTGGCCCGCCGCGGGCTGCTCGTCGTCGGGCCCACCCCGACGTTCCTGCGCTACATCGCCGACGTGCTGCCCGCCCTCGGCGAGACCGGCGTCCTGCTGTCCGGGCTCGGCCAGCTGCGGCCCGGGATCGACGCCCGCGCGGCCGAGTCGCCGGAGGCCGCCGCGGTGAAGGGCCGGCTGGAGATGGTCGAGGTGCTCGAGCGGGCGGTCGCCGGCCGCCGGATCGTGCCCGACCGGCCGCTGGAGGTCGTCGTGGACGGGACGCCGCTGCGGCTGCGCCCGGTCGACGTCGCCCGCACCGGCCGGTCGGCCCTGCGCGCCGCCCCGCTGCACAACCTGGCCCGGCCGGAGTTCGCCCGCCGCCTGGTCGACCTGCTGGCCAAGCGGTACGCCGAGCGGCTCGGCCAGGGCATCGAGGGCGGCCGCGACCTGTTCGGCCGCGAGGACCTGGCGGCGCTGCGCCGCGAGGTCGCCGAGGACGCCGGCGTGCAGGCCCTCGTGCAGCGGCTGTGGCCGCGGCTGACCCCGGAGCGGTTCCTGCGCGAGTTCTACGCCGACCAGGCCGCGATCGCCGCCGCCACCCCGGACTGGAGCGAGGCCGACCGCGCGCTGCTGCACCGCCCCGACGGGGACTGGACGCCGGCCGACGTGCCGCTGCTGGAGGAGGCCGACGAGCTGCTCGGCACCGACGACTCGGCCGAGCGCGGCCGCGCCGGCCGGGACCGACGGCGGCGGCTGGCCGAGGCCCAGGCGACGCTGGACCTGCTGCACGGCTCCCGCTCCACCGACCTGGAGGAGGGCGAGGAGGCCGAGGTGCTCAGCGCCGGCGACCTGCTCACCGCCGAGCAGCTGGCCGACCGGCAGCGCGAGCTGGACCTGCGCACCACGGCCGAGCGGGCCGCCGCCGACCGCACCTGGACCTTCGGCCACGTCGTCGTCGACGAGGCGCAGGAGCTCTCCCCCATGGCCTGGCGGCTGCTGGTGCGCCGCTGCCCGACCCGGTCGATGACCGTCGTCGGCGACGTCGCCCAGACCGGCTCGCTGGCCGGCGCCGACCGCTGGGCCGAGGTGCTCGACCCGCACGCCCGCGGGCTGTGGCGGCTGGAGGAGCTGACCGTCAACTACCGGACGCCGGCCGAGATCATGGCCGTGGCCGCCGACGTGCTGGCCGCCGGCGGCACCGGGCTCACCCCGCCGCGGTCGGTGCGCGAGGGCGGCGAGCCGCCGTGGGCGGTGCGCGTCGGCGAGGACGAGCTGCCGGACAAGGCGGCGGCCTGCGCGGCCGACCTCGCCGGGCTCGAGGGCACGCTGGCGGTGATCGCGCCGCCCAGCCGGGTGCCCGCCGTGGCCGCGGCACTGACCGCGGTGCTGCCCGGCGTCTCCTCCGGGCCGGCCGCGGACTCCGCGCTCGGGCCGGTGGTCCTCACCCCGACCGAGGCCAAGGGGCTGGAGTTCGACTCGGTGCTGGTCGTCGACCCGCAGGGCGTCCTCGACGAGGGGGTGCGCGGCGGCAACGACCTCTACGTGGCGCTGACCCGCGCCACCCAGCGGCTCGGCGTCCTCACCCCCGACGAGCTGCCCGAGGTGCTGGCCCGCCTCCGCTGAGCGCCGCCGTCCCGCGACGATCAGCCCACCTGATCGGGGAGCGTCCTCCCTCACCGTCTGCGGTGAGGGAGGACGCCGCACGATCAGGGGACCTGATCCGAGCCGGGGCCCGGGGTCAGGCGCGGGCCCAGGCCTCGTCGCGCATCCGCAGCACGATGACGCCGCACCAGGCCAGCGAGACCGCGATCAGCGCGGTGCTCAGCGAGGGCAGCCACGCGTCGCCGGCGAAGAAGACGAACACCACCCAGCCGACCAGGCCGAGCGCCACCGGCGCGAACGGGATCGCCCTGGCCCGCCACGCGGCGAACACCGCCAGGTTGGTGCCCAGGACCACGCCGAGCACGGCCGGCAGTGTGATCAGGGCGACCTGGCCGTAGCCGTCGGCCGCCTGCAGCACCCGCAGCGCGGCCTCGGTCGGCAGCTCCTCCGCCGCCGCGACGGCGTAGAAGTCGACGGCCACGATGCCGGAGAGGCCGGCGCCCAGGCCGGCGACGACCATCGCCGCGAGCGCCGTCCGCGGCACCCGGCGGCGGGCCAGGCGCACCAGCGTCAGCGCCGCCGGCAGGAGCAGCAGGTAGCCGTAGTGCAGGACGACGGCGGCCCAGAGGACGTTCGCCGTGTGCTCCACGCCGGTCCGCAGGTACGCCTCGTCGGTCTGGCTGTCGTACGGGATCATCACCAGGCTCAGGCAGACCAGCGTGCCCGACGCGACGAGCGACAGCGCCCCGCCGATCCGGCGGAACCGGCTGCCCGGCGGCACCTCGCTGAGCGGCGCCCCGGCGGGGACGTCCCGGCCGGCGGCGGCCGGGTCGGTGGAGGCGGTCATGGGCGGGTCCTCTCGGTGCGGGTGCGGGGGGCGGACCGAACCTCCCCCGCCCCGCGTCCCCGGCCCCAGGGCTCGCTGTCCCGTCCTCCCGGGCGCCGCACGCGCGAGGGCCCAGCAGCTCCGCGGCTGCCGGGCCCCCCGTGGCCCCGTCCGGAGGCTCGCCCCGAGCGTGCGAGGGGGTGAGGGGGACGGGGTCCTTCGTCAGATGCGGTCCCAGGCCTCGTCGCGCATCTTCAGCACGATCACGCCGGCCCAGGCGAGGGAGACGGCGACCAGACCGGTGCCGACCGTGGGCAGCCACGCGTCGCCCGAGAAGGCGGTGAACACCGCCCAGCCGACGACGCCGAGCACGACCGGGTAGACGGGCACCACCCGGGCCCACCAGGCCGCGACCATGGCCAGGTTGGTGCCGACCGCCAGGCCGAGGATCGCCGGCACCACGATCAGGGCGCCCTGCCCGTAGCCGCTGGCCACGTCCCAGATGTGCAGCGCCTGGTCGGCGGGCAGCTCGTTGGCCAGCGCGACGTCGTAGAAGTCGACCACGATCACCCCGGAGAGCCCGGCGCCGAGTCCGGCCAGCAGCAGCGCGGCCGTGGACAGCTTGCGCGCGCCGCGGCGGGCGACGTGCACCAGCGTCAGCGCCGCCGGCAGCAGGAGCAGGTAGCCGTAGTGCAGGACGACGGCGGCCCACAGGATGTTGCTCTGGTGGTCGACGCCGGTCTGCAGGTACTCGGCGTCGGTGTCGTTCTCGTACGGGATCATCGCCAGGCTCGCGCAGACCACCGTGCCGGAGGCCAGCAGCGACAGCCCGCCGCCGATCCGGCGGAAGCGGGTGCCCGGGCGCAGCTCCGCGCGGGAGGCGGGCGGCACGGGCGGGACGCCGGGCTGCGGCGTGCCGGTGGGCGCGGCGGGGACGGCGGGCGAGCGGGTCATCGGGGTCTCCTGAGCGGGGAGGGTGGTCGGCCGGGGTGGCCGTCCGGTTCGGCGCAGACGCTCCTGCGCCCCGCGTCCCGGCCCCCAGGGCAGCGCGTCCCCGTCCTCCGGGCGGGGGCGAGCCGCCGCGGCGTCCCCACCCGAGGGGGTGCGTGTCCCTGCCGTCCGGGACCGCTCGCCGTGCAGGATGTCGCCCGTGCCGGGCCCGACCGCCGTCCGCACCCCCGCCGCCGGCGTCCGTGCCTGGCTGCCGGGGGTCCTCGCGCTGACCGGCGTCGTGTGCACGCTAGTCGCCATCGCGATCGGGGCGTGGGCCGGCGGCGTCCCGGTCTACGGGGCCGACGCCGTGATGGGCCTGCTGTACCCGCCGGTGGCCGCGCTCGTGCTGCGCCGGGAGCCGGGCAACCGGGTGGGCTGGCTGCTGCTCACCACCGCCGTCTTCGGGCCCTACCTGCTCGCCGGGCAGTACGTGCAGGGGCCGGTGGTCGACTCCGGGTGGTCCGGGCCGCTGGGCGGGTTCGCCGTGTGGCTGACCGCGTGGGGCTTCACGCCGTACTTCGTCGTCCTCGCGCTGGTCCCCCTGTTCTTCCCGACCGGCACGCTGCCCTCGCCGCGCTGGCGGCCCTTCGCCCGGGTCCTGGTCGGCGCGGTCGCGGTCACGGTGCTGGCCACGATGCTGCGGCGCTACTCCGACTTCACCGAGGCGGTCGAGAGCCCGCTGTCGATCACCGACTCGATGGTGCCCGAGTACGTGCTGCGCTTCGGCTCGCAGATCACCTTCCTGCTCGGCGCCCCGGCCGGGGTGCTCGCCCTGGTGCTGCGGATGCGCCGGTCGCGGGACAAGGAGCGCACCCAGCTGCAGTGGCTGGTGCTGGGCACCACCGTGCTGGTGCTGTGCACGCTGGGCTCCTTCGTCGTCGAGGCGACGCCGCTCACCGACGTCGTCTTCGCCGTCGGGTTCGCGGCCGTCCCGGTCAGCGTGGCCATCGCCGTGCTGCGGCACGGCCTGTTCGACGTGGGGCTGGTCGTCAGCCGCGCGGTCGTGTTCACGGTGCTGTCGGTGCTGCTGCTCGTCGCCTACGCCGTCTTCGTCGGCATGGTCGGCGAGATCAGCGCCGGGGAACGCCGGATCGCGGTCGCGGCCGCCGCGGGCGCGGCGCTGGCCGCGGCCGCCGTCTGGGAGCGGGCGCAGCGGGCGGTCGAGCGGCTGCTGTACGGCGAGCGCCGCGACCCGCTGGCGGTCGCGCACCGGGTCGGCGGCAGCCTCGACCTCGCCGCCGCACCGGCCGAGGCGCTCGACGCGCTCGCCGAGGAGGTGTGCCGCGCCCTGCGGCTGCCCCGGGTGCAGCTCGTCCCGGCCGACCCGCGGCTGCCCACCGCGACCGCGACGGCGCCCGGCCGGGACGACGGCGACGTCACCGTGCTGCCGCTGACCTCGCTGGGCACCGCCGTCGGCGAGCTGCGGGTCACCCACCGCTACCCCGGCGAGCGCTGGCGGCGGACCGAGCGGGCCGCGTTCGCCGACGTCGCCCGCCGCGCCGCCACCCTCGTGTGGGCCGCGGGCCTCGTCGTCGACCTGCAGGCCAGCCGCGAGCGGATCGTCACCGGCCGCGAGGAGGAACGCCGCCGGCTGCGCCACGACCTGCACGACGGCGTCGGCCCCGAGCTGGCCGGCATGGCGCTGCAGCTGGAGCGGCTGGCCGGCAAGCTGGCCGGGCACGAGGACGCGGCGGCCCTGGCCGGGCGGCTGCGCGACCAGATGCGCCGCACCGTCGCCGCCGTCCGCCGCGCCGTCGACGACCTGCGCCCGCCGGCGCTGGACGAGCTCGGCCTGGTCGGCGCGCTGCGCGAGCACGTCGCGGCCTACCGGCTGACCGCAGCCGCCACCGGCCCCGGCCGGCCCGCGGACGACGCCGGTGCCGACGTCACCGTGCTGGCCGAGCAGGAGCTGCCCCCGCTGCGGGCCGCCGTCGAGGTGGCGGCCTACCGGATCGCGACCGAGGCCGTGGCCAACGCCGTCCGGCACGCCGGCGCCACCGACTGCCGGGTGTGCCTGGCCGTCGACGGCGACGACCTGCTCGTCGTGGTCACCGACGACGGCCGCGGCATCGACCCCGGCGCGGTGCCCGGCGTCGGGTCGACCAGCATGCGTGAACGCGCCGCCGAGCTCGGCGGCACCCTGGAGATCGAGACCGCCCCCGGCGAAGGGACGACCGTGCGCACCCGCCTGCCGCTGACCACCACCGAGGCGGCGTCGTGACCGCACGCATCCGGGTGCTGGTCGTCGACGACCACCCCGTCTACCGCGACGGCGTCGCCGACGCCCTCGGCGACGAGACCGACCTCGAGGTGGTCGGCACCGCCGCCGACGGCGACGCCGCGGTCGAGGAGGCGGCGCGGCTCCGGCCGGACGTCGTCCTGATGGACCTGCGGATGCCCGGCACGGGCGGCGTCCCCGCGACAGCGCGGATCGCCGCCGCCCAGCCGGACACCTCGGTGGTCGTGCTGACCATGAGCGACGACGACGACTCGGTCTTCGCCGCCCTCCGCGCCGGCGCCCGCGGCTACCTGCTCAAGGAGTCCGAGGCCGGGGACATCGCCCGCGCGGTGCGCGCCGCCGCCCGCTCCGAGGCGGTGTTCGGGCCGCGGATCGCCGACCGGGTGCTGGCCTTCTTCGCGTCCTCGCGGGCCCGGTCGACCGCCGTCCCGTTCCCCGAGCTGACCGACCGCGAGCGCGAGGTGCTCGACCTCGTGGCGCACGGGCTGTCCAACGCCGCGATCGCCTCCCGGCTGTTCCTGTCGGAGAAGACGGTGCGCAACCGCGTCTCCGACGTGCTGGCCAAGCTGCACGCGGCCAGCCGGGCCGAGGCGGTGGCGCTGGCCCGCGACGCCGGCCTGGGCCCCGCGCCGCAGGGCTGACGGGGGCGGTCGCTACCGGCGGGCCGCCGGCGGGCGGGCGCCCGGCGCCGGGGGGCCGGCCGCCCGGGGACCGGCCGCGCGGGGGTGCGCGGCCCGCCGGGCGGAGAGCTCGGCGACGCCCGCCCCCGCGCCGGCGAGCACGAGCCCGGCCAGACCCCAGAAGACCAGGGACACCCCGGCGGTCGTCGCCGCCACGGTCTCCGCGCGGATCAGGCCGGCGAGCATCACGAGCAGGGACAGCCCCCCGATCGCGGGCGCGAGCCAGCGGCTCATCGCGGCACCTCCTCGCCTCCTGACCCGGTCCCCCGTGCTCGGGGTCCCCGTCCGGGTCCGGCCCCCACGGTGCCCCAGCCGTCCCCGCCCGTCCAACCCGCGTGCAGGCGTTCCCCAAGCGCCCTCGCCCACCGTGAGCGGGTCCGCACCGATCGACACGAAGGCACCCCGATGCCCACCCGTCTGCCCCGCCGGCGCACCACGGCCGGCCGCGCCGTCCCGCTGCTGGCGGTCCCGTTGCTGGCGCTGGCCGCCTGCGGGGCGGACCCCCCGGAGGTGGACGTCACGGCCGGCGTCGTCGTCACCGTCCCCGGCGACCCCGCGACCGGCGACCTGTACCAGCCGACGGCGGTGACCGTGGCCGAGGACGGCACCCGCACGGTCCTCCTGCGCGGCACCGACCGGGTCGGCCTGACGGCGGTCTCGGCCGACGGCGAGGTCGTCGGGGCGGTGACCCTGCCCGGCCTCGGCGAGCTGTACACCGTCGTCCGGACGGCGGCGGGCGAGGTGGCGGTCGGCTGGGTGGACGGCGATCCCGGGGGCTCCGTCGTCCTGGTGCCGGTCGACCCGGCGGCCGGGACGGCCGGGCCCGCCGTGCCGGTGGAGACGCCGGCCCAGGGGCAGGTCCTGCCCGACCTCGTGCAGGCGGTGGCGCTGCCCGACAGCCGGGTGGTCGTGGCCCTCTCCCGGGTGGGCGACGGGCCGCAGGCTCCGCTGCTGATGCTGGTCGACGTCGCCACCGCGGCCGTGGTCGCCACCGCCGAGCTGGACCTCGGGGAGGCCGCCGACGGTGCCCAGCTGCTCGACCTCGCCGACCTCGCCGTGGACGCCGACGGGACGCGGATCGCGGTCGGCGTCGTCGCGTTCTCGCCGGAGTGGGAGGGCATCGCCGGCGGCTTCCGCGCCGTCCTCGCCACGGTCGGCCCGGACCTGCGCCCGGACGGCCCGGCCGTCGACCTGGTGCCGGACGCCGGCTCCGCGCAGGTCGAGGCGGTGGCGGTCGACGCGGACGGCACCGTCTACGCGGTCGCCGCGGCCGGCACCGACCTGGATGCCCGCCTGGTCGCCGTCGAGCCGGGGGCGACCGGGGCCGAGGTGCGCGCCGATCCGGACGAGGACCGGCTGGAGGGCCAGGCCGCCGACCTGGTGATCGCCGGCGGCGCCGCCTGGGTGCTGCACGCCGCGCCCGGCGACGGGGACGACACGTCGCTCAGCCGCGTCGGTCTCGCCGACGGCGAGGCGACCGCCCCGCTCGGGCTCTGCGACGGGTCGGCCGGCGCGCTCGCCGTGGCGCCGGGCGGGGGGCTGGTCGCGGTCGGCGAGTGCGGGTCCGAGGCCGAGCTGTGGGTGCTCGAGCCCCGCTGAGCGCTCAGCCCCGCACGCGCAGCACCACGCCGCTGGCCGGCCGGGCGGGGATCCGCCGCAGGGAGATCGAGAGGTCCTGCTCCGGCACCTCGGCGTCGAGCCGGGCCAGCCGGACGGCGAGCGCGGACAGCAGGCCGACGGTGACCTGCTCGCCCGGGCAGCGGTGGTTGGTCCGCGGGTCGCCGCCGCCCTGCGGCACCAGCTCGAAGGCGCCGATCTCGCGGTCGAGGAAGCGCTCGGGACGGAAGGCGTAGGGCTCGGGCCACAGCTCGGGGTCGTGGTTGGTGCCCCACAGGTCGAGCAGGACCATCGAGTTCTTCGGGATCCGCACGCCGTCCCACTCGACCTCGTGGGGTGCCCGGCCGCCGATGAACGGCGCGAACGGGTAGAAGCGGCGGACCTCGTGCGCCCACGCCTCGGCGAACGCCGGGTCGCCGCCGGCCAGCCGCTCCCGGTGGTGCGGCCAGCGGACCAGCGCGTGGCCGGAGTAGGCGAGGAACCAGGCGATCGCGGTCGTCGGCCGGATCACGTTGAGCAGCTCGACGGCGGCGGTGTGCGGGTCGAGGTGCTCCCCGTCGGCGTCGCGGTGGTGGACGACGACGTCGACCACCGAGCCCGTCGGCACCTCCCGCCGGCCGGCGCGCACGTCGTCGACCAGGGTGGCGAGCCAGGCCTCGCGCCGGCCGCGGGCGCGGCGGGCCCGCCAGTGCCGCGGTCCGCCGGTGGCGAAGCCGTCGACCATCGCCACCAGGTCGCGGGCGACCGCCGGGACCCCGTCGGCGGCGGCCGGGTCGTCGGACACCGGGACGCCCGCCCAGCGGCACACCGAGCCGGCGAGCACCTGCGCGGCCTCGTCGAACAGCACGATCTCCCGCCCGGCCCAGCCGGCGGCCGCGTCGTCCCAGGCGGCGGTGGCGCGCTCCACCAAGGACGCGACGCCGTCCCCCATGAGCAGCGCGACGAACATCGCCTTGCGCATCCGGTGCATGTCACCGTCGAGCGTGTGCACCGCGCCCTTGCCGAACAGCGTGCCCTGCACCGGCTCAGGGATGGCGTGCGCCCGGCGGACGTGGTCCTCGTCGTAGAGGAAGCGCCCCGCGTCCGGGCCCACGATGCCGGTCGCCGGAAGCCCGCCCAGGCGGACGCCGACGGTCCGGCGTCCCCGCGCGCGGCGCGCGTCGGGCAGCCAGCCGTAGCCCTTGGCGAACAGCAGCGGGGAGTTCTCCAGACGCATGCTCGTCCTGCTGCCCAGACCGTGGTGTTCCGACACGGGTACGGGCTCGCCGCGACGTATCCCGGCGTCCGTCAAGTGGCGCGCGCAATCTGTGGACAGCCGTCTGACCTGGGGATTCATCTCGTCGGGCTCCCCCGGGACCGCTAGAATCGAACACAGGTTCGAAGCGGTCGGGAGGCGGGATGGGCGAGCTGCAGTCGGTGCTCGACGAGCTCGCCGCCCTGGACCTGGACGACCTGTCCGACGGCGCGTTGCTGGACGTCCTGCGCGAGGCGATGACCGCCGTGCACCGCATCACCGCCCACGTCACCCGGGTGGCCCGCCGGGTGGACGTCCGCGGCGCCAGCGAGCACGACGGGATCCCGACCACCCAAGCGTGGCTGCGCGGACACCTGGGCCTGTCGGGCGCGTTGGCCGGGCGGCTGGTCGGCCACGGCCGGGTGCTGGAGCACCTGCCGCGGACCGCCGCGCCTTCACCGACGGCGAGCTGGGCGCCGACCACGTCGCGGTGATCGCCCCGATCGCCACCCCGGCCCACCAGGCCCGGGCCGCCGCGCAGGGCATCGACCTCGCGCAGGTGGAGGCCGCGCTGGTCACCGTCGCCGTGCACGGCACCCACCGGGATCTGCGGCTGACCGTGGCCGACTACCTGGCCCGGCTCGACCCCGACGGGCCCGAACCCGACCCCACCGAGGAGCGGGCGGTCACGCTCGTGCAGCATCCCGACGGCGGCTGGACCCTGCGCGGCACCCTGGACGCCGTCGGTGGGCAGAAGGTCGCCACCGCCCTGGAGGCCATCGCCGCGGCCTCCCGGGCGCGGGGCACCGGCGCGCGCCCACGGGCTCAGTCACCGGTGAGCGACTCACCCGACCGGTCACAGGGCGGGTCGGCCCCGGCGGGCAGGGTGCCGAGCTGCTCCTCGACGGAACGTATGGCCGTGGGGTCGATCCGGGCCACGCCTCCGAAGGGGCGGTCGAGGTCGAGGATCACGAGCAGGGACGCCGTGAAGATGAGCGCGGTGAGGCCCAGGAGCGCCCACCGCAGGCTCGGGCGGATCCGGCGGCCGGCGAAGGCGGCCGTGGACGCGACAGTGATGGCGACGCAGCCGACCAGCAGTGCCGTCACGATGGCCGGCACCGAGGGCGCGGCCTCGGCGAGACGGTCCCGCCGGGCCGCGACGCGGTCGCGCTCGGCGGTGACCACCTCGCCCACCAGGGTCTCGCTGATGCCGCCCTGCTGCGCCCGGGCGACGGCGGCCGCGACCCGCGCATCGGCGTCGCTGGAGATCGACGACGTCCGGCGGGTCTCCTCGAGCGAGGCCCACCCGGGGCCGGCGACGGCGCGGGCGTAGCAGCGCAGCAGGCCGACGAGTTCCGGTCCGGTCGGCGACGGGAGGAGCGCCGCGGCGACGGCCTCCGTCGCCACGGCGCCGGCCTCGTCCTCGGCGGCGTCGCTGGCGTCCTCGTACGAGGAGAACGTCTGGACGAGGACGAACGCCAGGACGAGCGCGACGAGGATGCGCACGGGAGCCAGCAGGTCGGTCAGCGGGATGCCCTCGGCGGCGTCCTGCCCGTCGGTCCGTTCACGCCGAGCGAGGCGGCACTGCGCCAGCAGCCCGAGCGCGCCCGACAGCACCACGACGGTGATGACCAGGGCCGCCATGCCGGGACGGTACTGCCGGGCCGCCGGTCACCGGCACCCACGCGGCCGGACCACGACCCGCGGCACACCGACCGGCGTGAGGGCGTCTGCGCTGGTCGGTGGGGGTAGTGCTGCGCTCCAGTCGTCCGACCCGGTCGGCGACCCGCGACCGGAGGTGGGCATGGCCGAGAAGAGCGGCAAGGGCAGCAGCACGGCGAAGAAGGCGAACGCCAAGGCGGAGAAGGAGGGCAAGGAGAACCCGCGCACCAGCTCGGCCGCCCAGAGCGAGCTGGGCAAGAAGGGCGGGAAGAAGAGCGGCAAGAAGAACACGAAGTCGTGACCGTGGCCCCCTGGGGAGCCGCAGCAGCCCTCCGGCTGGATGCCGAGCGGGTCCGAGGGCGGTGGGCACCACGGTGAGCGACAGACCTCCCGGCCCGGAGCACCCGCACTTCGGTCGGCCTCAGCGGGCCTTCGGAGGCCCCGGCCGGAACGGCCTCGGCATGGGGCGGGGGCACAGCAGGGGGCTCGCGGACGAGGTGTTCGCAGACCAGCCGGACCGTGGTGGAGGCGCCGGCTGGCACCCGCCGGACTGGAGGCCGGTCGATCGATCCGACCTGGAGTGGTCCGTCGCCGCCGAACTCGTCCGCACCGCGCCGGCACGGCGGATCGGCGACGACCACCACCCGCGGGACGTCCGCGCCGGCCGGATCGACGACGGCGGAGCGCTGGCCTTCGAGATCGCCGTCTCGGCGTCCACGGGGTGGATCGTCGAGTGGGCGGTGACCGCGCTCTCCTGGCCGAGCGGGGCGCCGAGGATCCGGTGGACGCCCGCCCGGCTGTGGGCGCACGACCACGACGGGCTGGTCGACCTCCCGAGCGGCGACACCCGCTTCGACGCCCGGTGGCGGGTGCTCGGTGCCGCCGACGACCCGCGGGCGCGGCGGCTGGCCACCGCCCCCGCCGTCCAGCGCGCCCTACTGGCGACGGATGACGGCGACGAGATCTGGACGGCGGCCGGGCACGTCGCCGCGTTGCGTCCGGACGGGCACCGTGCAGCGCTGCTGAGCCACCACGTCCGGCTCCTGGCCGTCCTCCGCGCCGCCCTCGCCGAGCCTTGACGCACGGGGTGCCGCCCCGGGCGGATGCGTCCGTCGCCGGTGAGACGAGTCCGCTCAGCCGGGGCGCTGCTCCTGGACCCGGTCGTCGCGGGGCTCGGTGCGCCCGTCCGCCGGTGTGCCGGCGGCCGGCTCGCCGGCGGAGGCGCCCGAGCCCAGCCGGCGCAGCAGGGCGGCCACCTCCTCGGCGGCCGACGACCGCCCGCCGCCGTCGGCGAGCGCGTCGGCGACGGGCTGCAGTGCCTCGGCCAGCCGCCGCTCCTCCTCGTCGAGCAGCCCGCGGTAGGAGGGGTCGAGCAGGTAGCCGGTGGGCGGCGTGGCCAGGCAGCCGATGAGGTCCAGCAGCACCTCGAGCCGGCGGGCGGCCTCGGCCGGGGAGGCGTCGGCAGTGGCCATGGCCACGGTGGTGACGTCCTGCTCCCACAGCCGGCTGCGCGCCGGGTCCTCCATCAGCGCCAGCACCGTCCCCGCCCGCCGGCCGGGCGAGGACCCCGGCAGCTGCACGGCGCGGCGCACCTGGTGGGCGATCCGGATGAGGTCGTCGTCCAGCATCGAGGTGCCGACGAACAGCACGTGCCGGGTGAGCAGCAGCGAGTGCAGCACCCCGGCCAGCGCCGTCCGGGTGTCGCCGGACTCCAGGTACTCCTCCCGGGTCAGCACGACGCTGTCGGGGTGCGCGGCGTCGCCGTGCAGCTTGAGCAGCCAGGGCGCGCCGGGCCGCGGCTCGTCGAACGGCAGCACGGTGAGCGCGCGGCCGATGTCGCCGGCGGCCAGCTCCACCAGCGGGTCGTAGTTGGTCGTCACGAACTCCTGCACCGGCAGGTCGGCGACCAGCGCGTGCGCCAGCGCGTACCGGCCGGGCCCGAACCGCTCCTTGACGAACGCCTCCAGCCGGTCGCGGCCGAGCTCCCGCGCCAGCAGCGCGGCCGAGTCCTGCGCCGGCAGCCGCGAGAGGCCGGCGCGCAGCCGGTCGTCGAGGCCGGAGCGGGTCGCCAGCTCGTCGAGCAGCTGCTCCCAGGTGGGCAGGCCCGCGGCCGCGCTCACGCCCGCGCCCACGAACAGCGCCAGCTGCCCGCGGCGGGCCATCCGGCCCAGCTCGTGCGCGGTGTGCACCAGCGGCTCCGGCAGCGCCCAGGCACCGTCCTGACCGCGGCGGACCCGCTGGGCGGCGGCCAGGTCGCTGGGCCCGCGCAGCACCAGGGCGACGTCGAACCCGTGCTCGCCGGCGGCCTCGCGCAGCACCGGCAGCAGCTGCCGGAGCAGCTCCCCGCGGGCCCCGGCGGCACCGCCCCAGCCGGTGCCCAGCGCCGGGAGGCCGACCAGCCGCCGCGCCCGCCCGTGCCGCGGCCGGTCCACCGGGCGGGCGGCGACCGCGGCCAGCGCCTCGCGGGCGCCGTCGAGCAGCCAGGACAGCCCGCGCCCGTCGTCGTCCACCGAGTCGACCAGCCAGACGCACGGGTCGCCGTCCGGCAGCCGCAGCACCCGCTCGTCGCCGGCCCACTCCAGTCCGAGGCACACGCCGTCGGCGTCCTCGGCGGTGACCAGCCCGGCGGGGACCAGCGGCCGCCAGCTCGGCGCGATCCGCAGCGCCCGGCCGGTGGGCACCAGGACGTCGTCGCAGGACAGCCGCGTCAGGTCCGCCCCGACGACGAAGACGTGTCCGCCCACGGGCCTGCCCTACCCCGCCCCGGTGATCGCGGAACGGCAACGGACACAAGTGCGGCGCCAGCGCTCCCCAAGCGCCGCCCCCGAGGGTGGCCGCATGAGATCGCGATCCCTGCCCGCCGCCGGCGCGCTGACGGCGGCGCTGCTGCTCGCCGGCTGCACCTCGAGCATCGACGGTTCGGCCGCGCCGCTCGCCGGCGCCGGGCCGGCCGGGGCCCCGGCACCCGCCGCCGCGCCGGACGTCCGGGTGGTCCCGCTGCTCGCGCCGGCCACCGCGGACCGCCGCGCGGCGCTGCTGGCGCCCGACGGGGACGACGGCGCCGTCGCGTTGCTGCGCGAGCTGTCCGACGAGGGCGGGGACCTCTCCACCTTCGTCGCCCTCGGTCTGATCACGCCCGAGGGGCCGGGCAGCGGACCCGACGAGCCCGGCGTCACCGCCGAGACCACCGTCCCGGCGGTCGACGACCCGGTCCTCGTCGCGCACAGCCCGGAGGGCGGGCTGACCGTGCTCGTCGGCTCGATCGGCGAGCCGGGCGCCGACGTCCGGTTCGGCTTCCTCGTGCTCACGGACTCCGTGCAGACGGTGCACGTCGACGACCCGCAGCTCGCCGACCCCGACACCGTCGCCGCCGCGCTCTCCGCCGACGGCGCCGTGCTGTACCTGCTGGCCCAGGACGACGGCGCCCCGGCGGTCCTGTTCGCCGTGGACACCGCCGACGGCGCGGTGCTCGCCCGGACCGACGTCGAGGTCCCCGGCGGCGGCGAGGTGACCGCCCGCGGGCTGGCTGCCGTCCCGGACGGCGGCGTGGTCGCCGGGGTCGACGTCGGCGTGATCGACGGCGGGGCCGCCACCTCCGCGACGCTCCTCCGCTGGGACGCCGACCTCGAGCCGGCCGGCGAGGAGCTGGCGCTGGCGCCCGACACCGGGACCAGCAGCGTCCACGAGGTCGCCGTCCTCGACGACGGCACCGCGGTCGCCGCGGTGTCCGCCGCCCGGCCCGGCGACGAGCAGCTGCGGCTGGTGGCCGTCGCGGGCGACGTCCTCACCACGGTCGCCGAGCTGCCGGACGACTTCGACCCGGGTGGGCTCGCCGTCGACCCGGACGGCGGATCGGCCTACCTGGCCGTCCGCGAGCGCGACACCTACGTGCCCACCCTCGTCGTCGCCGACCTGGCCGGCGGGCCCGCCACGACCGTCGATCTGTGCCGCGTCGGCTTCGTCGACGACGTCGCGGTGGCCGCCGACGGCGGGGTCGTCTGGGTCAGCGGCGTGTGTGACGAGGGCACCACGGGCCCCGTCGTCTGGGCGGTGGGCTGAGATGCGCCCACGTCTGCTCCCCCTCGCCGCGGCCGCAGCGTGCGCGCTGGCCGGCTGCACCGCCGGCGCCGGCCCCGACGGTCCCGACGGCCCCGGCGGCACCCCCGTGCTGCTCGACCGCACCGTCGCGCTCGCCGGGGACGTCGCCGACGCCGACCTGGCCGGCGGGGTGACGGTCTCCCCCGACGGCACCGCGCTGGTCTGGTCGCACGGCCCCGCCGGCCGGTCCGCGCTCACCACCGTGGACCTCGCCGCCGGCCGCGCGGCGCACGACACCGTCCGCTTCCAGGACCTCGAGCCCGACCTCGTCCTGCCGGCCGGGGACCGGGCGTACGTCGTCGGCCGGGTCGGCTCGTCCGTGTCCGGCGTCCACGCGGTGACCACGGTCGACCCGGTCACCGGCGAGGTGCTCGACACGCAGGAGCTCCCCGGCACGCAGCACGCCGCCGGCCTCGCGGCGGCGGCGCTGCCCGACGGCCGGGTGGTCGTCGCCGGCGACCGCACCGACGGGCCGCCCTTCCTGCTGCTGGTCGACCCGGCGGGCGACCCGGAACTCGGCACCGTCCCCTGGTCGGCCCGCGTCGACGTCTCCGCCGTCGCCGGCGAGGACGACCGGGTGCAGGTCGAGGCGCTCGCCACCAGCCCCGACGGCGGCCACACGGCGGTCGCGCTCTCCGTGCGCGCCGCCGGCGCCACGACGTGGACGCCCGCCGTGGTCGTCGTCGAGTCCGAGCGGTTCACCCCGGTCGACGACGCCCTCGCCCTCGACGGCCCGCCGGTGTCCGCGCTCGCCGTCGCCGACGACGGCCGCGTCTACGTCGCCGGCCGCGACACCGCCGGCGTCCGCGAGGTCGACGTCGACGCCCGCACCGCGGCGGAGCTGCCCGCCGGGCTCGGCGAGGTCACCGGGCTGGCGGTCGTCGGGGACGAGGTCGTCGCCGTGACCCGGGGGCTCGAGCTCGTCCGGGTCGACCGGGACGACGACCGGGTCACCGGCACCGTCGACCTGTGCGCCGACACCGGCGCGGCCGCCGGCATCGGCGTCGCGCCCGACGGCGCGCTCGTGGTGGCCGCCAACTGCGCCGGCGCCGGGCTGTGGGTGGTGCCGTGACCCAGGACGACGCGGCCGCGATCTCCCGCGGGTCGGACGCCGGGGCGGAGGGGAAGCCGCTAGGAGAGGACGCCGCAGCCGCCGCCGGCGCACGCGCAGCCCGCGCACCCGGCGGGCTGCTGCGGCGGCGCCGGGCGCGCGGCCGCGGCGCGCAGCCCCGCCGAGCCGGTCAGCAGGACCAGGCCGAGCGCGGCGACGCCGAACGCGGCGACCAGCGTGGCGCCACCCCGGGCCCGCGCCCAGTCGGTGGCCAGCCCGGTGCCGACCAGCAGCCCGGTCACGAGCACCGACCACACCAGGGCGACCAGCCCGCCGCGGCGGGCGACGGCGCCGCGGGAGAGCAGGACGACGGAGGTGGCCAGCAGCCCGAGCGGGGCGGCGACGAGGAGCACCCAGCCGGCGAGCGTGCCGGGGACGGCGGCGACGGCGAGGGCGGCTGCGCCGGCGACGGCCGTGGCCAGCCCGACGCCGCGCACCTGCCGGTCGAGCCCGTCCCGCCCGGCGCGGGCCACGAGCACCGCACCCCGGACGGCGCCGAACAGACCCAGCGCCGCCAGCAGCAGCCGCGCGCCGCCGCCGGTCCAGAACGCGGCGACCACCGCCACCGCGACCAGGGCGATCCCGAGCGCCAGCCACCGGGGCCAGGCCCGCCGGGCCACCGCCGGGTCCGCCTGCGCCGTCGTCATCGCCGTACTCGCCACGTCCGCCAGTGTCCCTCACCGGGCGCGGCCGCCGGCGCACCACCGGTCGCTGCCCGCCACCCGGTCGGCTGACCGGGGAGCGCTCGCCGGGCGCGGGGGTGCCCGCTGTGCCAGATTCGTCGCGCACGGGGGCAGGAGGAACGGGGTAGCGGGATGAGCGTCGGGTCTCAGACGAGCGCGGCGGGCCGGGCGGGTGCCGGGGACGGCCTGGAGAACCTGGCCCGGGTCGGGTTGCTCGCCTACGGGGTGGTGCACCTGCTGATCGCCTGGCTGGCGCTGCAGCTGGCGTGGGGCGGTGGCGGCGGCGAGTCGGCCGACCAGTCGGGCGCGATGGCCACCCTCGCCGACTCCGCGGTCGGCAAGCCGCTGCTGTGGGTCATCGCGGTCGGGCTGATCGCGCTGGCGGCCTGGCAGGCTGCGGAGGTGCTGCGCTGGCGGTGGGCGATGCGCGGCGGCGGCGACGCCCGCAAGAAGGCGGCCGGCAAGATCGTCAAGTCGATCGCCAAGGCCGTGGTCTACGTGGCCCTCGCCGTCCTGGCCATCCGGTACGCCACCGGGTCGGGCGGGTCCAGCTCGCAGCAGCAGCAGCAGACGACCGCCGGCGTCTTCGGCTGGCCCGGCGGCCGCTGGTGGGTCGGGCTGGCCGGTCTGGTGCTCGTCGGGGTCGGCGTCTACCACGTCTACAAGGGCGTCTCGCGGAAGTTCCTCAAGCAGATCGACCTCGCCTCCGCCTCCCCCGGCGCCCGCCGGCTGGTCGAGAAGGTGGGCCTGGTCGGCTTCCCCGGCAAGGGCATCGCGCTGGCGCTCGTCGGCGGGCTGCTCGTCTACGCCGCCGTCACGTTCGACCCGGAGAAGGCCAGCGGCCTCGACGGGGCGATGCGCACCGTGCTCGACGCCCCGTTCGGCCAGTTCCTGCTCACCCTGGTGGCGCTGGGCATCGCCGCGTTCGGCGTCTTCTGCCTGATCCGCGCCCGCTACCCCGAGCGCACGTGAGGCCGCCCCGCACCGGGGCGCGGCGCCACGGGGGGCGCGGCGGCACCGCACGCGGATGCCGCTGACCCGCGCCCTCCTGGCCCGCGTCTCCGGGGCGGTCGAGCGGGCCCGCGAGGTCACCGACCACCCCGTGCTGCAGGCCCTCGCCCGGGCCGGCCTGGTCGCCTACGGGCTGCTGCACCTGCTCATCGCGTGGCTGGCGGTGCAGCTGGCGCGCGGGGTCGGCGCCGCCGACGCCGACCAGACCGGCGCGCTGCAGACCGTCGCCGGCGGTCCGGGCGGCCGGGTGCTGCTGTGGGCGATCGGCCTCGGGCTGCTGTCGCTGGCGCTGTGGCAGGCCGGTGAGGTGCTGCTGTGGTGGCGCGGCCTGCTCGACGCCCGGCACCGGGTGCGCACCGCGGTGGTGTGCGCGAAGTGCCTGGCCAAGGCGCTGGTCTACGCCGTCCTGGGGGCGACCGGCCTGCTCTTCGCGGCCGGCGCCGGCTACCAGGCCGACGAGCGGCTGCGCGAGCTCACCGACGAGGCGCTCGAGGTGCCCGGCGGCGCGGTGGCGGTCGGCGCGGCCGCCGTCGCCGTCCTCGCCGTCGGCCTGTACACGCTCTCCCGGGGCGTCACCGGCGGGTTCATGCGCGACATCGACCTGCCCGCCGCCCCCGACCGGTGGGAGCCGGTCATCGAGGCGGCCGGGCGGGTGGGCTACCTGGCCAAGGGGGTCGCCTTCGGGCTGGTCGGCGTCCTGCTGTGGCGGGCGGCGACGTCGGCGGACGTCTCGACCGCCACCGGTCTGGACGGCGCGATGACCGCCATGGCCGGGGTGGAGGCCGGGCCGTGGCTGCTCGGCGCGGTCGCGGCCGGGTTCGCCGCGTTCGGGCTGTACGCCCTCGCCCGCGCGCGCTACCCCGACCGCGACCCGTCGAGCTAGGTGCGCGGGCCGCCCGCGACGTAGAGCACCTGGCCGGAGATGAAGCCCGCGCCCTCGCTGACGAAGTACGAGACGGCGTGCGCGATGTCCTCGGGCAGGCCCGCCCGGGCGACCGGGATGGCGGCGGCACGCTCGGCGACGTACTCCTCCCAGTCCCGGCCGATCCGCTCGGCGGTCGCCTTGGTCATCTCGGTCTGGATGAAGCCGGGGGCGATCGAGTTCGCGGTGACCCCGAACTTGCCCAGCTCGATGGCGATCGTCTTGGTGAAGCCCTGCAGCCCGGCCTTGGCCGCGGCGTAGTTGGCCTGGCCGCGGTTGCCCAGGGCCGAGGTCGACGACAGGTTGACGATCCGGCCCCACTTGGCGTCGATCATGTGCTTCTGCGCCGCGCGGGTCATCAGGAACGACCCGCGCAGGTGCACCGCCATGACCAGGTCCCAGTCGGACTCGGTCATCTTGAACAGCAGGTTGTCGCGGGTCACCCCGGCGTTGTTGACCAGCACCAGCGGCGGGCCGAGCTCGGCGGCGATCCGGTCGACCGCGGCCTGCACCTGCCCGGCGTCGCTCACGTCGGCGCCGACCGCGAGCCCGCGGCCGCCGGCGGCCTCGATCGCCTCGACGGTGCCCTTGGCCGCCGACTCCTCCAGGTCGACCACCGCGACGGCGAACCCGTCGGCGGCCAGCCGGACGGCGGTCGCGGCGCCGATGCCGCGGGCGGCGCCGGTGACGATCGCGACGCGCTGGGCGGACTCACTCATGCTGCTGTGCCTCTCTGTCGGGGGTGGTGGTCAGGCGCGCTCGAAGAGGGCGGCCAGGCCCTGCCCGCCGCCGATGCACATGGTCTCCAGCCCGTAGCGGGCCTCGCGGCGGGCCATCTCCCGGGTCAGCGTGGCCAGGATGCGCCCGCCGGTGGCGCCCACCGGGTGGCCGAGGGAGATGCCGGAGCCGTTGACGTTGACCCGCTCGAAGTCGGTCTCGGTGAAGCCCCACTCCCGGGTGCAGGCCAGCACCTGGGAGGCGAAGGCCTCGTTGAGCTCGATCAGGTCGACGTCGGCGAGCTTCACGTCCGCCAGCGCCAGCGCCTTGGCCGTCGCCGGCACCGGGCCGATGCCCATCGTCCTCGGCGGCACGCCGGCCACCGCCCAGGAGACCAGCTTCGCCAGCGGGCGCAGGCCGTACTCGGCGGCCTTCTCCGGGGTGGTCACCACGCAGACCGCGGCGCCGTCGTTCTGCCCGCTGGCGTTGCCGGCGGTGACGGTGGCCTCGGGGTCGGACTTCCCCATGATCGGGCGCAGCTTGGCCAGGGTCTCCACGTTCGCGTCGGGGCGGATGTGCTCGTCGCGGTCGACGACGGTGTCGCCCTTCCGGCCGCTGATGGTGACCGGCACGATCTCCTCGGCGAACCGGCCGGCCTCGGTGGCCGCGGCGGCCCGCTGGTGGGAGCGGACGGCGTACTCGTCCTGCTCCTCGCGGGGGATGTGGTACTCCGCGCGCAGGTTCTCCGCCGTCTCGATCATGCCGCCGGGCACCGGGTGGTTCACGCCGCCGGCGGTGACCCGGCCGCGGGCGAGCCCGTCCTGCAGCAGCACCCCGGGGCCGGCCTTGACCCCCCACCGCATCGCGGTCGAGTAGAACGGCGCGTTGCTCATCGACTCCGCGCCGCCGGCCAGCACCACGTCGGCCGCGCCGGTCTGCACCGACATGGCCGCGTACAGCACCGCCTGCAGCCCCGACCCGCAGCGCCGGTCGATCTGCAGCCCCGAGGCGGTCACCGGCAGCCCGGCGTCCAGCGCGGCGACCCGGCCGATCGCCGGGGCCTCCATCGTCGGGTAGCAGTTGCCCAGCAGCACGTCGTCCACCGACTCCGGCGGCAGGCCGGTGCGCTCCATCAGCGCCCGGATCACCGTGCTGGCCAGGTCCTGCACGGGGACGTCGCGCAACGACCCGCCGAACCCCCCGACGGGCGTCCGCAGGGGCTCACAGATCACGGCAGTGCGCACGGGGACCTCCTCGACGCGGCGACGCACCCGGTCGCCTGGACGACTGCGAGTCTGCCCCGCCCGGTCGGGAGTGCCGCGCCGGGCCCCGGGTCAGGCCGCGCCGGCGCCCGGCCGGACCATCTCGACGCCCAGGACCTCCTCCAGGCCGGTCACCTGGATGGGCCGCAGCACCGCGCGGGTGGCGGCCAGCACGCGCAGCCGCACGCCGAGCCGCGCCGCCCGGCCGCGGGCGGAGACGAGTGCGTGCAGCCCCGCGGAGTCGAGGAAGGTGACGGCGCAGAGGTCGACGACGAGCTCCTCCGGGCCGGCGGCGAGCAGCGAGTCGACGCACGCGCTCAGCCGGGGCGCGGTGGAGCAGTCGACCTCCCCGGAGACGGAGACGGCGGCGGTCGCGTCGGTGCGCGACGTCGTCACGGACATCAGGTCGGGGGGTGGGGGGCCGGTCCTGCTGGTGGTCACGAGACGCCTCTCGAGGGGCGGGCTCGTACGGAGTGCTGCGTCCGGAGCGGACCCAGCGCGGCGAGGAGCACGGTGGCGGTACAGCGGCTGACTGTTGAACCGCCCCCCGCACGCTACGGACGCCGCCGGGTGGTGACAAGGGAGGTGGACCGGCCGTTCCCGGTTCGACACCGGCCGGACACCTCCGCCGGCGCGGATACTGGTCGTCGTGCGCAGACGACTGGGGATCGGGATCACGGTGTGGGCGGTGGCCACGGCGGCCGCCTTCCTCCTGGATCCGGTGCTGGGCGCCGCGGTGGCGATCGCCGGCGGGGTCGTCGTGGCCCTGATCGCGGCCGCCGCCGACTGGGACCGGCACTCCACCTACGAGGAGCGCGAGATGGAGCGCGCCCGCCGCCGGCAGGAGAAGTGGGCCCGCGGCGCCGACGCGCGCGCCCGCGACCGGGCCCGGTGGGAGGCGCACCAGGCGCGGCGGGCGGACCGGGCCGGCCGGGGCGACGCCGGCGCCTGACCGCCGCCCGGAAATCCGCTGGCGCCCGCCGCGGGGCGCCCCCTACGGTCCTCGCCATGCGCTCCTGAGCAGCCCGGAAGGACCCCGCGGGTCGAGCACCGCTCCCCGCCGTCGCGCCGTCGCGCGCGTCTCCCACCGCCCGTACCCGGTCGCCGGCTGCCCTCGCACCGGCGCGCACCTCCCGCTGGAGGCTGTCTTGTCACGCCCTCTGCACGCCCTGCCCCCGGCCGCCGCGGTCGCCCGCGACGGCCTCCCCGCCGCCGACGTCGCCGACTTCGAGCGCCTGGTGCACGGGGTCGTGTCGGCCCCGTCGTCCGCCCTCGGGCCGGTGCTGCGCGCGCAGCTGCCCGGCGGCGCCGGGGTCCGCTGGCTGGCCTCGGCCGGCCTGCCGCCCTCCGCCCGGGTGACCGACCTCACCGCCGACCAGTGGCTGTCGCTGTTCCGCTGCCGGCGGTCCGCCGGGCGGGTGCCGTCCGGCGGCCCGGGCGGCGGCCGCCGCGGCGGGGGCCGGCCCGCGACGCACGGGCACGCCCCGGGCGCCATGGCCATCCCGCGCTGGATGTAGACCCGCTGCCGCGTCCCGTCCCATCCACCCCACGACCGCCGGCTCCACGAGCCGGCGGTCGTGCGCGTCTCAGACCCCGTCCTCCGCGGCGAGGACGTCGGCCCGGTCGGGGTGCGCGAACGCCTCGGCCAGCGCCTGCCGCAGCGGCCACGCGCCGGCCCGCCACGCCAGCGCCCGGCCGAGCGCGGCGGGGGTGCCGTCGACGTGGTCGCGCGCCCCGTCCGGCCACCACGGCACCGGCCGGCCGCCGGCGGTCAGCCGGGCGTGCACCGCCACCTGGCCGGTCAGCTCCGGCACCCCCAGGCGCGCCGCGGCCAGGGCCGCCCCCGGCACGTCGGCCCAGCGCAGCGTCCGGTCCGGCCGGCCGTCCACGGCCGCGGCGACCTCCTCGCTCGCCAGCGGGACGTCGAGCAGGTCGGCGACCGGCCCGGGCGCGCCGCCGGCCGGCACGAGGAGGCCGTCGACCAGCGGCAGCAGCCACGGCAGGTCCAGGACGAGCACGCGCTCGCGGTCGGGGTCGGCCACCCGGTCCGGCGCCACCCGCAGGCGGGCCGGCGGCGCGACGTCCAGCCCGTCGAGCGCGCCGGCCAGCCGCGCGTGGACGGTGCGCAGCACGTCGGCCCGCACCGTGCGCGCCGGGTCGCCGAGCCGGTCCAGCAGGTCGACGGCGGCGTCCGGGTCGGCCAGCACCTCGGCGAGCGTGGCCGCCGGCGCCAGCAGCTCCAGCACCTCCGGCGGGGCCTGCGCCGGCTCGTACAGCCCCTGCAGCTCCGCACCGTCGGGCGCCCGCAGCCGGTCCGGGCGCCGGCCGTCCAGCACCGGGCGGCCGCGCAGCCACCAGCGCAGGTAGCCGGGGACGGCGACGTCGCCCAGCCGGACGTCGTCGCGCGCCTGCGCCGGCAGGGCGGCCAGCATGGGCAGGGCGTGGGCCCAGTCGGTGACGAGCTCCAGGTCCCGGACCGCGGTCACCGGCGGCCACCGCGGCGGCTCGGCGTCCGGCGGCAGGCGGTCCACGACGGCGTCCACCCACTCCGCGGCGGCGTCGACGTCGAGCTCGTCGGGGTCGTCGGCGCGCACCAGGGCGAAGGAGTCCAGCACCCCGACGGCGCGCAGCACGGCCGGGTCGTGCGCGGCCGCCGTCGCCGCGTCCAGCACGCCGAGCGCGCCGGGCTCCACCACCTCGGCGAACGGCGAGCCGGGCAGCAGGAGCTCGCCCGCCGGCGCCCACCCGCCGGCCGCGTCGGGCAGCGCGAGGTCGGCCAGCCAGGGCAGCTCCCCCGGTGCCGGGGCGGCGGCCGCGACCAGGGCCAGGACGGCGTCGGCGAGCGCGGCGGGGTGGCCGGTCGGGTCCTCGGCCGTCTCCAGGGACGCCTCGACCGCGGCCCGCACGGCGGGGTCGGCCAGCACCTGCGCGGCGGTCGCCGGCCGGGCGCCGAGCCGCTCGAGCAGCCGCCGGGCGGCGGGCGGGCCGGCGGCCCCGGGATCGGCCAGCCGCAGGGGCAGCGGCCCGAGCTCGGCCGCCGGCAGCCCCGGCTCGGGCAGCAGCACCCCGGCCGGGCCCGGCGCGCGGCGGCCGTCGGCGAGCGGCACGGGCAGGGCGCCCAGCTCCTCGCGCGACGCCCCGTCCAGCGCGGCGTACAGCCGCGCCCACCACGCGGCCGGCCGGTCGACCCCGCTCACCGCCTCGGCCACCTCGGCCGTGCCCACCCGCCGGACGCCGAGCGCGGCCAGCGCCGGCGCGTGCGACCGGCGCGACCAGGCCTCGGGCAGCAGGCCGGGGACGACGTCGACGAGCGCGGCGACCCGCTCGGGGGTGGGCTCGGCCAGCACGGCGGCGCGGCCGGCCGCGAGGCGGCTGCCCGGGTGCCCGGCCGCCGGCAGCCACGCGGAGCTGCGCAGCCGGTCCAGCACGGCGGTGCCGAGCGCGGCGTCGAGCTCCGCGGCGGCCAGGCCGACCCGCGGCACCAGGGCCAGCGCGGCCGGGTCGTCCGGGTCGCCGGCGAGCGCCGCGACCAGGTCGGCGTAGGCGTCGGCGGCGACGTCGACCAGCGCGTCGGTGACCGGACCGGGCAGCACGTGCCGCCGGTCGGGGCCGAGCGGGAAGGGCGCCAGCAGCCGCGCCGGCAGCGACAGCGGCTCGTCGCTCGGCGTCGGCGCGTGCACCGCCTGCGGCACCGGCAGCGGCGCCGGGCGGCCGTCGTCGTCCAGCGGCACGGCCCAGGTCACCGTGTAGCCGCGGCGGGCGCGCTCCTCGACGGGGCGGTCGGCGAGCAGCTCCGCCGGCAGCTCGCCGGAGCGCTCGGCCAGCCGCCAGGTCGTCGTCCGCCCGCCGTCGGTGAGCAGGGCGGTGCCGCCCGACCGGGCGCAGCGCAGCACCCGGGTGCCGCCGGCGTCGACGACCTCGACCTCGGCCAGGCCGGGCAGCGCGAGGAGCAGCTCGGGGGTCAGCGCGCCGAGGGCGGCGTGCACCGCCGCGCGGCTGCCCGCCCGCAGCGGCAGCACGACCTCGGTGGCGTAGCCGGCCGGCGGCGCGCCGTCCGCGGGCCACGGCAGCCGCAGCACCGGCACCCCGCCGTCCCGCCGGGCCACCTCCGCGGCGAGCGCAGGGACGGCGGTGACCTCGGCGAGCGTGGCCGCGGCGCTGAACCGCACCCCGCCGGTCGTGGAGACGACGGCCGGCTCGTCGGACACGGCGAGCACCGCGGCGAAGCCGACGCCGAACCGGCCGACGCTGCCGGCCTCGTCCCGCTTCGCCGAGGCGCGCAGCGTCGCCAGCCCCTCGACCCCGGCGGCGTCCAGCGGCGCGCCGGTGTTCGCCGCCCGCAGCACGCCGTGCCCGCCGGCGCCGTCGGGACCGCCGGTCAGCTCCAGCCGCAGCCGGCCCGGCACGCCGGCCCGCGCCGCGGCGTCGGCGGCGTTCTGCGCCAGCTCGACCAGCAGCCGGTCCCGGTAGCCGCCGCGGACCAGGTCCTCCTCGGCGTTGGCGTCCTCGCGGAACCGGGCCGGCGAGGCGGACCAGGCGGTCAGGACGCGTTCGCGCAGCTCGGCCGTGGCGAAGGCGTCGGACACGCCGTCAGCATGGCAGCGGCGGCGTGCCGGGGGCGGCCGGAGCGGGTAGGAGGAGCCGGTGAGCACCGACGCCCCGCCCCTGGCCTCCGCGATCGACCTCTCCCGGTACCGGCTGAAGGCGCTGCCCGACGCCGACTCCGACGAGGACTGGGACGACGACGGCGAGCTGTACGGCCCCGACGACCGGCGGGTCGAGACGTGGCGCGAGGGCTACCCGTACGAGCAGCGGCTGCCGCGCAAGGAGTACGAGCTCGAGAAGCGCCGGCTGCAGATCCAGCTGCTGCGGTTCCAGGGCTGGGTCAAGGACACCGGCCAGCAGGTGGTGATCCTCTTCGAGGGCCGCGACGCCGCCGGCAAGGGCGGCACGATCAAGCGGTTCACCGAGCACCTCAACCCGCGCGGCGCCCGGGTGGTCGCGCTGGACAAGCCCTCGGAGCGCGAGCAGACCCAGTGGTACTTCCAGCGCTACGTGCAGCACCTGCCGGCCGCCGGCGAGATCGTGCTGTTCGACCGGTCCTGGTACAACCGCGCCGGCGTGGAGCGGGTGATGGGCTACGCCACCGACGAGCAGTACCAGCGCTTCGTGCGCCAGGCCCCGGACTTCGAGCGGATGCTCGTCGACAGCGGCATCTGCCTGGTCAAGTTCTGGTTCTCGGTCTCCCGGCGCGAGCAGCGCACCCGCTTCATCGTGCGGCAGCTGGACCCGGTGCGGCAGTGGAAGCTGTCCCCCACCGACCTGGCCTCGCTGGACCGGTGGGACGACTACACCGCCGCCAAGGAGGCGATGTTCGCCGCCACCGACACCCCGTGGGCGCCCTGGACGGTGATCAAGAGCAACGACAAGAAGCGGGCCCGCCTGGAGGCCATGCGGTTCCTGCTGTGCCGCTCGGACTACGAGGGCAAGGACGACGCCGTCGTCGGCCGGCCCGACCCGAACATCGTGGTCGCCGCCGCCGACGTCCTGGAGTCCGACCGGGAGGCGCTCGAGCCCGCCTGACCCCGCCGGGGGCGCCGGCGCCGCAGGTCAGCGGGGGTCCCGCCACATCGGGGTCATCGGTGGGCAGCCGGACGGCACGTCGAGCCTCCCGTGCTCGACGAACCCGCAGCGCCGGTAGAGCGGGACGCTCCGCTCGCAGGTGGCCTCGAGGTACGCGGGGACCCCCGCGGCGTCGCAGCGGTCCAGCACCGCGTGCAGCAGCGCGCCGCCGAGCCCCTGCCCCTGCCGCTCCGGGCGCGTGCCGACGTACAGCAGGTAGACGTGCGGCGGCAGGTCGCGGTGGTGGGCGTACAGCGCCGCGCGCACCTGCTGGAAGTACGGCATCCGCCGTCCACCCACCCGCAGCCAGGACGGCAGCTCCCGCAGGTCCTCCCGGGTGCTGCCCCGCCAGTGGCCGGGCGGGAACCAGACGGCGGCGGCGTCCCCGTCGGCCGTCGTCCACAGTCCGCCGTGAGCCAGGCTGCGGGCGCCGTCGATGGCGAACACCCGCCGGATCCGCTCGTCCCGGGCGCGCACCCCCGGCGGCAGGAGGTGGCCGAAGAGCGGGTCGTCGGCGAAGGCCGCCGCCAGCGTGCGGGTCAGCCGGTCGACGTCGCCGGACGTGGCCGGCCGGACGGAGTGCCGGACGTGCTCGCTCACGCCGGCGACCGTCCTCCCCACCGGGCCGGTCCTCCAGGGACCTCCGGCCCCGAGCGGGCGCCGCGGCCCGTCCCGACCTCGACCTACGCGCCAGTAACTTGGCGGGTAACCTCCGCCACATGTCGCTCGCCGAGGAGCTGGACACCGTCACCGCGTCCACCGCGGGCACGGTCGACCGGCACGCCACCGCCCAGACGTTCGAGTCCACCGACCCGGCCACCGGCGCCGTCGTGGGCGTGTTCCCGGTCCACGACGCGGGCGCCGTCGCCGAGACCGTGACCCGCGCCCGCGTCGCCGCCGAGGTCTGGGCCGGGCTCGGGTACGACGGCCGCCGCACCCGGCTGGCCGCCTACCGCGGCTACCTGGCCCGGCGGATCCACGAGCTGGCCGACCTGGTGCACCGGGAGAACGGCAAGACCCACGCCGACGCGATCCTCGAGATCACCCTGGCGATCGACCACCTGGCCTGGGCCGGCAACCACGCCCGCAAGGTGCTCGGCCCGCGCCGGGTGCCGGCCGGGATGCTGGCCGCCAACCACGCCGCCTACCTGGAGTACCAGCCGCTCGGCGTCGTCGGCGTGATCGGCCCGTGGAACTACCCGGTGTTCACCCCGATGGGCTCGATCGCCTACGCCCTGGCCGCCGGCAACGCCGTCGTCTTCAAGCCGTCGGAGCACACCCCGGCCGTCGGCGCCTGGCTGGCCGCCGCGTGGCGCGCCGCCGTCCCCGACGCCGTCGACGCCTTCCAGGTCGTCACCGGGTTCGGCGAGACCGGCGCCGCGCTGTGCGGCGCCGGCGTCGGCAAGCTGGCCTTCACCGGCTCCGCGCCGACCGGCCGCAAGGTCATGGCCGCCTGCGCCGAGACGCTCACCCCCGTGCTCATGGAGCTCGGCGGCAAGGACGCGATGATCGTCGACGACGACGCCGACGTGGCCGCCGCGGCCGACGCCGCCGTCTGGGGCGCGATGAGCAACGCCGGGCAGACCTGCATCGGCATCGAGCGCGTGTACGCCACCGACGCCGTCTACGACCGCTTCGTCGCCGAGGTCACCGCCAAGGCGCGCGACCTGCGGCCCGGCTCGGACGACGACGCCGCCTTCGGGCCGATGACGATGGAGTCGCAGACCGACGTCGTCCGCCGGCACGTGGACGACGCCGTCGGCGCCGGCGCGCGGGTGCTGGTCGGCGGCACGCTGGACGGCCGCTACGTCTCCCCCACCGTCATCGTCGACGCGCCCGAGGACTCGGCCGCGGTCCGCGAGGAGACCTTCGGCCCGACGATCACGATCACCCGGGTGCGCGACGCCGAGGAGGCCCTGGAGCGCACCAACGCCAACCCGCACGGGCTGGCCGGCTCGGTCTACTCGCGGTCGCGCGAGCGGGCGATGGACCTGGCCCGCCGGATGCGCAGCGGCATGACGTCGATCAACTCGGTGCTCACGTTCGCCTCGGTGCCGGCACTCCCCTTCGGCGGGGTCGGCGAGAGCGGCTTCGGCCGGATCCACGGCGAGGACGGGCTCAAGGAGTTCACCCGGGCGAAGGCGATCACCCGCAAGCGGTTCTCCCTGCCGGTGGACCTGATGAGCTTCGGCCGCCCGGCGCAGGCCACCGACGCGCTCGCGCGGGTCATGGGCCTGGTGCACGGGCGGCACCGCTGATGGCCGCCTCCGACGTGCGCGACGAGTACGACGTCGTCGTCGTCGGGGCCGGCTCCGCAGGCTGCGCGCTGGCCGGGCGGCTGTCCGAGGACCCGTCGCTGCGGGTGCTGCTGCTGGAGGCCGGCGGGTCCGACGACGTCCTCGAGGTGCAGGTGCCGGCCGCGCTCTACAAGGTCTGGCGCACCCGGCGGGACTGGAACTACACGACCGAGCCGCAGCCGGGCCTGGGCGGCCGCGGGCTGTTCTGGCCGCGGGGCAAGCTGCTCGGCGGCTCGTCGTCGATCAACGCGATGATCTACGTCCGCGGCGCGGCCGCCGACTACGACGAGTGGGCCGAGCTCACCGGCGACCCGTCGTGGTCCTACGAGCACGTGCTGCCGCTGTTCCGGCGGATGGAGGACAACGCCCGCGGCGCCGACCGGTTCCACGGCGTGGGCGGCCCGCTGCGGGTGGAGGACCCGCGCTCGCCGCACGCCTGGTCGCGGGCCGCCGTCCAGTCCGCGGTCGCCGCCGGCTACCCGCGCAACGACGACTTCAACGGCGCCGAGCAGGAGGGCGTGGGCCTCTACCAGCTCACCCAGCGGCGCGGCCGGCGCTGGTCGGCGGCCGACGCCTACCTGCACCCGGCGATCGGCCGGCCCAACCTCACCGTGCTCACCGGCGCGCTGACCACCCGCGTGCTGGTCTCCGGGGGGCGCGCCACCGGCGTGGAGTACCGGCGCGGCGGGCGGCTGCACACGGCGCACGCCGCCGCCGAGGTCGTGCTGGCCGGCGGCGCGGTGAACTCCCCGCAGCTGCTGATGCTGTCGGGCATCGGGCCCGGCCGGCACCTGCGCGAGGTCGGCGTCGACGTGGTGCACGACCTGCCGGGCGTGGGCGGCGGGCTGCAGGACCACCCGCTCGTGCCGGTCATCTGGCACACCCGCGGCGGCAAGTCGCTGTTCCGGGCCGAGTCGCCGTCGGGCTACGCGCGCTGGTTCGGCGCCCGGCGCGGGCCGCTGACCTCCAACCTCGCCGAGGCCGGCCTGTTCACCCGGTCCCGGCCGGACCTGGACGCCCCCGACCTGCAGTACCACTTCCTGCCGGTCAAGTTCTGGCGGCAGGCGGAGGTCGACCCCGACGTCGACGCGTTCACCGCCGCCGCGGTGCTGGTGAGGGTGCACTCGCGCGGGTCGGTGCGGCTGCGCTCGGCCGACCCGACGTGGGCGCCGGCCATCGACGCCGGCTACCTCACCGACGAGCGCGACCTCGACGCGCTGGTGTGCGGCGTGGAGAAGGCCCGCGAGATCGCCTCGGTCGGCCCGCTGGCCGCCGTCCTCGCCGAGGAGTGGTCGCCGGGCGGCACCGTGCACACGCGGGACGGGCTGCGCCAGGCCGTCCGCGACACCCTCGAGTCGCTGTACCACCCGGTGTCCTCGTGCCGGATGGGCACCGACGGCGACGCCGTCGTCGACCCGCAGCTGCGGGTCCACGGGCTGGACGGGCTGCGGGTCGTCGACGCCTCGGTCATGCCGACGCTGGTGCGCGGCAACACGAACGCGCCGACGATCATGATCGCCGAGCGGGCCGCCGACCTGATCGCCGGCCGCACCGTCGACCCCTCGCTGGCCGCCGCCTGAGCGGGGTCGCTGGGGAACGGTCTCCGTTCCCCAGCGACTCCGCTCAACCGTGGGCCTGGTCGGCCGCGGCCGCGTGGGGGTCGGTCGGCACCACCGGGGGGACGGCGGGCGGCGGGGCCGGCCGGGCGATCGCCACCGACATCAGGGCGGCCGCCAGGCACAGCGCGCCGGCCAGCACCCAGGCCAGGTCGTAGGAGCCGGTCACGTCGCGGATCACGCCGCCGCCGAAGGCCGCGAACGCCGAGCCGACCTGGTGCGAGGCGAACACCCAGCCGAACACGACGGGCGCCCGCGCGCCGAAGTGCTCCCGGCACAGCGCGAGCGTCGGCGGCACCGTGGCGACCCAGTCCAGGCCGTAGAAGACGATGAACACGATCATGCTGGCGTGCAGGTCCGGCCCGAACAGCGCCGGCAGCAGGAACAGCGAGGCGCCGCGCAGCCCGTAGTAGGCCAGCAGCAGCAGCCGCGGGTCGACCCGGTCGGTGAGCCAGCCGGAGAAGACCGTGCCGGCGATGTCGAAGACCCCGACCAGCGCGAGCAGCCCCGCCGCCGTCGTGACCGGCAGGCCGTGGTCGTGCGCGGCCGGGATGAAGTGCGGCTGGATCAGCCCGTTGGTCGACAGCCCGCAGATGAAGAACCCGCCGGCCAGCAGCCAGAAGACCCGCGACCGGGCGGCGGACAGCAGCCCCTGCACCGCCGTCCGGGCCGCGCCGGTGCGCACCGGGTCGACGTCGTCGGCGGCCGTCCCGCCGTAGGGGACGGCGCCCACGTCGCGCGGCCGGTCGCGCAGCAGCCACGCCACCAGCGGGACGACGGCCAGCGCCGCGGCCGTGGTGCCCAGGGACGCCGCCCGCCAGCCCCAGGTGCCGTCGATCCAGGCCACCAGGGGCAGGAACACCAGCTGCCCCGCCGCGCCGCCCGCGGTGAGCACGCCGGAGACCAGGCCGCGCCGGGCGACGAACCACCGCCCGGTCACGGTGGCCACCAGCGACAGCGCCATCGACCCGGAGCCCAGCCCCACCAGCACGCCCCAGAGCAGCACCAGCTGCCAGCTGGCGGTCATGAACACGGTCAGGCCGCTGCCGAGGGCGACGAGCAGCAGCGCGCAGACCACCACCCGGCGGATGCCGAACCGCTCCATGAGCGCGGCGGCGAACGGCGCGGTGAGCCCGTACAGCGCCATGTTCACCGCGACCGCGGCCGAGATCGTCGACACCGACCAGCCGAACTCGTCGCGCAGCGGGTCGATCAGCACGCCGGGCACCGCGCGGAACGCCGCCGCGCCGACCAGGGCGAGGAAGGTGACCGCGGCGACCCACCAGGCCGGGTGGATCCGGCGGGCGGGCGAGGCGGGGGCCGCGGGCGCGGACATGGGTGGGGGCGGTGCCGCGGTCGTCACGCGGGAGAGCATGACCCAGCCGCCGCCGGCCCCACGAGTGGCCCGACAGCCAACATGTGTCAGGATCCAGCCATGTCCCGCGGCCCGAGTCCGGCTATGTCCGCGGCACCGCCCGACCGCCACGAGGTGGTCGTCCTCGCCCTGCCGAACTGCATCTCCTTCGAGCTGGGCCTGCCGCACCGGCTGCTCGGGTCGGCCGTGGACGCCGCCGAGCGGCCGCTCTACCGGGTCCGCGTCGCCACCCTGGACGGCGGGCCGGTGCGCTCCTCGGCCGGCTTCGGCGTGCTGCCCGAGCACGACGCGTCGGTGCTGGCGACCGCGCGCACCGTCGTCGTCCCCGGGGTCTTCGGCGGGCCGGCCATGGGCGAGGGCCGGATCCCCGACGAGCTGGGCACGGCGCTGCGCGACGCGGCCGCCGGCGGCGCCCGGCTGGTGTCCATCTGCACCGGCGCCTTCGTGCTCGCCGCCGCCGGGCTGCTCGACGGGCGCCCGGCCACCACGCACTGGATGCACGCCGACGGCTTCCGCCGGCTGTTCCCCGCCGTCCGGCTCGACCCCGGCGTGCTGTTCGTCGACGACGGCGACGTGCTCACCTCGGCCGGCAACGCCGCGGGCATCGACCTGATGCTGCACCTGGTCCGCCGCGACCACGGCAGCGACGTGGCCAACCGGGCGGCGCGGCGCAACGTCGTCGCCCCCTGGCGGGAGGGCGGCCAGACCCAGTTCGTCGAGCGGCCGCTGCCCGAGCCCGGCGGCGCGAGCACCGCCGCCACCCGCGCCTGGGCCACCGACCGCCTCGGCGAGCCGCTCACCCTCGCCGACCTCGCCGCGCACGCCCGGATGAGCGTGCGCACCTTCACCCGGCGCTTCCGCGAGGAGACCGGCGTCTCCCCGCTGCGCTGGCTCGCCGCCCAGCGGTTGGCGCTCGCCCGGCAGCTGCTGGAGTCCACCGACGCCTCCGTCGACCGGGTCGCCGCCGACGCCGGCTTCGGCACCCCGGCGTCCCTGCGCCAGCACCTCCGGGCGGCCATCGGCGTCGCCCCCGGTGCCTATCGCCGCAGCTACCGCGGCGCGGGCGCCCCCCTCGATGTGACCGGACACTCCCCCGCCTGAGGGCAGCCGCGGGGTCCGCGTCTGGTTGAGTAGGGCATACCGGCGCCGGTCCGCCGCCCATCCGGGGCAGCTGGACGCGACGTCGGACCGTGGCCGCGCCACCGAGGCGCGCCCGGTCGTCCGACGTCCCGCCGACGACGTACGCGCCGCCCTGCCCCGCGCAGGAGTGCCGGCGCGCGCCCTGCGCCGGGTCCCGGACGACCACTCGAACGTCGAGGAAGTCGTAGATGAGCTCCGCCCAGAACAGCACTCCCCCCGCCGCCGGCGCCCCGGCCGGTGCCGGCCGCCCGCGCCGCCGGCGCGGCGGCCGCGGCCGCGGCCCCCGCCCGGCCGGCGAGCAGCAGCCCCAGGTCGCGCCGCGCGCCGCCGAGGTCCCGGCGCCGGCCGTCGTCCCCGCCGGGGACGTCGCCACCGTCCTCCCCACCGACACCACCTTCGCCGCGCTCGGCGTCCCCGCGCCGCTGGTCGAGGTGCTGACCGCCAGCGGCATCACCGCGCCGTTCCCGATCCAGGTCGCCACGCTGCCCGACACCCTGGCCGGCCGCGACGTGCTCGGCCGCGGCCGCACCGGCTCGGGCAAGACGCTGGCGTTCAGCCTGCCGCTCGTCGCGCGGCTGGCCGCCTCCGACAGCCGGCGGACGCCGAAGAAGCCGCGCGCGCTGGTCCTCGTGCCGACCCGCGAGCTCGCCAACCAGGTGCTGGCCGTCGTCGACCCGCTGGCCCGCGCCCTGGGCATGAAGGCGACCGTCGTGTTCGGCGGCGTCGGGCAGAACCCGCAGGTGCAGGCGCTGGCCGGCGGCATCGACGTCCTCATCGCCTGCCCCGGCCGGCTGGAGGACCTGATCGGCCAGGGCCACGCCGACCTCTCCGCCGTCGAGATCACCGTCCTCGACGAGGCCGACCACATGGCCGACCTGGGCTTCCTGCCCGGCGTCAAGCGGCTGCTGGACCGCACGCCGAAGGCGGGCCAGCGGCTGCTGTTCTCCGCCACGCTGGACAACGGCGTCGACGTGCTGGTCAAGCGCTACCTGAGCGACCCGACGACGCACTCGGTGGACCCGGCGGTGGCGCCGGTGTCGACGATGACCCACCACGTGTTCCAGGTGCAGGCCGCGGACAAGGCCGAGGTCGTCCGGCAGCTGGCCTCGGGCCTGGGCCGCAGCGTGCTGTTCACCCGGACCAAGCACCAGGCCAAGAAGCTCGCCAAGCAGCTCACCGCCGCCGGCGTGCCCGCGGTCGACCTGCACGGCAACCTCAGCCAGAACGCCCGCGAGCGCAACCTCGAGGCGTTCAGCAGCGGCGAGACCCGCGTGCTGGTGGCCACCGACATCGCCGCCCGCGGCATCCACGTGGACGACGTCGCCCTCGTGGTGCACGTCGACCCGCCGGCCGAGCACAAGGCCTACCTGCACCGCTCGGGCCGGACGGCGCGGGCCGGCGCCGGCGGCACCGTCGTCACGGTCAGCACGCCCGACCAGGCCGGCGAGGTGCGCACCCTGGCCCGCCAGGCCGGCATCTCCCCCACGGTCAGCGCGGTCCGGCCGGGCGCCGACGCGATCACCGCGCTCACCGGCCCCGCGGCGCCGTACGTCGAGCCGGCGCCGGCCCCGGCGCCGCAGCCGCAGGGGGCCGGCGGCGGCGGTCGCCGCCGCCGCTCCGGCGGCGGGTCCGCGGGCTCCGCGACCGGGCGCGGCTCCGGGGGGTCCGGGGGTTCCGCCGCCGGGTCGGCCGCCACCGGCGGCCGGGGGGGGGGGGGGCGCCCCGCCGGCCCCGCGCCGCCCCGCCCCGCGCAGGCCGCCCGGGCGGGCACGCACACCGCCGCCTCGTTCAGCGGCCGGTCCCGCCGGGGCCGCTGAGTCCCGGGGTCGTCCCGCCGGCCACGCCGGCGGGACGACCCGCCCGAGGGTTGACCCTCCAGGCAGGGGGCACAGGACCGCGGAGGCCGCCGATCCGGGGCGGCCGAACCGACGGTCCAGCGAGGTGTCCCATGGGTCTGCCCATCACTCTGTCCGAGATCGGTCCGCGGCTGTCCGCCGGCGCCTTCATCCTCAACAGCGGCCTCGGCAAGCGGGGCGCGGACGAGGCCACCGCCGCCGGCCTGCACGGCTTCGCGTCGAGCACCTACCCGTTCCTGAAGAACGTGGAGCCGGCGCAGTTCGCCAAGGGCCTGGCCGCCGTCGAGATCGGGATCGGCGCGGCGCTGCTCACGCCGTTCGTGCCCACCGCCGTCGCCGGCCTGCTGCTGACCGGCTTCTCCGGGGGCCTGCTCGGGCTCTACCTGAACACCCCGGGCATGCGGAAGGAGGGCAGCCTCGCGCCGACGCAGGAGGGCCTGGCGATCGCCAAGGACGTCTGGCTGCTCGGCATCGGCGTCGGGCTGCTCACGCGCGGGGTGGTCGACCGGACCCCGCGCGTGACGGTGAAGAAGGCCCGCCGCTTCGCCGACCGGCGGGCCAAGCAGGCCGCGCGGGACGCGCGCCGGGCCGCCCGCGCGGCCTGACCAGGGCCTCGCGACGCAGGGTCACGGCTGGGTAACGGAGACCTGGCAAGACCCTGTATGGGGGTTCCCGGCGGGTCTTTCAAGGTTGGAACATCCCGGCTCGAGGGCGCCGTCCGGCGCCCTCGAGCCGAGGAGGACCAGATGACCCGTCCGACCGGACCCACCCGCCGCGCCCGCCGCCTGGGGGTCGGCCTGCTCGCCGCCGCCCTGTGCCTGCTGTCGGCCTGCGGCGACGACGACGACGGCGGCGACGGCGGGGGTGGCTCCGCCGCGGAGACCAGCCAGTCGGAGACCAGCGCGAGCGAGACCGCGGCCAGCAGCGCCCCGGCCGGCAGCAGTGCCCCGGCGAGCGGCAGCGAGCAGGCGGGCGGCACGCTCGAGGTGACCTCCGTCGACTTCTCCTACGAGCTGCCCTCGGAGGAGATGGCGGCGGGCGAGTACACGATCGACCTGACCAACGGTGGCAACGCCACCCACGACCTCGTGGTGGAGCGGGACGGCGAGGACGTCGCCGCGACCGATCAGATCGGTCCCGGCCAGACGTCGTCGCTGACGGTCACGCTGGAGCCGGGCGAGTACGTCTTCTACTGCTCGGTCGGCAACCACCGCTCCATGGGCATGGAGGTGACGGTGACGGTCACGTGACCGGGCTCGCGAGGTCACGCAGAGGCACAGCACCGTCGGGCACGACGCCGACGAGCGCCAGCGAGGAGGAGTCGTGACCGGGACCGTCGTCCGGAGCCGGACCACCGGGGCGGCGGTCGCGCTGCTCCGGCTCGCGGGGGCCGCCCTGCTGGCCGCCATCGCCGCGATCCACCTGTACCTCTGGCAGGACGGCTACGACTCGATCGACGTGATCGGCCCGGCGTTCCTGCTGCAGGCCGTGCTCGGCTTCGGCGGGGCGCTGCTCCTGCTGGTGGCGCCGCCCCGGTTCCTGGTGTGGGCCGCGCTGCTGGGACTGCTGTTCGCGGCCGGCTCGCTGGTCGCGCTCCTGCAGTCCACCTACGGCGTGCTCGGCCTCGACCCGGGGCTGTTCGACTTCGTCGAGTCCGACGTCGCGCCGTGGTGGCGGGAGACCTTCTGGGTCGAGATCGCGGCGATCGCCGTCCTGCTGGTGCTGACCGTCCTGGCCGCCGGCCGCCGGCGCCTGCGCTGACGAGGGGGATCCGCCGGGCAGGCCCGGCGGATCCCCCCGGCGTCAGTTGCCGCTGGAGAAGGCGGCGTCGAACGCCGCGGCCGGCGGGTCGAACGCGAGCCGCCGGACGAAGGCCAGCGCCTCGGGGGCGCCGACCAGGCGGTCCATGCCGGCGTCCTCCCACTCCACGGAGATCGGCCCGTCGTAGCCGATCGTGTTCAGCATCCGGAAGGACGCCTCCCACGGGACGTCGCCGTGGCCGGTGGAGACGAAGTCCCACCCGCGCCGCGGGTCGGCCCAGGGCAGGTGCGACCCCATCCGGCCGTTGCGGCCGTTGCCGACCTGCCGCTTCGCGTCCTTGCAGTCGACGTGGTAGATCCGGTCGCGGAAGTCCCACATGAAGCCGACCGGGTCGAGGTCCTGCCAGACGAAGTGGCTGGGGTCCCAGTTCAGCCCGAACGCCTCGCGGTGGCCGATGGCCTCCAGCGTGCGGACCGTCGTCCAGTAGTCGTAGGCGATCTCCGACGGGTGGACCTCGTGCGCGAAGCGGACGCCGACCTCGTCGAAGACGTCGAGGATCGGGTTCCAGCGCGCGGCGAAGTCGGCGTAGCCGTCCTCGATCATCGACTCGGGCACCGGCGGGAACATCGCCACGGTCTTCCAGATCTTCGACCCGGTGAACCCGACGACCGTCTTCACGCCCAGCTTCGCCGCGGCCCGCGCGGTCAGCTTCATCTCCTCGGCCGCCCGCTGCCGGACGCCCTCGGGGTCGCCGTCGCCCCAGACGCGCGGGTGCACCATGCCGCGGTGCCGCTCGTCGATCGGGTCGTCGCAGACGGCCTGGCCGTTGAGGTGGTTGGAGATGGCGAACACCTGCAGGTTGTGGCGCTTCAGGATGTCGAGGCGCTCCTGCACGTAGGAGTCGTCGTTCGCGGCCCGCTCGACGTCGAGGTGGTCGCCCCAGCAGGCGATCTCCAGGCCGTCGTACCCCCAGTCGGAGGCCAGCCGGCACACCTCCTCGAACGGCAGGTCGGCCCACTGGCCGGTGAACAGGGTGACGGGGCGGGGCATCGATGCTCCTCGGATCTCGGTGGAGGTCAGATCTCGGTGAAGGCCGAGTCGGCCCGGGAACTGCGCTCGACGGCGTCGAGCACCCGCTGCACCTGCAGGCCGTCGGCGAACGAGGGGACCGGGTCGGCGTCCTTCGCGATGGCGGTGAGCAGGTCGACGACCTGGTGGGTGAAGCCGTGCTCGTAGCCGAGGCCGTGGCCGGCCGGCCACCAGGCGCTCACGTAGGGGTGCTCGGGCTCGGTGACGATGATCCGGCGGAAGCCCGCCCGCTCGGCCGGCTCCGTGCCGTCGAAGAACTCCAGGACGTTCATGTCCTCGAAGTCGAACGCCAGGCTGCCCTCGGAGCCGTTGACCTCGATGCGGATGGCGTTCTTGCGGCCCAGCGCGAACCGGGTGGCCTCGAACGTGGCCACGGCACCGCCGGAGAAGCGGCCGAGGAACAGCGCCGCGTCGTCGACGGTGACCTGGCCCATCCCCTCGCCGGCGACGCCGGACAGCGCGCCGCCCGAGGACGCGGCCAGCGGCCGCTCCGTGACGAAGGTCTCCATCAGCCCGCTGACCCCGGTGAGGGTCTCGCCGGTGATGTGCTGGGTGAGGTCGACGATGTGCGCGCCGATGTCGCCCAGGGCCCCGGACCCCGCCTTGTCCTTCTCCAGCCGCCAGGACATCGGCGCCGACGGGTCGGCGATCCAGTCCTGCAGGTAGGCCGCCCGCACGTGCCGGATGCGGCCGATCCGCCCCTCGGCGACCAGCTGCCGGGCCAGCGCGACGGCCGGCACCCGGCGGTAGGTGAAGCCGACCATCGAGCGGACGCCGCGCGCCGCCGCGCGGGCGGCCGCCTCGGCCATGGCCTCGGCCTCGGCCACGGTGTTGGCCAGCGGCTTCTCGCACAGCACGTGCTTGCCGGCCTCGAGGGCGGCGATGGCGATCTCGGCGTGGGTGTCGCCGGGGGTGCAGACGTCGACCAGGTGGACGTCGTCCCGCTCGAGGACCCGGCGCCAGTCGGTCTCGACGTCCGCCCAGCCCAGGCGGGCGGCGGCGTCGGTGACCCGGGCCCGGTCGCGGCCGACGAGCACGGTGAGCTCGGGGCGCAGCGGGAGGTCGAAGAAGCGCGGGGCGGTGCGCCAGGCCTGCGAGTGGGCGGCGCCCATGAAGGCGTGCCCGACGAGGCCCACCCCGAGGGTCGGGCGGTCGGAAGAGGTCATGAGGGTGCTCCCGGGGTGGGGTGGGGGGGGGGGGGGGGGGGGGGGGGGGGGGGGGGGGGGGGGGGGGGGGGGGGGGGGGGGGGGGGGGGGGGGGGG